>DATAHN010000130.1:0-80371 GCA_036263155.1 Gammaproteobacteria bacterium | reverse complement strand
GATTGAGCTTCAGTCCGGCACGGTTTGGTAGGCCGCCAGCCAGAGCCCGGACAAGTCGCGGCCCAACATGGGTCCCAGTTCCCGCACGACGGGAGCATAGATGTCCACGAGGCGTCGCGCGATGTCACTGGGAGGCGTCTGGGGGGCGTCCAGCCGGGGTACGTTCAATATGCGCTGTTCCGGAAGCACTTGTTGTCCTAGCACGGACTGGGGCAATCCCGCATAGAAGGAAGGGTCCACGCCCAGGTGCATGGCACAAGCTTCCAGGAATGCGCGGGGCGCAGCGACCACATCGTCGTAGATCCACACGCGCAGCTGGTCCGGGGCGAACCGGCGTGACCAGTTCCTGATGCACGCCGGGTAGTTACCCCGCGCGAGCGACCCGCTGCTGGCGACCTGGTCTATAAGCCAAGCATCTCGCCCAGTGGCATCAAGTTCGAGGCCGTGATGCACCGCCCGCGCCAGTTCCATGCGCGCTTGCGACCAAGCCCGGTCGATGGGGTTGCGCAGCACGTAGATGAGTTGCAGCCGCGGAAGGGCGGCATGGATGAGATCGACGCGCTCCGCCGGCAAGATGGCATAACTAGGCGTGATCTCACCCCGTGCATCGCCGGCAAGATGATCGAAGCCGGCCAGATAGCCCTGTATGCTGGCATTGTCCGGCACCTCACGGTCCCAAAAGTGCAGTTCCTTCTGCTCTGGCATCCCTATGTCGGGATGCAGGCTCAGCATGCTGTGAAGCCAGGTGGTTCCGGCCTTCTGGGCGCCGATGCCCAGGAAGGTGGGGCCGCGCGTCTTCATCAGCCAGTCCTCAACTGGTAGCCAAAGTGCTCCAGCAGCGCCGGGTCCTTGCCCAGGACCAGGCTGATCTCACCCCGTTGCCCAGCGTCCAGGCGCGCCACGGCGGCGGGGTTGGCATTGGTGATGGGATTGCGGCGGCGGCCCAGCGCCGAGTGCACCTCGAACTCACCTTCCGGAGTGAGCGTTCCCACCTCGGGCAGGAAAGCCTCGATGCGGCTCTTCACCGCGTGAGTGTCATCGCAGAGTTCCTCGTAGGAGAAGCGCAACACACGCTCAAGCCGGCCACTTCCTTCCCTTAGGAGATGGGCATGGTGCAGCCAGCGATGGGCGTATTCGGTCATGGACTGAGTCCTGCCGCCATGTCGTCCGCGCCGGTCCATGCTTTCGCACCAGGCATAAGGGTCGCGCATCATGACGATGAAGCTCGCGTTCTCGAATGCTGCCTCGATCTCGCGGGTGCGCAGCTGGTTTGCCGGGCCTTTCTCCACCAGCACCGGGCGCGTCATATCCCAGTGGCGCTCGAACACCCGGCGGATCTCGTCCCAGGGCATCGGCTTTCCCGGATCCCAACGATGCGGCTGCATGATCTCGCGCAGTTCCGGGATATTCATGCCCTCGCCACGCTCCGAGGAGAAGGTGGAGACACGCGGCGAGGTGGCGAGCAAGCGCACCAGCAAGGTTGAGCCGGAGAAGGGTGGGGTAAGGATGAAGAGGTGGCGGTGCTGCATCAGCGGCGCGTGCCGGTCTTGCGCGGCCGCGCTTCCCGCGCCGGGGCGAGCACGGGCTTCAGGAACAGGCCGGTGTAGGAGCCGGCGTGGGCCGCCACCTCCTCCGGAGTGCCCGTGACCACGATGTGGCCGCCG
Source organism: Gammaproteobacteria bacterium (assembly GCA_036263155.1). Classification (GTDB taxonomy): domain Bacteria; phylum Pseudomonadota; class Gammaproteobacteria; order Natronospirales; family REEB76; genus DASUBN01. Next base: position 78,707 of record DATAHN010000130.1, on the reverse strand, counting down.
CCGGCACCGCCCTCGGGACCGAGGTCGACGATCCAGTCGGCGGTCTTGATCACGTCCAGGTTGTGCTCGATGACGACCACGGTGCTGCCGCCGTCCCGCAGCTGCCGGAGCACGCCCAGGAGCTGCTCGATGTCATGGAAATGCAGGCCGGTGGTGGGCTCGTCCAATATATAGAGGGTGCTGCCGGTGTCTCGCTTGGAGAGCTCACGCGCCAGTTTCACGCGCTGCGCCTCACCACCCGAGAGGGTCGTGGCGTTCTGCCCCAGGCGCACGTAGGTGAGGCCCACGGCGGTGAGGGTGCGCAGCTTGTTGGCCACCACCGGCACGGCGCTGAAGAACTCCAGTGCGTCCTCCACGGTCATCTCCAGCACCTCGTGGATGGTCTTTCCCTTGTAGCGGATGTCCAGGGTCTCGCGGTTGTAGCGCTTGCCCTTGCACACGTCGCAGGCCACATAGATGTCCGGCAGGAAGTGCATCTCCACCTTGATGACGCCGTCGCCCTGACAGGACTCGCAGCGCCCGCCCTTCACGTTGAAGCTGAAGCGCCCTGGGTTGTAGCCGCGGGAGCGGGCCTCCGGCACCTCCGCGAATAGCTCGCGGATGGGCGTGAACAGCCCCGTGTAGGTGGCAGGATTCGAGCGCGGGGTGCGGCCGATGGGGGACTGGTCGATGTCGATGATCTTGTCGATCTTCTCCAGGCCCTCGATGCCGTCGCTGGGGGCGGCCTCGTCGGAGGCGTCGTTGAGGCGCCGTGCCGCGTAGCGGTAGAGGGTGTCGTTGATGAGCGTGGACTTGCCAGAGCCGGACACGCCGGTGACGCAGGTCATGAGACCCAGCGGGATCTCCACGTCCACGGCCTTGAGGTTGTTGCCGCGGGCTTTCTTGATGCGCAGCATGCGTTTCTTGTCCGGCGGCAGGCGCCGCTCAGGCACCGGGATGCCACGACGGCCAGACAGGTATTGGCCGGTGACGGAGTCCGGGTCCGCCGCGATCTCCTCCGGAGTGCCCTGGGCCACGATCTTTCCGCCGTGCACACCGGCGCCGGGACCCATGTCCAGCACGTGGTCGGCGCGCCGGATCGCATCCTCGTCGTGCTCCACCACGATCACGGTGTTGCCGATGTCGCGCAGTCGGGTGAGGGTCGCCAGCAGGCGCTCGTTATCCCGCTGGTGCAGGCCGATGGAGGGCTCGTCCAGGATGTACATGACACCCACCAGACCCGAGCCGATCTGGCTCGCCAGGCGGATGCGCTGGGCCTCGCCGCCCGAGAGGGTCTCGGCGCTGCGGTCGAGGCTGAGGTAGTCCAGCCCCACGTTCACCAGGAACGAGACCCGCGCGCGGATTTCCTTCACGATCTTGGCGGCGATCTCGCCGCGGCTGCCGGAGAGCTGAAGGGTGTCGAAGAACCTGAGGGCGTCGCCCACGGAGCGGCTGGTGATGGCCGGCAGGTTGTCGCCAGCCACGAATACGTTGCGTGCCTCGCGCTTGAGGCGCGTGCCTTCGCAGTCCGGACAGGGACGGGCGCTCAGGTACTTGGCGAGCTCCTCCCGCACCATCATGGACTCGGTCTCCCGGTAGCGGCGTTCCATGTTGGGCAGCACGCCCTCGAAGGGATGGCGCCGGCTGCTGCGGCTGCCGCGCTCGTTGGTGTAGCTGAACAGGATGGACTCGCTGCCGCTGCCCTGCATGATGACGCGGCGGATCTTCTCCGGCAGATCCTCGAAGGGGGTCTCGATGTCGAACTTGTAGTGGCGCGCCAGGCTCTGGATGAGCTGGAAATAGTAGGTGTTGCGCCGGTCCCAGCCGCGCACCGCGCCGCCCGCCAGCGACAGCTGCGGCTGGGTCACCACCCGCGCCGGGTCGAAGAACTGGCGCACGCCCAAGCCGTCGCAGCCGGGGCAGGCGCCCACCGGGTTGTTGAACGAGAACAGGCGCGGCTCCAGCTCGGCGATGGAGTAGCCGCAGACGGGGCAGGCGAACTTGGAGGAGAAGGTGAGCTCGGGCTTCTTCGGCTCGTCCATGAACGCGATGTGGGCGATGCCGTCGGCGAGGCGCAGGGCGGTCTCGAAGGACTCCGCCAGGCGCTGGGCGACGTCCGGCCGCACCTTGAAACGGTCCACCACCACCTCGATGGTGTGCTTGCGGCGCAGGTCCAGCTTGGGGGCCTGGTCCAGCTCCACCACCGTGCCGTCGATGCGGGCGCGCACGAAGCCCTGGGCGCGCAGCTCCGCCAGGAGCTCCAGGTGCTCGCCCTTGCGCTCATGCACCACCGGCGCCAGCAAGAGGAGCTTGGTGTCCTCCGGAAGCGCCAGCACCTGGTCCACCATCTGGCTCACGGTCTGGGCGGTCAGGTCTATGTGGTGGTCCGGACAACGAGGTATGCCAGCACGAGCAAACAGCAGGCGCAGGTAGTCGTAGATCTCCGTCACCGTGCCCACAGTGGAGCGGGGATTGTGGGAGGTGGACTTCTGCTCGATCGAGATGGCCGGCGACAGGCCCTCGATGTGGTCCACGTCCGGCTTCTCCATCATGGAGAGGAACTGGCGGGCGTAGGCGGAGAGGGACTCCACGTAGCGGCGCTGGCCCTCGGCGTAGATGGTGTCGAAAGCCAGGGAGGACTTGCCCGAGCCGGACAGGCCGGTGATGACGATGAGCTTGTCGCGGGGCAGGTCCACGTCCACGTTGGCGAGGTTGTGGGTACGGGCGCCGCGGACGCGGATGGTGTCGAGAGCCATGTCTAGCCTTGAATGCGAGCGAACATTGAAGTTTACGCCGCGGCCCCATTCCGGCGCAAAGCTGTAGCAGGCCGGAAATCAGGGCGGAAAACGGCGGATTGAGCGTTTGATATGGGGACGGCGCGGCGGGTTTTCCAGCCCGTTGATGGGCTCCCGGAGGTGGAAAAGCGTGACCCGGGGCAGTCCCAGCAAGTAAAATAGCGGACTTTTGCGGTAAAACAGGTCCTGAGCCGGACCTACTCCGGAGCGACATATGGCACGCGGCGTAAACAAGGTGATCCTGGTGGCCACGGTGGGCAGAGACCCTGAGGTCAAGTACATGCCCTCCGGCGGCGCGGTGGTGAACATCTCCGCCGCGACGAATGAGTCCTGGAAGGACAAGCAGACTGGCGAGAAGAAAGAACGCACCGAGTGGCACAAGCTCACCTTCTATAACCGCCTGGCGGAGATCGTCGGCGAGTACGTGCGCAAGGGCCAGCAGATCTACATCGAGGGTCGGCTGCGCACCCGCGACTACGAGAAGGACGGGCAGAAGCACTACGTCACCGAGATCATGGTGGACGAGATGCAGATGCTGGGCGGCCGCGGCGGCGCGGGCGCGCCATCCATGGGTGGCGCCGATCGCAGCATGCGCGACGAGGCGCCGAGCCGCGGCGCACCGGCCAGCGAGCCCGCCGGCGGCGGCGACTTCCAGGACGACGACATCCCGTTCTGAGCCGCGCCGGCTGACCCGATTCCATCCCCAGGCACGGGAGGGACGACCCTCCTGTGCCGTTACAGCATAGCCCGAGTGGAGCGATGAAGGACTACCGCCTGAACCATCTCAAGGAGCTTGAAGCCGAGAGCATCCATATCATCCGCGAGGTGGCGGCCGAGTTCGAGCGGCCGGTGATGATGTACTCCATCGGCAAGGACAGCTCGGTGATGCTGCACCTGGCCTTGAAGGCCTTCCATCCTGGCAAGCTGCCATTCCCCTTGCTGCATGTGGACACCACCTGGAAGTTCCGCGACATGATCCGCTTCCGCGACGAGACCGCGAAGCGACTTGGGCTGGAGCTGATCGTGAACGTGAACCAGGAGGGCGTGAAGGCGGGTATGAACCCGTTCGACCACGGCAGCAAGAAGTACACGGACGTGATGAAGACTGAGTCGCTGAAGATGGCGCTCACCAAGTACCAATTCGACGCTGCCTTCGGCGGCGCCCGGCGCGACGAGGAGAAGTCCCGCGCCAAGGAGCGCGTGTACTCGTTCCGCGACAAGAACCACCGCTGGGATCCCAAGAACCAGCGCCCCGAGCTGTGGAACCTCTACAACGGCCGCATCAACAAGGGCGAGAGCATCCGCGTGTTCCCGCTCTCCAACTGGACCGAACTGGACGTGTGGCAGTACATCTACCTGGAGAAGATCCCGGTGGTCCCGTTGTACTTCGCCAAGCCGAGGCCCGTGGTGGACCGCGACGGCGCCCTCATCATGGTGGATGACGAGCGCATGCGCCTGAACCCGGGCGAGAAGCCGCGCATGGAGATGGTGCGGTTCCGCACTCTGGGCTGCTATCCCCTATCGGGCGCGGTGCGTTCCGAGGCGGTGACCTTGCCGCAGATCATCCAGGAGATGCTGCTGACCCGCACCTCCGAGCGCCAGGGCCGCATGATCGACCATGACCAGGCCGGCTCCATGGAAGAGAAGAAGCGCGAGGGGTACTTCTGATGTCCGCCCAAGAGAAACTCATCCGCGACGATATCGAGGGCTACCTGCGCCAGGACCAGCAGAAGGAGCTGTTGCGCTTCATCACCTGCGGCAGCGTGGACGACGGCAAGAGCACACTCATCGGCCGCCTGCTCTACGACACCGACATGATCTTCGAGGACCACCTGGCCTCGCTGGAGAAGGACAGCAAGAAGCACGGTACCACCGGTGAGGCGCCGGACCTGGCGCTGCTAGTGGACGGCCTGCAGTCCGAGCGCGAGCAGGGCATCACCATCGACGTGGCCTACCGCTACTTCACCACCGAGAAGCGCAAGTTCATCATCGCCGACACGCCGGGCCACGAGCAGTACACCCGCAACATGGCGACCGGCGCGTCCACCGCGAACCTGGCGGTGATCCTCATCGACGCGCGCAAGGGCGTGCTGACCCAGACCCGCCGCCACAGCTTCATCGTCTCGCTGCTCGGCATCCGGCACGCCGTGGTGGCCATAAACAAGATGGACCTGATGGGCTACGACCAGAAGGTCTACGAGAGCATCAAGGCGGACTACCTGGAGCTCGCCAAGTCCCTCAACCTGCCGGATATCCGCTTCGTGCCGGTCTCGGCCCTCGTGGGCGAGAACGTGGTGCACCGCGGCGAGCACATGCCCTGGTACGCCGGCCCGACCCTGCTCGATATCCTCGAGACGGTGGACGTGGGCGACGACGTGAACCTCAAGGACCTGCGCCTGCCGGTGCAGTACGTGAACCGCCCGAACCTGGACTTCCGTGGCTTCTGCGGCACCCTCGCTGCCGGCGTGGTGAAGAAGGGTGACACCGTGATGGCGCTGCCCTCGCGCCGCTCCAGCAAGGTCACCTCCATCGTCACCTGGGAGGGCGAGCTGGACGAGGCCCACTCGCCCATGGCGGTGACCCTGACGCTGGCGGACGAGATCGACATCAGCCGCGGCGACATGCTTGTACACGGCGAGCGCGCCCCCCATGTGGGCACCACGCTCGACGCCTGGCTGATCTGGATGTCGGATGCGCCGATGCTGCCGGGCAAGCAGTACCTGTTCAAGCTCAACGCCAAGACCGTGAGCGGCGTGGTGGAGAAGATCCACCACGTGGTGGACGTGAACACACTGCAGAAGGACTTGGCCGACGAGCTCAAGCTCAACCAGATCGCCCAGTGCCGCGTGGTGTTCAGCGAACAGGTCGCGTTCGACCCCTACGCCTCCTCGCGCCACACCGGCGCCTTCATCGCCATCGACCGCCTGAGCAACGGCACCGTCGGCGCCGGCATGGTGACCCGCGCCGTGCAGCCGGTGCTGCAGGACAAGTCCGAGAACGTGGTGTGGCACGAGCACAAGGTGAGCCGCGTGCAGCGCGCCAACCAGAAGGGCCAGAAGCCCTGCGTGGTGTGGCTGACCGGCCTGTCGGGCTCGGGCAAGTCCACGGTGGCCAACGCCCTGGAGCAGGCGCTGTTCCTGGGCGGTTACCACTCGTATCTCCTGGACGGCGACAACATCCGCCACGGCCTCAACAAGGACTTGGGCTTCACCGACGAGGCGCGGGTCGAGAACATCCGCCGCATCGGCGAGGTGGCGCGGCTGTTCGTGGACGCGGGCGTGATCGTGATCACCGCCTTCATCTCGCCGTTCCGCGCCGACCGGCGCCTGGTGCGCGAGCTATTGGAGAAGGATGAGTTCGTCGAGGTGTTCCTGGACACGCCGATCGAGGTGTGCGAGCAGCGCGACCCCAAGGGCCTATACCGCAAGGCGCGCGCCGGCGAGATCAAGAACTTCACCGGTATCGATGCGCCCTACGAGGCGCCCGAGGCCGCCGAGCTCACGCTCCGTTCCGACCGCGACAGCGTCGAGCAGTGCGTGGCCCAGGTGATGGCGCACCTGCGCCGCCAGGGGATACTCAAACACGGCTGAGCCGCACCGCGGCCGGCACCATGGGGATGGATATGAAGTACAAGGGCATCATCCTGGCCGGCGGCTCGGGCACGCGCCTGCATCCGGTGACGCGCGTCACCAGCAAGCAGCTGCTGCCGATCTACGATAAGCCGATGATCTACCATCCGCTGACCACGCTCATGCTGGCGGGCATCCGCGAGATCCTGGTCATCACCACGCCCCACGATGCGCCCATGTTCAAGAACCTGCTGGGCGATGGCTCCCAATGGGGGCTCTCCCTAAGCTACGTGGTGCAGCCGAACCCGGAGGGCTTGGCGCAGGCCTTCATCCTCGGCGAGCAGTTCATCGGCAAGGACCCGGTATGCCTGATCCTGGGCGACAACATCTTCTACGGCCACGGCTTCTCCGAGCAGCTGCGCCGCGCCGCTTCCCGCGACAAAGGCGCCACGGTTTTCGCCTACTACGTGAAGGACCCGGAGCGCTATGGTGTGGTGCACTTCGACAAGCAGGGCAAGGCGCTCGGCATCGAGGAGAAGCCCAAGAACCCCAAGTCCAGCTACGCGGTGACGGGACTCTACTTCTACGACAATGGCATCGTGGACGTGGCCAAGGCCCTGAAGCCCTCGGCCCGCGGCGAGCTCGAGATCACCGACGCGAACGTGGCCTACCTCGACAAGGGTACGCTGCAGGTGGAGATCATCGGACGCGGCGTGGCCTGGCTCGACACCGGCACCCACGAGTCGCTGCTGGAGGCTTCCAACTTCATAGCCACCATCGAGAACCGCCAGGGCCTCAAGGTCGCTTGTCCGGAGGAGGTGGCCTTCCACCAGGGCTTCATCGACGCTGGCCAGATGGAGAAGCTGGCGCAGCCGCTGTTGAAGAGCGGCTACGGCCAGTACCTGATGAAGCTGCTGAAAGAGGCCCAGGCCTGATGGAGTTCCAGCGCCTTGATATCCCGGACGTGGTGCTCATCAAGCCGAAGGTGTTCGGCGACGAGCGCGGCTGGTTCTTCGAGAGCTGGGAGGCGCGCAAGTTCGCCGCTGCCGGCCTCGACGTGCCATTCGTGCAGGATAACTACAGCCGTTCCGTGAAAGGCACGCTGCGCGGCCTGCACTACCAGATCAAGCAGCCCCAGGGGAAACTGGTGCGCGTGACCCAGGGCGAGGTGTTCGACGTAGCGGTGGATCTTCGCAAGAGCTCCCCGACCTTCGGCAAGTGGGTCGGCACCGTGCTCTCTGCCGACAACAAGCATCAGCTGTGGGTCCCGCCGGGCTTCGCCCACGGGTTCTATGTGCTGTCCGAGACCGCCGAGTTCTTCTACAAGTGTTCTGACTTCTACGCCCCCGAGCACGAGCGCACCCTGCGCTGGGACGACCCCAAGCTCGGCATCGCCTGGCCCCTCAGCGGCACACCGCTGCTCTCTCCCAAGGACCGGCTGGGCAAGCCGCTCGCCGACGCGGACAGTTATCCGTGAAAGCCCTGGTGACGGGGGCTGGCGGCCAGGTGGCGCGGGCGCTCGCTGAGCTCAAGCCCACCCACGTCGAGCTCACCTCCCTCGGCCAGCAAGACCTGGACATCACCGACCGCGAGGCAGTGATGCGCGCGGTGGCCGCGCACGCGCCAGCGCTTGTGATCAATGCCGCCGCCTATACCGCGGTGGACAAGGCCGAGAGCGAGCGGGAGCTGGCGTTCCGCGTGAACGGCGCGGCGCCGGGCTGGCTGGCAGAGGCCGCCCGCGCCCAGGGCGCGCGCTTCCTGCACATCTCCACCGACTTCGTGTTCGACGGTAAGGCCAGCGAGCCCTACAAGCCCGATGCCCGGCCGGCCCCGCTCGGCGCCTACGGCGAGAGCAAGCTGGAAGGGGAGCGTACGGTGCTCGCGGCGGATCCCGAGGCACTGGTGCTGCGCACCGCCTGGGTATACGCGGCCCAGGGCCACAACTTCGTGCGCACCATGCTACGTCTCATGGGCGAGCGGGGCACGGTGAAGGTGGTCAGCGACCAGCAGGGAAGCCCGACCTGGGCAAGTTCCATCGCCGGGGTACTGTGGAAGGCGGCGGTGACGCCCGGTTTCCATGGCCTGCACCACTGGACCGATGCCGGCACGGCGAGCTGGTACGATTTCGCGATGGCCATCGCGGCCGACGCACGGGAGCTCAAGCTGCTCAGGACGCCGGTGGAGGTGTTCCCCATCACCACCGCGGAATACCCGACGCCGGCGCGCCGACCGGCCTACAGCGTGCTGGACCGAAGCTCCACCGAGGCAGCCCTGGACATGCACGCCGCCCCCTGGCGCGATAACCTGAAGAAGATGCTAAAGGAACTCAAAGATGCGTAAGGTCCTCATCACCGGCGGCGCCGGCTTCATCGGCGCGAATTTCCTGCACCATTGGCTGAAGGCGCATCCGCAGGACCGGGTGGTGATGTTGGACGCGCTCACGTACGCGGGGAGCACGCTGAACTTCAAGGACGCCGAGGGCAAGTCCAACTTCCGCTTCGTGCAGGGCGACATCTGCGACGAGCAGCTCGTCAACCGGCTCATGCAGGACGAGGGCATCGACACCGTGGCGCACTTCGCCGCCGAGTCCCACGTGGACCGTTCCATCGATGGTCCGGATGCGTTCATCAGGACCAACATCCTCGGCACTCACGTGCTGCTCAAGGCCGCCAAGGCCGCATGGGCCGGGAAGCAGGGGGACTTCCGCTTCCACCACGTCTCCACCGACGAGGTGTTCGGCTCCCTCGGTCCCAACGATCCGGCGTTCCACGAGAAGACGCCCTACGATCCGAGCTCGCCGTACTCCGCCAGCAAGGCCTCCTCGGATCACCTGGTGCGGGCCTACCACCGCACCTACGGCCTGCCGGTGACCATCACCAACTGCTCCAACAACTACGGCCCTTACCAGTTCCCGGAGAAACTGATCCCGGTGATCATCCTGAACGCCCTGGCAGGCCGGCCCATCCCGGTGTATGGCGACGGCCAGCAGGTGCGGGACTGGCTGTACGTGGCGGACCACTGCACCGCCATCGAGCGGGTGATCCTGAAGGGCACGCTCGGCGAGACCTACAACGTGGGCGGCAACGGCGAACGCAAGAACATCGAGATCGTACGCACCATCTGCAAGCTGCTGGATGAGCGTCGCCCGGATTCCCAGCACCGTCCCCACGAGAAGCTCATCAAGTTCGTGCAGGACCGGCCCGGCCACGACCGCCGCTACGCCATCGACATCCGCTATATAAAGAAGGAACTGGACTGGCAGCCGGCGGAGGACCTTGCCTCGGGCCTGGCCAAGACCGTGGACTGGTACCTCGCACACCTGGACTGGTGCGAGGCGGTGGCCGGCCACAAGACCGCAGCGGAACGCCGCGGCCTGGGCGGAGACAAGGCTTGAGGATATCGCTGCGGGACCGCCGGTTCCGCCACCTCATCCCGCTGGCCTCGACGTTGCTACTCATGGGCGTCTACGACCTCGTAGTACGCCATTACTTCGGCTATACCCTCACCTGGTCCGGCCTCACGGCGGATGCCCTGGTCGAGCTCGCGTTCGGCTACTGGCTGTACTGGCTAATGCGGCCGTCGTGGGCGTTCCTGCTGCTGCAGACGGTACTGATGGGGACGCTCTATATCGGCAACGGCCTCAAGATCGACCTGCTGGCCGCGCCCATACTGCCTTCCGATGCGAATACCCTGCCGGTCTTGCTGGACGTGTTGTTCGGCTGGCGCTTCGTGCTGGCCGTGTCGCCGCTGGTGGCGATGGCGCTCCTGTTCCTGTTCGGCATCCGCCGCGACCGCTACGCGCCCGTGGTGCTCGTGGTGGGTGTGCTGCCGCTCTGGCTCATGCTCGCGTTCCTGCCGGGGCCGCTCAGCAAGGGCCTGGATGGCCTGTTCGGCTACAAGCCCTTCGGCGAGGTCATGAACTATCGGGAGCGCGGTCCCCTCGTCTATCTCCTGAACGAGTACGCGCGCCAGCGCATGCTGCAGGGCAAGCTGCCGGGCAAGGCTGAGGTGGCCGCCGCGCTCAAGGAGCGGAGCTTCGACGGGCCGCTGCCGCCGCTCAAGATCACGCAGCCGCGCGACGTGTATGTGATCCTGATGGAGGCGTTCTGGGATCCGACGCTGCTGAACTCGGTCCGCTTCAGCCAGGATCCCATGGCGCCGGAGCTGCGCGCCCTGTGGGATCAGGCCGGCCACGGCTGGGTGCAGGTGCCGGTGTTCGGCGGCGGCACCGCAAACTCCGAGTTCGAGGAGCTGTGCGGCGCACCGGTGACGCCGGGGGGCATCGCCTTCGTCACCAGCGTGACCCATGCCATGCCCTGCCTGCCGATGTTGCTGGCCCAGGCGGGTTACCGGACCGTGGCGGTGGCACCTGACGAATACGGCACCTGGAACCGCAACAACGTCTACCGCCACTTGGGCTTCGGTCGCTTCTACGCCAAGGAGAGTTTCTTCCTGGACGACATGAACGGCGGCTTCCTGGCGAACGCCTCGCTGTTCAGCCAGATGCTGGAGCGCATGCCCAGGGAGCCCGCGCCGCGCTTCATATACACGGTGACTACCAGCGGCCACTTCCCGTTCCAGATGGACACGGCGGAGCGCCCGCCGGTGGTCAAGGCCAGCTCCTCCAACCCGGCGGTGGCGGACTACGCCAATGCGGTGTACTACAACTCGCGGGAACTCGCGGATTACCTCGCGAAGCTGCGCAAGGCCGACCCGGACGCGGTCATCGTGGTGTTCGGCGACCATCTGCCGGCGCTGGGCAACAAGCTCAAGGATTTCACCGCCTCCAAGCTGTTCGTGAACCGGGTCGAGCGCTTCACGCCGGCGCAGATGCGCACGCGCCAAAGCACGCCGCTGATCGTGATCGACGGCCGGCGCGGGCCGCTCAAGCTAGGCCGGCTCTCGCTGTTCGAGATCCCGCACCTGGTGCTGTCGCTCCTGGGCGCCTCCGGGCCCGCCGCCATAGACGTGTTCACTCCGCCGCCCCACACCCACCCGCGACCCATCGGCGAGGGCCGCTTCCTCGTCACGGACGACGCGGGTGAGGCGCGTTTCTGTGACAGCGACGCACCCAAGCAGGGTTGCGAGCAGGCGGACGCCTGGTACCGGGCCATGCAGACCCTGCGCGCCGACATGGTCTCGGGCGACGAATATCTGGTGCCGCTCCTGTACGGCGACGCTTATCGGCTGGAGATCCCCGCCACCGGCGAGAGCTATCACGCGCCCATGGACATGCACCCCTGCGACATCACCATCACCGGGTGGGGGCCGCAGGAGGGCAAGGTCGGGCGACACTACACCTTCTGGATCGAATACCAGGGCGAGGGCGGACGCGTGCAGGCCTGGCTGGGTTCGCACCGGTTGGAGATGACGAACAACGCCCACCGCATCGCGGCCACGCTGCCCGGCCATGGAGCACTGTACCTGCCCGGCTCCCACCCCCTCACCCTGAAGTGCAACGGCGACGACAAGCCGGTGCAGGTGGGGGATTTCCATGTCGGACTCTTCTGAGGCGCTGATCGGCCGCGCACGCCGCTGGCGTGCCCTGTGGCTGCCCCCGCTCAGCACGCTGCTGCTGCTGGCGCTGTTCAACCTGCTCCTGTCCAACTTCTACCAGATGAGCCTGTATCCCTCGGGCTACTTGTCCGAGATGCTGGCCTGCACGCTGCTGGCCTGGTGGCTGTATCTCCTGCTGCGGCCCTGGGGGCTGTTCCTGGCGGTGCAGGCGCTGGCGCTGGGCCTCCTCTATCTGGGCAATGCCTACAAGATGCAGTACTTCGCCGCGCCGGTGCTGCCCGCGGACCTCACCGCGCTGCCGGTGCTGTTCGAGCAAATCTCAGGCTGGCGCTTCGTGCTCATGGCCATGCCGTTCGCGCTCCTGCTGCTGCTGGCGCTCGCGGGGCTGCGCTGGCGCCGGCGCACGCCCGTGCTGCTGTTCGGGGGCCTGCTGCTGGTTTATGGGGTCCTGCGGCTGATGCCCGCGGAGATCGCGAGCGGCATGGACCGGTTCTACGGCTACACGCCGTTCGGCCAGATCTACAACTTCTACGAGCGCGGCCCACACCTGTTCCTGCTCAACGAGTACGCCCGCGCCCGCGCCGTGGCAGGCCGGGTGCCGGGACGGGAGGAGGTGGCCGCGGCGCTGAGGGACGTGCCGCTTCCCGCGCCACTGCCGCGTCCCGCGGCGGAAGGGCCGCCGCGGGACGTCTACGTGTTCATGATGGAGACCCTGTGGGACGCCTCGCTGCTCAAGGCCGAGCATTTCGACCACGACCCGTTCGCACCGGCGTTCCGTGCGCTGTACGAGCAGTCCGGCCGCAGCCAGGCGCTGGTGCCGGTGTTCGGCGGCGGCACCGCGAACTCCGAGTTCGAGGCGCTGTGCGGCATGCCCGCCTTCGACGACGCGATCGTGTTCGTCACCGGCCTCGACCGGCCGGCCCTGTGTCTGCCGCGCATCCTTGCCCAGGCGGGCTACCACACTTACGCGGTGACGCCCGACGCCTTCGGCGTGTGGAACCGCGGCCACGTGTTCCGCCACGTGGGTTTCCAACGCTTCTACGACGGCGACAACTTCGACCCCGACGACCGCAACGGCGGCTTCATGGCGGACCAGGCGCTGTTCGAGCAGTGGGAGGCGCTCGCCGCCAAGCAGCCGGCGCCGGGGCCGGCCTTCACCTACATCGCCACCGTGAGCGGCCATTACCCGTTCGAGCTGGACGCGCGCAAGCGCCCGTCGCGTATCCACGGCAGCTCGAAGGACAGGCTCATCGACGGCTATGCCGACAGCGTGTACTACGACACCGCCGAGCTCGCCGCCTACATCCAGCGCCTGCGGGCGCGCGACCCGGATGCGCTGATCGTGGCTTTCGGCGATCACCTGCCGGTGCTGGGGGATGGCTTCGCACCGTTCCACCGCTCGGGGCTCACGGGCCTCCGGGAGGAGGAGTTCACGCCGGCCATGCTGGAGGTGCACCAGAGCACCCCGCTCCTGGTGATCGACGGGCGCAACGGCCCGCTCAAGCTTGGGCACCTTTCGCTGTACGAGCTGCCGCGCCTGCTGCTCGGGCTGCTGCACGTGCAGGGACCCACGGAGCTCGACGTGTTCACACCGCCGCCGGGACTGCACCCGCGTATGCGCAACGGCCGGCTGCTGGTGGTGCCGGACCGGGGTACGCCGGGGTTCTGTGCGCCGGACACCCGCAGCGAGACCTGTCGCCAGGTGAACCGCTGGCACGCGGACATGCAGGTGTTCCGCACCGACCTCGTGGGCGGCGCCGGCTACACCACGGCGATGCTGTACGGCGACCCGGAGCGGGCCCTGGATATCCCGTCCCTGGGCCTCTCCTACCTCTCGGACGCGAACCCGAGCCAGCCCTGCGACATCCAGGTGACGGAGTGGGAGCCCCGGTCCACGCGCTGGGGGCACGGATTCAACCCCCAGCAGGACGGCAGCCCGGTGTTCCACATCCGGTACCGCGGCGGCGCGCGGCGGGTGCATGCCTGGCTCGGCTTCGAGGAGCTCAGGATCGAGGACAAGGGCAACGACATGCTCGATGCGGTGATGACCGGCCGGCTGCCGTTGTTCCTGCCGGGCGATCATGTGCTGCGCCTGAGCTGCAACGGTGATGCCCACCGCATCGAGGTAGGGCGGTTCCACGTCGGGTTATAATGCCGCCCGCGCGATTCCCGCGCACCGCACCCAGTCTCCAGGGAGAACCACAGCATGCGCCGGCCGGGGTACGCCGAACTCGTCTGGTACAAGGGCATGGCGGAACTCAGGGCCGAGGCCGCGCGCGCCTTCGTGGGCTTCGTCTGGTGGGTGCTGGAACCCTTGCTCTACATGCTGGCCTTCTATGTCGCGTTCGGCCTCGGGGTGCGCGCCGGCGGCAGCCACTACGCGCTGTTCCTGCTCTGCGGCCTGGTGCCCTGGAAGTGGTTCGCGAGCTCGGTGCAGAACGGCTCCAGGATCATCGAGGCCAACAGCGGTCTGATCCAACAGGTCTACCTGCCCAAGTACGTGCTGCCCTGGCTGGTGCTGGTCACCAACGGCATCAAGTTCATCATCATCCTCGCCCTGCTCATGCTGTTCACCGCCGCCAGCCATGGTGTGAGCGCCACCTGGGTGGCGCTGCCGGCGCTGGTGCTGGTGGAGCTCCTGCTGGTGCTGGCCCTGTCCTCGCTGGTGGCGGCGGTGGTGCCGCTCTTGCCGGACCTGGACCTCGTGGTCAGCAACGGCTTGATCGTGATGATGTTCATGTCCGGCATCATCAAGGACGTGGCGGAGCTGCCGCCGAGCGTGCAGGCGGTGCTGCGATTCAACCCCATGGTGCACGTGGTGACCGGTTTCCGCGACGTGCTGCTGGGCAGGCGTTGGCCCGACTGGGGCAGCCTCGCCTGGGTGGTGGCCGCCTCGTTGCTGCTGTATGGGCTGGCGCTATGGCTGTTACGGCGCTACGACCGCATCTATCCCAAGCTGATGCTGGGCTGAACCATGAGCGGCGACAACATCATCGAACTCAGGAACGTGGGCGTGCGCTACCGGCGCAAGGCCGGCTTCATGCGCCACCACGCGTTCTGGGCGCTGCACGACGTGAGCTTCGGCCTGAAGCACGGCGAGACGCTCGGCATCATAGGCCGCAACGGCGCCGGCAAGAGCACGCTGCTGCGCCTCCTGGCCGGCATCCTGGCGCCGGACACGGGCGAGGTGATCCGCCACACCGCGCGGGTCTCCCTGCTGGCGCTGCAGGCGGGCTTCATCCCGGCGCTCACCGGGCGTGAGAACGCGGTGCTGTCCGGCATCCTGCTCGGCCTCACCCGCCGCGAGGTGGAGGCGCGCATGGATGAGATGGTGCGCTACGCCGAGCTGCAGGAGTTCATCGACGAGCCGGTGCGGACCTACTCCTCCGGCATGCGCGCGCGCCTCGGCTTCACGGTGGCGGTGCAGGCGGACCCGGACGTGCTGCTGATCGACGAGGTGCTCGGCGTCGGCGACGCCGCCTTCAAGGAGAAATCCTCCGCCGCCATGCGCGAGAAGATCGCCTCCGGCCGCACCGTGGTGATCGTGACCCACCATCCCGAGACCATCATGGAGCTCTGCGACCGCGTCGCCTGGGTGGACCAGGGCGTGACGGTGGAGGTGGGCGAGCCCGATGCGGTGGTGAAACGCTACCAGCAGAGCCTGCGGCCCGGCGGCCGCCGGCCGTGAGCCCGCGTCCCACGTCCGGATCCGACCCGGTCTTCATCGTCGGCCTCTACAAGAACGGCACCAGCTGGCTGCTCTCGGCGCTGGCGGCCCATCCCGAGTTCTCCGCCCTGCGTGAGCTGGACGTGCTGCGGTCTGTGGCCGGCCGTAGCGGCCGGCACCTGTTGCCGCCGCGCGAGCGGCTCGCCAACGTGTTCGGCAGGAGCGCGTTCTGCGCGCTCAGGGCCGAGCAACTCGCGCCTGGCGCGTTTCATCGTTATCTCCCCGACGGCCGCCACCGCGACGTTGCATCCCTCTACGATCTGCCGGCGGAGGCCGCGGTGCGGACGCTGACGGCGATGCTGACGGAAGGCTCCGCTACGGGCGGTGAGCGGGCCTCCCGGGGCAAGCCGGTGGGCTTCCTCAACTTCCCGCCGGCACTGCTGGCGGCGGCCTTCGAGGCGCTGCGTAAGGCGGGCACGCCCGCGGCGGCCATGGACGGGTTCCTGGCGGCACTGGCACCTGCATTCAAGCCGGGCCAGCGGTTGGTGCTGAAGGGCGCGGACCAGATCCTGTGCCTGGACGCGCTCAGGGAGTGGCGGCCCCAGGCGCCGCGCGTAGCGATCGTGCGGGACGGCCGGGACGCGGCGGTATCCGCGTTCCACTACCGCCAGCTCATGCGTGAGCGGCGCATGGCCTGGCAGCACAGCCACGTGAGCTTCATGAAGCCGGTGGCGCTGGCGCGGGAAGCGGGCATCCGCGGCGTCACCGCGTTGCGTCGCCTGGCGGGGTACGGCGAGGACTGGCGCCTCGGCCGCTCCCTCTCGGTGTGGGCGGACCGGGTGCGGCGGGTGCTCAAGGCTGCGGAGCGGGGCGAACTCACGGTGCTGCGCTACGAGGATCTGCTCACGGATTTCGACGGCCAGTTCACGCGTCTCCTGCAGTCGCTCGGTGCCGACGCCTCACCGGCCACGGTGGCGGCGGTGGCCAAAGCCAGCTCCTTCGAGGCCCAGAGCGGGCGGCCGCGGGGCGTGGCCGGGCAGGACGTGATGCGCAAGGGCGTGGCGGGGGAATGGCGCGAGAGCCTGACCGCCCGTGACCGGGCGCTGGTTTGGCGTATCGCCGGCATCGAGCTCGCCGCCATGGGCTACACCCGGGACGGCGAGCCGGGGATGTTTTCGCCGCCGGGGACTGGCAGGGGGATTTGAGATAAAATTCAGGGTCTTGCCGCCGCCGGCTCCAGCGTTTCCCCAAGGACCCCGTCACCGATGTCGGACCATAGCCACAGCCCGGTGTTCGTGGTCGGTTCCTACCGCTCCGGTACCAGCATCTTCTGCTGGTGCCTCGGCCAGCACCCCAACATCGTCAACCTGCCGGAGACCAACTGGCTGGCGCGTCTGGGCGTGGACCTGGACAACCTCTATCGCCTCGCCACCGTGAACGGCGGCTTCTCGCACCTGGGCCAGATCGGCATGGACGAGGACGAGTTCTACCGCCTGTTCGGCGAAGGCCTGCAGCACCTCATGGGCACCGCCAACCAGCGGCTCATCGAGCACACCGAGCGCAAGGTGAAGGGCGAGATGCACCGGCGCCGTTCCCCGGCCGATCCCAAGCGCCGCTGGGCCGACGCGACCCCCGAGAATTCCCACTATATATACCCGCTGCTGCGCCTGTTTCCCGGCGCGCGCTTCATCCACCTGCTGCGCAACCCGCACGACGTGGCACGCTCGCTCATGAAGTTCTCCCGCACCGGCGCCCGCGACTACGCCCACGATGAGGCCTATCGCACCTGGCTCCGGCTCACCCGTGCCGCCTGGCTCGGCGAGCGGGCGCTCGGCCGCGCGCGCATGCTGCGCGTGCGCTACGAGGACTTCACCGGCGAGCCGGAGCAGGCGTTCCGGCGTGTGCTGGCGTTCCTGGGCGAAGCTTATTCCGCTGACTGCCTCAAGCCGCTCGACAACAAGATCAATAGTTCCGAGGTGGAGAAGGATTCGATGCCGGTGGATACCTCCACCGCCGCCGCCCGCGAGGCCGAGCAGCTCTACCGTGACATGCTGGCGGCGCCCGAGGGCCTGGAGCAGGGCGATGCCGGCGCCCACGCCGAGATGCAGCGGCTCTTTGAAGAGCATTGTCGGCGCCTCCAGGCGCCGCCGGTGGAGCGCATCCGCCGCGGCCTGGGCGCGCGTCTGTCCGCACTGTGGGGACGTTCCGCATGAAGATGCTGATGATCCTCGGCATGCATCGCAGCGGCACCTCGGTGCTGGCGGGCAGCTGCCGCCTGCTGGGCGCCGAACTCGGCGAGCGCATGATGGCGGCGGGCCAGGACAACGTGATGGGGTTCTGGGAGCACGACGAGATCGTGCGCATCCATGACGAGATACTGGGCAAGCTCGGCTATGCCTGGGACGACGTGCGGGCGCTGCCGGACAAGTGGTGGAACTACGAGACCGTCCGTCCGCAGCGGGATGCACTGAAGGCGGTGCTGCAGCGCGACTTCGGCGCGGCGGAACTCGCCTGCGTCAAGGATCCGCGTCTCTGCCGCATGCTGCCGCTGTGGCAGGACCTGCTGCGGGAGCTCGGCTGGCAGCCCTGCTACCTGATCGCGACCCGTGATCCCGCTGAGATCATCGCCTCCCTCAAGGCGCGTAACGGCTTCGCGCCGGAGAAGTCGGCACTGCTGACTTTGCGCTACCTTCTGGACGCGGAGGCGGCGAGCCGCGGCGGCCCGCGCGCCGTGGTGGACTACGCCGCGGTGCTGGCGGACTGGCGCGGCGCGCTCAAGCCCGCCTGGGAGAAGCTGGGACTCGCCTGGCCCGCGGACGAGCGGGCCCTGGACCAGGGCATGGCCGGCTTCGTGCACAAGGAGCTGCGCCACCACCAGAAGCCGGAGCTGATGCCGGGCGGCGAACTCGGGCGGCTTACCCGCGACACCTACAAGACCTTGGCCGGTGGCGCCGACGCGACCCAACTCGACCGGCTCGGCAAGGAGCTCTCTGGCCTGAGCGCCGGCTTCGACCACATCCTGGGCGCGCTGTATGCCGAGCTGCACGCACGCGACGCGGCCCTGGCCGACAAGGACCGCCTGATCCAGGCCCGCGACCAGGAGATCAAGCACATCGCCGAGGAGCGCGGCCACCACGCCGGCCTCGCGCTGGCCAGGGCCCAGGAGCTGGAATGGCAGCGCGGCGAGCTGCGCGAACTCGCGCATCTCAAGCAGGAACTGCAGGCCCTGTACCACTCCACCTCCTGGCGCGTGACCGCGCCGCTGCGCGGCCTGATGGTGATGCTGCGCTCCATCCCCAAGCTGCGCTTCATGGACGCGGGGATGCTGAGGCTGGTGGCGCGCGACGTGTACTACCGCATCCCCATGCCCATGCGCCTGCGAATGATCCTGCGCCGCAGCCTCGGCCGGTTGTTCGGCGCCGGCGCCCCCGGCAGCGCCGACTACAAGACCCGCGCGGTGCGGGGCGACAAGGTGGACCCGAAGGGCCCGGCCGCGGTGCTGGCGGGCGAGGGTCTGGTCCTCGCCACCTCGGAGACGCCTGAGGTCTCGGTGGTGATCCCCGTCTACAACAATGTGGCCCACACGCTGCACTGCCTGAAGTCCATTGCCGCAGTCGGCGCCACGACGCCTTTCGAGGTGATCGTGGTGGACGACTGCTCGTCAGATGACACCCCGACGGTGCTGGCCCGTTGCAAGGGCATACGGGTGGTCAAGAACGAGCAGAACCTCGGGTTCATCGGCGCCTGCAACGCCGGCGCCGCCGCGGCGCGCGGCCGCTACGTGTATTTCCTGAACAACGACGTTCAGGTGCTGCCGGGATGGCTGGACGAGTTGCGTGCCACCTTCGGCCAGGTGCCCGAGGCGGGCCTGGTGGGTTCCAAGCTCGTGTACCCGGATGGGCGCCTGCAGGAGGCGGGCGGCATCGTCTGGCGCGACGGCTCCGCCTGGAACTATGGCCGTTTCGACGACCCGGACCGTCCCGAGTACAACTACCTGCGGGACGTGGACTACTGTTCCGGCGCCAGCATCATGGTGCCTCTGGCGCTGTTCCGCGAGCTCGGTGGCTTCGACAGCCACTACGCACCCGCCTACTGTGAGGACACCGACCTCGCGTTCCAGGTGAGGAAGCGCGGCCTCAGGGTCCTGTACCAGCCGCTCTCCACCATCGTGCACTATGAGGGCGTGAGCTCCGGCACCGACCTCGGCTCCGGCGTGAAGAAGTACCAGGTGGTGAATCTCAAGAAGCTGCACGAACGCTGGCAGGACGTGCTGGCCTCGCACCGCCCCAACGGCATGCTGCCGCTGCTGGAGAAGGACCGCGGCGTCACCAAGCGTCTGCTGGTGATCGACGCCAACACGCCGCGTCCGGACCACGACGCAGGTTCGCTGCTGAAGTTCTACCACCTGAAGCTGCTGCAGTCCCTGGGCTACAAGGTCACCTTCGTGCCGGACAACCTGCTGCACGACGGCGAGTACACCCGCGACCTGCAACGGCTCGGCATCGAGTGCGTGTACGAGCCGCACTGCGTGTCGGTGGACCAGTTCATCAAGGCCCGCGCCGGCGAGTTCCAGCTCGCCATGCTGTGCCGGCCCTATGTGGCGATCCGTCACCTCGACCACCTCAAGAAAGCCGCGCCCGGCCTGCGCGTCATCTATGACACCGTGGACCTGCACTATCTGCGCGAACGCCGCCAGGCGGCGGTGGAGAACAACCCGCTCATCGCCGACCGCGCCGAGCGCACCCGCGCCGACGAGCTCAAGCTCATCCGCGAGTCGGACGCCAGCATCGTGGTGAGCCCGGTGGAGAAGGAGCTCCTGGCCCAGGAGGCGCCGCGCGCCAACGTGCACGTGGTGCAGCTGGTCATCCCGGAGGAGCCGCAGGGTCCCGGCTTCGAGGCACGCCGCGACATCCTGTTCATCGGCGGTTACCAGCACAACCCCAACGTGGAAGCGGTGCTGTATTTCTGCCGCGAAGTGCTGCCCGCGCTGAGGAGCCGTATCCCGGACCTCAGGTTCCTGATCCTGGGTTCGCGGCCCCCGGCGGAGATCCGCGATCTCGCCTGCGACCACATCCAGGTGCTGGGCTTCCAGAAGGACATCACCCCCTACTTCAACTCCTGCCGCCTCATGGTGGCGCCGCTGCGCTTCGGCGCCGGCATCAAGGGCAAGCTCGGCACCAGCTTCAGCTACGGCTTGCCGGTGGTGGCGACCTCCATCGCCGCTGAGGGCATGTACGTGGAGGATGGGCGCGAGGTGCTGATCGGCGACGACCCGCAGAGCTTCGCCGACGCGGTGGTGCGCGCCTACACCGACCCCGAGCTGTGGCAGCGCATGTCGCAGGCCGGGCGGCGGGTGGTGCGGGAACGCTACTCGCCGGAGGTGATCCGCGAACGCCTCGCGGAGGTGATCACCTCCATCGACCGGCAGGCGGAACTCAAGGCGGCGGGCTAGAGCGCCGCGCACGGAGCATGACCATGGGATTCCTCGACAAGACCCTCGATAGCCATCCGCGCCTGCGTGCGGTGTTCGCTCGCCTCAGCGGTCACCGCCCGGCAACCCATGCCACCCAGTCCTCGGGCCAGGAGCACACCCGCTGGTCCAAGGCCGGCATCGACCTCAAGGACGCCTCCGGTCCCTACGCCTGCCAGCGCCTACGCCAGCCGCGCTTTTCGGCGGTGGTGCAGCCGGAGTTCAAGATAAACAAGCAGGACAAGCTCTTCGCCATCGGCTCTTGCTTCGCGCGCGGCATCGAGAACGCGCTCAAGGGTCGCGGCTTCCAGGTGGTGAGCGCCGCCACGGATTTCAATCGCTTCAGCACCACCCACGGCAAGGTCACCGCCCTCGGCTTCACGAACAAGTACACCACCTACTCGATGCTGAACGAGCTCTCCTGGGCGCTGGACCCGGCGGCGAAGTTCCCCGAGGCGAGCCTCGTGGACCTGGATGCGAAGCGCTGCATCGACCCGCACATCAACCCCACCCTGGAAGTGGTGGACCGGGCCGGGACCTTGGAACGCCGCCGGCTGATCCAGGAGGTCAACGCCCGCATCCGCGACTGCCGCGTGGTATTCATGACGCTGGGCCTGGTGGAGGTGTGGTACGACAAGCAGGCCGGAGCGTACCTCAACACCACGCCCAACAGGGAGATGCTGCAGCAGAACCCGGGCCGCTACGAGTTCATGGTCTCCAATTACCTGCAGAACCTGGACAACATGGAGCAGCTGCACGCGCTGCTCAGCCGCCACGGTCACCCGGAGCTGCAGATGGTGGTGACCACCTCGCCGGTACCGTTGCAGGCGACCTTCAGCGGCCAGGACATCGTGGTGGCGAACACCTACTCCAAGTCCACGCTGCGTGCGGTGGCCCAGGACTTCGCCTCGGCCCACGCCAACGTGCAGTACTTCCCGAGCTACGAGATCGTCATGAACTCGGAGCGGGGCATGGCCTGGGAGGACGACCTGAGGCACGTGCAGGGCGGCATGACCCAGCACGTGATGGACCTGTTCATGCGCAACTTCGTCGAGGGCTGAGGTGTCCGCCGCGGCGGTCACGGCGGTCACCGTCAACTACAACGCCGGTCCGCTGCTGCGCGGCCTGGTGGAATCCCTCGCCGGCCAGGCGGGCCTGGTCCGCACCGTGGTGGTGGACAATGCCTCCGCCGATGGCAGCCTCGCGTTTCTGGAATCCGGTGTGCATCCCGGCGTGGTGCTGGCGCGCAATCCCGTGAACCGCGGTTTCGGTGCCGCCTGCAACCAGGGCGCCGCCTCAGCCACCGGCCGCTACCTCCTGTTCATCAACCCCGACTGTCGCATGCCGGCGGGCGCGCTCGAGCGCCTGGTGGCGGTGCTTGAGGCGCATCCCGAGACGGGCATGCTGGGTCCATTGGTGCTGAACAGCGACGGCAGCGAGCAGCGCGGCTGCCGCCGCCACCTGCCGGACACGCGCCGCGCGCTGATGCGCGTGCTCAAGCTTGACGGTCCGGGCACCGACGGCAAGGTGAGCGGCTTCGACCTCACCGGCACAGCGCTGCCGGACGGTCCCGTGCCGGTGGAAGCCATCTCCGGTGCCTGCCTCCTGATACGCCGTGACCTCTTCGAACGGCTCGGAGGCTGGGACGAAGGTTACTTCCTGCACTGCGAGGACCTCGATCTCTGCAAGCGCGTGCAGCAGGCCGGGGCAGGAGTGCTGTTCGTGCCGGACGTGAGCGTGAGCCACGCGCAGGGCGCCTCCAGCCGCGGCCGGCCGGTGTTCGTGCTCTGGCACAAGCACCGCGGCATGTGGCGCTACTTCTCCAAGTTCCAGCGAGCCGCGAGCCCCGCCTGGCTCACGGCGCTGGTGTGGCTCGGCATCTGGTCGCGCTTCCTGCTGCTCGCGCCCATCGTCCGGCTGCGGCGGAGCTGAGCTCGTGCGCGTGCTGGTGACCGGGGGCAGCAGCGTGGTGGGAGATTACCTCCTGCCGCGCCTCGCCCGCGCGGGCCATGAGGTCACGGTACTGAGCCGCCGGCCTCATCCCGACAGTGCATGGCATCAGGCCGATGTAGCCCGGGATCCCGTGTGGGACGCCGCGCTCGAAGATACTCAGGCACTCATCCATCTGGCGCCCCTGCCGCTGCTGCCGCGGCTGCTGCGGGACGCGCCCGCGGGCTTGCGCCGGGTGGTGGCCATCGGCACCACCAGCGTCTACACCAAGGTGGACTCGGCCTCGCACCGCGAACGGGAGCTGGTGCGCCACCAGCGGGAGGCGGAGCAGGGGATGATCGGATCCTGTGGCGCCCGCGGCATGGTCTACACGCTGCTCCGGCCGACGCTGGTCTACGATGGCCGGCGCGACAAGAACGTGGCGCGCATCGCCGCACTCATCCGCCGCATCGGCTTCTTTCCGCTGGCCTGGCCGGGGCGGGGCATGCGCCAACCGCTGCACGCGGACGATCTCGCCGCCGCCTGCGTGGCGGCACTCACGCTGCCGCAGTCGGGAGCCTACGAGATCGCCGGCGGTGAGACCCTGAGCTACCGCGCCATGCTGGAGCGCATCTTCCGGGCGCTGGGACGCGAGCCGCGCATCCTGCCGGTGCCGGTCTTCCTTTACCGCGCCGCCATCGCCACCGCGCGCCTCTTGCCTCGTTACCGCGCCCTCACGCCGGAGGTGGCGGAACGCATGAACCGGGACATGGTGTTCGACTGCGCTGCAACGGAGCAGGCGCTCGGTATCCGGCCGCGGCCGTTCACGCCGGAGCCGATGCCGTGACGCGTGTTGCGCTCTCGATCGTCCTTGCGTTCGTCGCGAGCGCCGCGCTGGCCCGCTTCCTGAGCCGCTACCGGGGGCGGTTCGCGTTGCTGGACTTGCCCAATGCAC
Organism: Gammaproteobacteria bacterium; assembly: GCA_036263155.1. Classification (GTDB taxonomy): domain Bacteria; phylum Pseudomonadota; class Gammaproteobacteria; order Natronospirales; family REEB76; genus DASUBN01. Next base: position 54,826 of record DATAHN010000130.1, on the reverse strand, counting down.
GCTCGCTCCATTCCGGCGCGACGCCGCGCTCCGGCGGCCTCGCGATCCTGGCGGGCCTCGCCGCAGGCCTGCTCGCCACCGGTCTGCATGTGCCCGGCCTGGGTTGGGTGGCGGCGCCGCTGGTGATGGTGGCGACCGTCTCCTTCGCCGATGATGTCTGGCGGCTGCCCGTGTGGCTGCGTCTCCTGGTGCACGTGCTTGCGGCTCTGGGATTGGTGGACTGGGGCGGGTATGCGCTCGAATCCCTGCATCTCCTGCCGGGATGGGAATGGCAGGCACCCCATGGGGTGCTCATGGCGTTCAGCCTGCTGCTGACCGTCTGGCTGATCAACTTGTATAACTTCATGGACGGGATGGACGGCTTCGCCGGCGGCATGGCCGTCATCGGCTTCGGAACGTTCGCGCTCTTGGGCTTCTTGGCCCATGCGCCTGTGTTCACCTGCGTGGCATTGCTGGTGGCAGCAGCAGCGGGGGGCTTCTTGCCCTTCAACTTCCCGCCGGCCCGCCTGTTCATGGGGGACGTAGGTTCGGGGAGCCTGGGCCTGCTGGTGGCCTTGTTCCTTCTTTGGGCGGAACGGCAAGGCCTCTTCCCCCTCTGGTTGGGACTGCTGGTGTTCTCGCCCTTCGTGGTGGACGCCACCTGGACGGTGATACGTCGTGCCGTGCATGGCTCGCGGCCCTGGCAGGCCCACCGGGGGCACTTCTATCAGCGCTTGGTGGGGTTGGGCTGGAGTCACCGCAGGGTGGTACTCTGGGAATACGGGCTTATGTTAAAATGTAGCTTGCTAGCCGTGGCTGGCTTTTGTTTCACTGAAACAGGAGTTCAGGGACTCCTGCTGGGGTGGGCGGCGGCGGTCTACCTGGTGCTCGTCGCGTACGTGAACGTGCTCGAGCGCCGACGCGCGCCGACTTAAAGAGGAACGGATTCAGATGGGCTCTAGACGAGACGGGTGGTTGCTGTTGCGCAGCCGGTGGACCGTGTTCCTCCACGATCTGCTGTGGATCCCGGTCGCCGTACTGCTCGCCTACTGGGTGCGCTTCAACCTCACCCCGATCCCGCACATCTATTTCGGCGGCATGCTGCTCATCACCTGCATGGCGCTGCCGGCCCACGCGCTCACGCTGTGGATGTTCGGCTGCTACCGCGGCATCTGGCGCTACGCCTCGATCCCAGACCTGATGCGCATCCTCAAGGCTACGGTGCTGGGCGCGCTCGCCACCGTGCTGGCGGCATTCCTGTTCGGCCGCCTGCAGGGCGTGCCGCGCTCGGTGCTGCTGCTGTACCCGATCCTGCTCGCGATCGGCCTCGGCAGCAGCCGCATGCTGTACCGCGTGCTCAAGGACCGCTGGATGACCTTCGGCGACGAGAGCACCGCGCGCGCCATCATCGTCGGTGCCGGCCGCGCCGGCGAGCTCCTGATCCGCGACCTGCGTCGCCATGGGCCGTTCCTGCCGGTGGCGCTGGTGGATGACGCCGCCGAGAAGCAGGGCCACGAGGTGCAGGGCGTGCGGGTGCGCGGCCGCCTCGACGACATCGCTCGCCTGGTGCGCGCCTACGACGCGAACATCGTGCTCATCGCCATGCCCGCGGCCTCGCGCAAGACCATGGACCGGGTGGTGCAGATGTGCAACGAGGTGCATGTGCCCTGTCGCACGCTGCCCTCCCTCACGGAACTGGCCGACGGCCGTGTCGAGGTCTCGCGCCTCCGCCCCGTCACGGTCGAGGACCTCTTGGGTCGCGACCCCGTGGTGCTGGACTCGCGCGCCATTTCAGACTTCCTGCGCGGCAAGCGCGTGCTGGTGACGGGCGGCGGCGGCTCCATCGGCGCCGAGCTGTGCCGCCAGATCAGCCGCCATGACCCGGCGCTCCTGGTGGTGATGGACAACAGCGAGTACAACCTCTACAGCATCGACCAGGAGCTGGCCGCCACCGCGCCCTCGCTGGTGTTCACCAGCGCGCTCGGCAACATCCAGGACGAGACCGCGGTGGAGACGCTGTTCGCCCAGGTCAAGCCCGAGATCATCTTCCACGCCGCCGCCTACAAGCACGTGCCGATCGTGGAGGAGAACGTCGCAGAGGGCATCCGCAACAACATCTTCGGTACCCGCGTCATCGCCGACGCGGCGCTACGCCATGGCGTGGACAAGTTCGTGCTGATCTCCACCGACAAGACGGTGAACCCCACCAACGTGATGGGCACCACCAAGCGCGTGGCCGAGCTCTACTGCCAGGCGCTTAACCGCGACGCCGGCACCCACTTCGTCACCACCCGGTTCGGCAACGTATTGGCCTCCAACGGCTCGGTAGTGCCGCTGTTCGAGCGGCAGATCGCCGCCGGCGGCCCGGTCACCGTCACCGACCCGGACATCACCCGCTACTTCATGACCATCCACGAGGCCGCCAGCCTCATCATGCAGGCCGGCGCCATCGGCCGCGGCGGCGAGATCTTCGTGCTGGACATGGGCGAGCCGGTGCGCATCCGCGACCTGGCCGAGAAGCTGATCCAGCTCTCGGGCCTCAGGCCCCACCAGGACATCCAGATCGTGTACACGGGCCTGCGGCCCGGCGAGAAGATGCACGAGGAGCTCTTCTACACCCGCGAGGAGCTCAAGGGCACCACCCATCCCAAGCTGCTGCTGGCCAACGCGGTGCCGGCCCAACTCGACGTGCTGAATGCCGGCATCGACAGCCTGCAGGCGGTGGCGGCGGACCCGGAGCGGGCCAAGGCGCAGCTGCGCGCGCTGGTGCCTGAGTTCACGCCCCAGGCCGAGAGCGGGGAACAGGGCCCGGGCCGCGTCGCCCTGCGCCTGGTAAAGTCGTGAGCCCCGCGCCCCACGGTCTATAATCCGCCTTCCATAAGCAACGCCGCCGCCGGTCCTGTCGCGGGCCCGGCCCCTCTATATATGACAGCCACCGACCTGGCCGCCCGCCTGGGCGCCGCCTTCAAGGCCTACGACATCCGCGGCCGCGTCCCCGAGGAACTGGACGCGGACATCGCCTATGCCATCGGCCGCGCCTTCGTGGAGCTCACGGGCCCGAAGCGCGTGGCGGTGGGCCGTGACGTGCGCCTCTCCAGCCCCGAGCTCGCCGCCGCCGTGGCGCGCGGCGTGCAGGACGCCGGTGCCGACGTGCTCGACATCGGCCTGTGCGGCACCGAGCAGGTATACCACGCCACCTTCAGCCGCAACCTGGGCGGCGGCATCATGGTCACCGCCAGCCATAACCCGCAGGGCTACAACGGCATGAAGCTGGTGCGTGAGGACTCGCGCCCGGTGAGCGGCGACAGCGGCCTGTTCGAGATCAAGGCACGGGTGGCGGCGCGGCCCGAATGGAAGACGCCCCACAAGCGCGGCCGCTGCAAGGCGCTGGACCTCAAGCGCGACTACGTGCGCCACCTGCTGGAATACGTGGACGTGGGCGCACTCAAGCCCCTAACCATCGTCACCAATGCGGGCAACGGCTGCGCGGGACCTGTCATCGACGTGATGGAGCCCGAGCTGCCGTTCAAGTTCGTGAAGTTGCAGCATGAGCCCGACGGGCACTTCCCCAACGGCATCCCCAACCCCCTGCTGCCGGAGAACCGCGACGTCACCGCCGAGGCGGTGCGCGCGCACAAGGCCGACATGGGTATCGCCTGGGACGGGGACTTCGACCGCTGCTTCTTCTTCGACGGCGACGGCGGCTTCGTGGAAGGCTACTACCTGGTTGGCCTCCTGGCGCGCACGCTGCTGGCGAGCCACCCGGGCGCGAAGATCGTCCATGACCCGCGCCTCACCTGGGGCACCATCGAGACGGTGAAGGCCGCCGGGGGCCTGCCAGTGTTGAGCAAGACCGGGCACGCCTTCATCAAGGAACGCATGCGCCGCGAGGACGCGCTCTACGGCGGCGAGATGAGCGCACACCACTATTTCCGCGACTTCCGCTACTGCGACAGCGGCATGATTCCCTGGCTCCTGGTGGCGGAGCTGGTGAGCCGCACCGGCCAGAGCCTGAAGCAGCTCGTCGAGTCGCAGCAGGCTGCATTCCCCGTGAGCGGCGAGATCAACCGGGTGGTGGCGGATCCGGATGGGGTGATCGCGGCGGTGGAGGCCAAGTACCAGCCTGCAGCGACCCACATGGACCAGGTTGACGGCCTCAGCCTGGAATACAAGGATTGGCGCTTCAACCTGCGCAAGTCCAACACCGAGCCGGTCCTGCGGCTCAACGTGGAGGCCCGCCGCGACGCGGCGCTGATGCGGGCCCGCACCGATGAGCTCCTGGCGTTCATTGATAAGATGGGCGCTCCCGCGGCCAGGGCCCACGCATGATCCTGCCTGTCATCATCTCCGGCGGCGCCGGCACGAGGCTCTGGCCGGTGTCGCGCGAGACGCGCCCCAAGCCCTTCATGCAGGTGCAGGGCGGCATGACGTTGCTGCAGAGCACGCTGGCGCGCTCCGCTGCGCTGCCGGGCGTGAGCGACGTCATCATCGTCACGAACCGCGACCACCATTTCCAGAGCCAGGAGCAACTCGAGGGCATGCAGGCGGCGCTGAACGGCGCCAAGGTCTCCTTCCTGCTGGAGCCGGTCGGCCGCAACACTACTGCCGCCATCGCCATGGCGGCGTTCATGGCGGCGGAACGCCACGGCGGCGGCACGCTGCTCTTGGTGCTGCCGGCAGACCATCTCGTGGAAGACCGCGACGCCTTCCTGAAAGCCGTCGCGGTCGCCGCACCTGAAGCGGAGAAGGGCAGCTTCGTCACCTTCGGCATCGTGCCCACGGCGCCCGAGACAGGTTACGGCTACATCCAGTCCTCCGGCGCCTGGAAGCAGGGCGCGGCGGGCGCGGTGAAGCGCTTCGTGGAGAAGCCGGACCTGGAGCGGGCCAAGTCGTTCCTGGCCTCCGGCGATTACCTCTGGAACTCCGGCATGTTCTGCTTCCGGGCGGACGGCATCCTCGCCGCCATCCAGCGCTACGCCCCGGACATCTATGCCAAGACCCAGGAATCCTGGAAGCGCAGCGCCGCCGCCGCCAAGGACCCGCGCGCGGTGCAGATCGAATCCGAGCTGTTCCCCCAGACGCCGGCCATCTCCATCGACTATGCGGTGATGGAGAAGGCCGACAACGTGAAGGTGGTACCGAGCGCCATCGGGTGGAGCGACATCGGTTCCTGGCGCTCCGTCAGCGAGCTCACCGCCCCCGATGCCCAGGGCAACCGGGTGGTGGGCCAGGCCATCCTGGTGGATTCCCGCGACAACTACGTGCAGGGCGGGGACCGGCTGGTCGCCGCGGTGGGCGTGGAAGGCCTCATCGTGGTGGATACGCCGGACGCGGTGCTCATCGCGCACCGCGACCGCACCCAGGACGTGAAGCAAGTGGTGGACAAGCTCAAGCAGGACGGCCACGAGTCCGCCAGGCTGCACCGCACCGTGCACCGGCCCTGGGGCACCTACACGGTGCTGGAGGAGGGGCGGCACTACAAGATGAAGCGCATCGTAGTGAAGCCGCGCGCTTCATTGTCGCTGCAGATGCACGAGCACCGCAGCGAACATTGGGTGGTGATCGAGGGCGTGGCCGAGATCGTGAACGGCGACAAGACCTTCAGGCTCGAGCACGACCAGTCCACCTACATCCCGGCCGGGCACAAGCACCGCCTCAGCAACCCCGGCGATACCGACCTCGCCATCATCGAGGTGCAGACGGGCTCGTACCTGGGCGAGGACGACATCGTGCGTTTCGACGACATCTACGGCCGCTGACATGGCCCGAGTCCACATCAAGACCTTCGGCTGCCAGATGAACGAGTACGACTCGGGCAAGATGCTCGAGGTGCTGGCGGCGGCCGAGGGCTTCAGCCTCACCGAGGATCCGGCCGAGGCGGACGTGCTCTTGCTCAACACCTGCTCCGTGCGCGAGAAGGCCCAGGAGAAGGTGTTCACCCAGCTCGGGCTGTGGAAACACCACAAGGCCAGGCCCGGTGTGGTCATCGGCGTGGGGGGCTGTGTAGCGAGCCAGGAGGGCGGCGGCATCGTGAAGCGCGCGCCGTTCGTGGACCTGGTGTTCGGTCCCCAGACCCTGCACCGCCTGCCGGCGATGCTGGAGGAGACGCGCCGCACCCAGCGGCCGGTGGTGGACGTGTCCTTCCCCGAGATCGAGAAGTTCGACCGGCTCCCGTCGCCCCGCGCCGAGGGCGCCACCGCCTTCGTCTCCATCATGGAGGGTTGCAGCAAGTACTGCACCTTCTGCGTGGTGCCCTACACCCGCGGCGAGGAAGTGAGCCGGCCATTTGATGATGTGCTGGCGGAGGTATCCGAGCTCGCGGACCAGGGCGTGAAGGAGATCACGCTGCTGGGCCAGAACGTGAACGGTTATCGGGGCGCCATGCACGGCGGCGGCACGGCTGACCTCGCGCTGCTCGTGGAATACATCGCCGCGCTGGACGCGGTGGAGCGCATCCGCTTCACCACCTCCCATCCGCTGGAGTTCTCCGAGCGGTTGATCCGCGCCTATGCGGACATCCCCAAGCTCGCGGGCTACCTGCACTTGCCGGTGCAGAGCGGCTCGGACCGCATCCTTGCCGCCATGAAGCGCGGCCACACCACCCTCGAGTACAGGGCCAAGATCCGCAGGCTGCGTGAGGCGCGCCCGGACATCAGCCTGTCCTCCGACTTCATCGTCGGCTTCCCCGGCGAGAGCGAGCGGGACTTCCATGACACCATGAAGCTGATCGAGGACGTGCGCTTCGACCAGGCCTTCAGTTTCATCTACAGCCGCCGCCCCGGCACGCCGGCTGCCGGCTACGAGGACGACGTGCCTCATGACGAGAAGGTGCGGCGCCTGGAGCTCCTGCAGGCGCGGGTGCACGCCTTCGGCCAGGACTACATGCAGGCCCGGGTCGGCACCCGCCAGCGGGTGCTGGTGGAGAAGCATGCCGAGCGCGACCCGCGGGAGGTGGCCGGCAAGACCGAGTGCAACCGCTGGGTGAACTTCCCGGGCGACGCGCGCCTCATCGGCTGCTTCGCGGAGGTGGACATCACCCAGGCCATGCAGAACTCCTACCGTGGCCGATTGGCTGCCACCGGGGCCGCGGCGCCCTTTGCGGCGCGCCGTGCCGCCGGTTGATATGGCTACGACAGAAGACACCCCCGCCACCGCCGACTTCATCCTGGAGCCGGCCGACAACGCGCGTCTCGCGAACCTCTGCGGCCAGTTCGACGAGCACCTGCGCCACCTTGAGCAGCGCCTCGGCATCGAGATCAACAACCGCGGCGCCCAGTTCCGGATCATCGGCCCGCCGGACATGGTGCAGGCGGCGGAGCGGGTGCTGAAGGAGCTGTATGCGGCCACCGCGAAGGAACGCATCAGCCGTGAGACCGTGCACATGAGCCTGTCCCAGTCGGCCCTGGCGGACAGGCGGCCCGCGTCCACGGAAGCCGATGGTGACGAGCCCGCTCTCGACACCAAGCAGGGCCGCATCCGCGGCCGCGGCGCGAACCAGCGCCGCTACCTGCACAACATCGCGGGCCACGACCTCAACTTCGGCATCGGACCGGCCGGCACCGGCAAGACCTACCTCGCGGTGGCGAGTGCGGTGGCGGCCCTGAACCGGGACGAAGTGCGGCGCCTGGTGCTGGTGCGCCCCGCGGTGGAGGCGGGCGAGCGCCTGGGTTTTCTGCCCGGCGATCTCACCCAGAAGGTGGATCCCTATCTTCGCCCCATCTACGACGCGCTCTACGAGATGCTGGGTTTCGAGCGGGTCACGCGCCTCATGGAGCGCAGCGTCATCGAGGTGGCACCTCTCGCGTTCATGCGCGGGCGCACCCTCAACGAGGCCTTCATCATCCTGGATGAGGCCCAGAACACCACCATCGAGCAGATGAAGATGTTCCTCACGCGCATCGGTTTCGGCTCGCGCACGGTGGTGACGGGCGACATCACCCAGGTGGACCTGCCGCGAGTCCAGCGCTCGGGCCTACGCGACGTGGTGGAGCTCTTGCGCGACATGCCCGGCGTGAGCTTCACCTTCTTCACCGCCGCCGATGTGGTGCGTCACCCGCTGGTGCAGCGCATCGTCACTGCCTACGAGCAGCGCGACAAGGAATGAGCGGCGCCGGCATCCAGGTGGATGTGGAGGACGTGAGCGGCGCAGGCGGCGTGCCTGATGCGGCGGCCCTCGCGCGCTGGGCAGAAGCAGCTCTCACAGGGCGACGCGCTGAGGCAGAGCTCTCCATCCGCGTCGTCGGCGAGGCGGAGAGCGCTGAGCTCAACGATACCTACCGTCACAAGGCCGGTCCCACCAATGTGCTGTCGTTCCCGGCTGAGCTGCCACCCGGCGTGCCGGTGGCGGCGCTCGGGGATCTGGTCATCTGCGCGCCTGTGGTGGCACGGGAGGCGGCAGCCCAGGGCAAGGCGGCGGAGGCCCACTGGGCCCACATGGTGGTGCACGGCTGCCTGCACCTTTTGGGCTATGACCACGTGGATGAGCGCCAGGCGGCCGAGATGGAGCCTCTAGAGACGGCCATCCTGGCTGGTCTCGGATATCCTGACCCCTATGCACCCCGCTGAGGCACCGAACCCCGCGATTTTGCTGGTAAAATTCGCTTCCGACCTGCTCCCGACGGCCCATTGATGACCGACGAAGACCCGCAGCGCAGCGGCAGCCCCGGCCTGCGCGCCTGGTTCCAGCGCCTGGGGCAGGCCCTCACAGGCGAGCCACGCGACCGCGAAGAGCTGCTGGAACTCCTCAACGACGCGCGCGAACGCAACCTGTTCGACGCCGACGCCCAGACCATGCTGGAGGGCGTATTGCAGGTGGCGGACATGCAGGTGCGCGACGTGATGATCCCGCGCGCCCAGATGGTGGCCCTGGAGAAGGACATGGACCTCAGCCAGGCCCTGGCGGTGCTGAGCGAGTCCGGCCACTCCCGCTTCCCGGTGGTGGGCGAGGACCGGGACCAGGTCACCGGCATCGTGCTGGCCAAGGACCTGCTCAACCACTTCGTCGAGGGCGACGACGCCCCCTTCAACATCCGCGAGTACCTGCGTCCGGCGCCGTTCGTGCCGGAGAGCATGCGCCTCAACATCCTGCTCAAGAAGTTCCGCGCCAGCCGCAACCACATGGCCATCGTGGCGGACGAGTACGGCGGCGTGGCCGGGCTCGTCACCATCGAGGACGTGCTGGAGCAGATCGTCGGCGACATCGACGACGAGTACGACGTGGACGACGAGCAGCGCATCCTCAAGCACACCGACACTCGCTACACCGTCAAGGCGGTGACGCCGGTGGAGGACTTCAACGAGTACTTCGGCACCACACTGAGCGACGACGAGTTCGAGACCGTCGGCGGCCTCGTCACCCACGCCTTCGGCCACCTGCCGAAGCGCGGCGAGCGCATCGAGCTCGGCGGGTTCCGCTTCAAGGTCCTGCGCGCCGACAGCCGGCGCCTGCACCTCCTGGAAGCCCTGCGCAGGCCGCCGGCCGCCGAAAGCGAGGCATGAGCCCGGTGGCCGCCATCCTGCACCGCATCTCCACGCGGGCGCTGGAGTGGCGTGCCGGGAGGGCAGGGGATAGCGCTGCCGCGGTCCTGGGCGTGCTCGCGGTGTTCGCTTTCGCTCCCTTCGGCTGCTATCCGCTCGCGGTGCTCGCGCTCGCGGGCTTGGCCTGGCTCATCGCGCCGCTGGGCTGGCGCCGCGCCGCCTGGCGCGGCTTCCTGTTCGGCGCCGGCGAGTTCCTGTTCGGCGTGTACTGGCTCTACATCAGCCTGCACGGCATGGGCGGGGTGCCGCCGCTGGCCGCCGCGTTCATGCTGCTGGCGCTGGTGGCAATCATGGCGCTGTACTCCGCCGGCGCTTGCGCGCTCGCCGCGGCCTGGGCGCCCGCCGGCCCGCTGCGCCTGTGGCTGTTGTTGCCGGCAGCCTGGACCTTCCTCGAGTGGCTGCGCGGCTGGTTCCTCTCGGGCTTCCCCTGGCTCACCCTGGGCTACAGCCAGGTGGACTCGGCCCTCGCGGGTTACGCACCCTACCTCGGCGGCTTCGGCGTGAGCTTCGCGGTGGTGCTGAGCGCGGGGCTGCTCCTGGCCGCATTGCAGGCGGGCCGTTGGCGGCGCGCCGCCTGGCCTGTCGCCGCGCTCGCCGTGCTCTGGTCCGCAGGGTGGGGCTTGGGGCAGCTGCGCTGGACCCATCCCGCTGGGCCGTCCCTCAGTGTGAGCCTGATCCAGGGTGACGTGCCCCAGGACCAGAAATGGGAGCCGGCGGCGTTCATTCCGACCCTGAAACTCTACCGCCACCTCACCGACGCGAACTGGGGCCGCGGCCTCATCGTCTGGCCGGAGGCGGCGGTGCCGGCTTACCAGGACGAGGTGCAGTTCAATTTCCTCGATCCGCTGGAGGCTGATGCCCGCGGACACGGCACCGACATCCTGCTGGGCGTGCCGACCTATGATGGCGAGAACTACTACAACAGCGTCATCAGCCTGGGACAGAGCGATGGGACCTACAACAAGCGTCACCTGGTGCCTTTCGGCGAGGACTTCGAGTTCCTGCCGCGCTGGGTGAAGTCGCTGCTGCGGGATATGGACCTGCCGTACTCGAGCTTCAGCCCGGGGGCCGCGCGGCAGAAGCTGTTGGTGGCGGCGGGCTATCCGGTCGGCACCTCCATCTGCTACGAGGATGCCTACGGCGATGAGATAATGCGGGCCCTCCCGGAGGCGGCCTTCCTCGTGAACGTGAGCAACGACGGCTGGTTCGGCGATTCCATCGCCCTGCCGCAGCACCTCGAGATCGCGCGCATGCGTGCCATCGAGACCGGCCGCTGGCTGCTACGCGCCACCAACACCGGTATCACCGCCATCGTGGATGACGGGGGCCGGGTGCGCGCCGCCGCGCCCACCGGTCAGGTGTACGTGCTGCAGGGCGAGATACAGCCCCTGGCCGGCGCCACGCCGGTGAGCCGCTGGGGCAACGGACCCGCCGCCGGCCTCACGCTGCTCGCGCTGCTGGCCCTGGGCTGGCGCGCGCACCGGAGGGCCGCCGCATGATGCGGGAGCTGCAGGGGCTCAGAGCCTCAGCTGCCGCCTGGACCGTGCGCGGGACGGGCGAAAGCCGCGCCGACTGGCTGCAGCGCCTCATGGTGGCGGCAGTAGTGTTGTTGTTCCCGGCCACCTGCCTGCTCCTGGACCGCAGCGACAGCATCGGTCTGCTGCTGCTCACCGTGATCGGTCTCGGGGTGTGGGCACGCAATCGCCTGCGCGCCGGCTGCTCGCGCCGTGAGTGGCTCTACCTCGCGTCCTTCGTGTTCTTCTTCCTGGTCTGCGTGCTGGCTTTTGAGCTCGGCCGCCAGACCGACTCCGGCTTCCACATGCTGGGACGTTATCTGCGGCTGCTGCTGGTGCTGCCGGCCTATCTCGCCCTGCGCCGCTACAGGCCGCCGGGGCTCCTGGTGTGGACGGGCCTCGGCCTCGGCGCGCTGGCGCTGGGCGTGGATGCGGTGTGGGAGCGCATTTCGGTCGCCGGGTTCCTGCGTCCGAACGGCGATGCGAACCTCGCCAACGTGTTTGGCGACCTTGCCACTGTCACCACCTTCGCCTTCGCGGCCGGCTACGTGCACCTGGGTTCGCGCCTGCCGCGTCTCGGTTCGAAGCTTGCGGTGCTGTGTGTGTTGGCGGGACTGCTCGCCTGCTTCCTGTCCGGCACCCGCGGTGCCTGGCTGGCTCTTCCGGTCCTGCTGGTGCTGTTCCTGGTCGGGCGCCATCTGCTGCACCCGCGCAGCGTGCTGATCGGTGCCGGGTCGGTGGCGGGACTCTTCGTCGTCCTGTATCTCGTGCCCCAGACCCGGGTGCGCGAGCGTATCGAGAACGCGGTGTCCCAGTTCCGGACCTACTCCGAGGTGCAGCAGGGCATGCAGTCCCTGGGTGACCCGCCCATCTGCATGGGCGAGCAAAAGCTGTTGAAGGCCTGGGCCGGCAGCGCGTTGCCGCTCAGCCACCAGCCAGTGGACTGGAAGGTGGTGTACGAGGACGGCCTGCGGCGCCGCGCGCTGGTGCGGTTGGGCTGCCAGGGCCGCTTCGGCGTGCTGCGGCTCGAGAACCCCAATGACCACCGCATCCGGCTGAAGCTGCCGCGGGCCCAGGCGCCGGGGACGGGGCGGGTGCACACGCGCTGGCTCGTGTCAGGCACCGCCATCCTCAAGTTTGGCCACGGCGGCGGCAGCGTCCACTCCGTGAAGCACGCGCGTTCCTACCGGGCTTTGGATATGTTCGCGAACCATCAACAGGGCGGTGGTGTGACCGTCACCCTGCCTCCGCATGCCACCTTTAAGGTGCTGCCGGTGGAGGCCGTATTCGGCGAGTACCGCTACGCGGCCTTGAGCCATTCCTCCATCAGCGAGCGGCTCACCATGTGGAACGAGGCCTGGCAGCTGTTCCGCTCGCACCCGTTGTTGGGCGTCGGCCTGGGCGGCTACATGGCGACGGTGCAGGAGCGCGTGGCGCAGGGCAAGTCTCCGCCGCTGGGTGCCGAGTACGACCATCCCCACAACGAGTACCTGGATGCCCTGGCGGGACGAGGCCTGCTCGGGTTCCTCACCCTGCTGGCGCTCCTCGGCGTGCCCGCGTGGCTGTTCGTCCGGGGCCTGCGCAGCCCGGATCCGGAACGGGTGGGGGCAGCGCTCGCCGGCGTGCTGGTGACCGCGGGCTTCGCCCTGTTCGGCCTCACTGAGACGATATTCATCCATTCGGTGGCCATGGTCTGGTATGTCATCATGACCGCCGTGTTCCTGGTGACGATGCAAGCGGAGGGCGGGGCAGAGTGAGCGGGACGATGCGGGAAATCTATCAACCGGCCGAGGTGGAAGCTTCGGCCCGCAAGCTGTGGGAGAGCCTGGGCGCCGACCGTGCCCGCGAGGACGCGCCCGGCGAGAAGTACTACTGCCTGTGCATGCTGCCCTATCCCTCCGGCCGCCTGCACATGGGCCACGTGCGCAACTACACCATCGGCGACCTCATCACCCGCTACCAGCGCATGAACGGGCACAACGTGCTGCAGCCCATGGGCTGGGACGCGTTCGGCCTGCCCGCCGAGAACGCCGCCATCAAGAACAAGGTGCCGCCCGCCAAGTGGACCTACGACAACATCGACTACATGCGCATGCAGCTCAAGTCCTTAGGGTTCGCCATCGACTGGGAGCGGGAGGTGGCCACCTGCCATCCCAAGTACTACAAGTGGAACCAGTGGCTGTTCCTGCGCATGCTGGAGAAGGGCATCGCCTACAAGACCACCGGCACCGTGAATTGGGATCCCGTGGACCAGACCGTGCTCGCCAACGAGCAGGTGATCGACGGGCGCGGCTGGCGCACCGGCGCGCTGGTGGAGAAGCGCGAGATCCCCATGTACTACCTCAAGATCACCGCCTATGCGGATGAGCTCCTTGAGGCGCTGCAGCACCTGCCGGGCTGGCCCGAGCGGGTCAAGACCATGCAGGAGAACTGGATCGGCAAGAGCGTGGGAGTGGAAATCGGTTTCCCGCACGCGGGCGGCGTGCTCAAGGTGTTCACCACCCGCGCCGACACCCTATTAGGCGCCACCTACGTGGCGGTGGCGGCGGAGCATCCCTTGGCCTTCAAGGCCGCCGAGTCCGACGCCAAGGTAGCGGCATTCATAGAAGAGTGCCGCAAGGGCGGCGTCACCGAGGCGGAGCTCGCCACCCAGGAGAAGAGAGGCGTGCCCACCGCGCTCACGGTGAAGCACCCGCTGACGGGCGCCGAGCTGCCGGTATGGGTCGCGAACTACGTGCTCATGGCCTACGGCGAGGGCGCGGTGATGGCGGTGCCGGCCCATGACGAGCGCGACCATGAGTTCGCGACGAAGTACGGCCTGCCCATCAAGACCGTGGTGCGGGCCAGGGACGGGGCCGCAGGGGAGATGCAGGAGCCCTTCATCACGAAGGACGGCGTGCTCTGCAACTCCGGAAAATACGACGGCCTGGGCTTCGAAGCAGGCGTGGAGGCCATCGCCGCCGACCTCGCCGCCAAGGGTCTCGGCCAGAAGCGGGTGCAGTACCGCCTGCGGGACTGGGGCATCTCGCGCCAGCGCTACTGGGGCTGCCCGATCCCGCTCATCCACTGCGAAGCCTGTGGCGACGTGCCTGTCCCCGACAAGGACCTGCCGGTGGTCCTGCCGGAAGACCTGGCCCCGGATGGCAGCGGCAACCCGCTCAACAAGTACAAGCCCTTCGTGGAGTGCGCCTGCCCCAAGTGCGGCAAGCCGGCGCGCCGCGAGACCGACACCATGGACACTTTCGTGGACTCGTCCTGGTATTTCATGCGCTACGCCTGCCGCGACAACGACGCGGCCATGGTGGACGGGCGCGTGGACGAGTGGCTGCCGGTGGACCAGTACATCGGCGGCATCGAGCACGCGATCCTGCACCTCCTGTACTCGCGCTTCTGGACCAAGGTCATGCGCGACATGGGGCTGCTCAAGTTCGACGAACCCTTCACGCGGCTCCTGACCCAGGGCATGGTGCTGAACCACATCTTCCTGCGGAAGGGCACCGCCGGCAGTCTCACCTATTACAGCCCGGACGAAGTGGAGTTCACCCACGATGCCGACGGCCGCGTGACGGGCGCCGTGCTCAAGGCCGACGGCAAGCCGGTGCAGTACGACGGCATGGGCACCATGTCCAAGTCGAAGAACAACGGCGTGGACCCGCAGATGCTGGTGGAGAAGTACGGCGCCGACACGGTGCGCCTGTTCATGATGTTCGCGGCGCCGCCGGAGCTGACCCTGGAGTGGTCGGAGAGCGGCGTGGAGGGTGCCCAGCGCTTCTTGAAGCGCCTGTGGAAAGCCGCGTATGAGCACACGGCGGCGGGCAAGGCCCCGGCGCTGGAGCCGGCGGCCCTGGACGAGCCGCAGCAGGCCCTGCGGCGCCAGCTGCATGAGACCCTCGCCAAGGTCGGCGACGACATCGGCCGGCGTTATACCTTCAATACCGCCATCGCTGCGGTGATGGAACTGCTCAACGCCGTGACCCGCGCCGCGGGCACGACACCCCAGGACCGGGCAGTGCGCCAGGAATGCCTGGAAGGCATCGTGCTGATGCTGACGCCCATCGTGCCGCACGCGGCCGAGAGCCTGTGGCAGGGACTGGGCGGCTCCGGGTCGGTCATGGCCCAGCGCTGGCCGGCGGCGGACCCGGCGGCCCTCAAGCGTTCCACCCTCGAGCTCGTGGTGCAGGTGAACGGCAAGCTGCGGGGGAAGATCCAGGTGGCAGTGGACGCTCCCCGGGAGGCCATCGAAAAGGCCGCCCTCGCGGAACCTTCCGTGCAGCCGTTCGTCCAAGGTAAGGACGTGAAGAAGATCGTGGTGGTGCCCGGTAAGCTGGTGAACGTGGTGGCGGCGTGAAAGCCGCCGCCCCGCTGCTGGCCGCGGTATTGCTGCTGGTGGGCTGTGGCTTCCACCTGCGCCAGGCGCCTGACTTGCCGGTCTCCATGCAGCGCATCTACGTGGCGGTGCCGGGAGGCAACGGCGACCTGCTGCGGGAGCTGCGCCGGGGCCTCGAGTCCGATGACACGGAGGTACTGGCGGACCCCACCGGCGCCACCACCATCCTCAGCATCGCCAGCGTGGGCCGCGACAGCCGGCCCCTCTCCCTCAACCGGCGCGGCGTGCCGCTGGAGTACCAGGTGACCACACGCGTGGAGTTCTCGATGGTGGTGGACGGAGCGACAGTGATCGAGCCGCAGGTGGTGGTGATGAACCGCAACTACTCCTACCGTGTCTCCAATGCCATCAGCAACGAGGAGCAGGAGGCCGCGCTGCGCCGTTCCATGGCCAAGGACATCGCCCAGTTCATCATCTTCCGCGTAGTGGCGGCCGCCAAGAACCTGAAGGCTGCCTATGCCGCGCCTGCCGGGGCCACCGCGCCGGCCCCGGCCACCCAGGCCGTGCCTGCCGCCGCAAGTGCGCCGCCGCCGGTGTAACATCAAGGCCATGTTCCGTCTGACCGACCTTCGCTTGCACCGCGCCGCACGCCGCCTCTGGCTCGTGCTCGGCTTGCTGTTCCTGGCGGTGCAATCGGCGTTGCCGGCGCACCAGGCGAGCCATCCCATCGGCCAGTCGGATCTCGCCTGCCACTACTGCATGCTCGGCGGCCATTCGCCTGCCGTGTCCGGCACAACGCTCCCGCAGCCAGCTCTCCCGATGCGCGAAGAGGCGCCGCGTATCGTCCTCATCCGTCCCGCCGCCCAGGGCCTCCTCCGCAACCAGACCAGCCGCGCGCCTCCCGTCGTCCACGCCTGATCCCCCGGGATCCACTTGGCATGGTCGCGTCCGTTCCGGCGGCGCGGCCGCGTAGACACGTACACGAGGAGCGTCTTCCATGGACAAGAGATATCTGGCCGCCGCTTTGGCTTGCAGCCTCGCTGCATGCAGCGGCGCGGCCTTCGCAGCGCCCCAGAGCGGCAACGCCTTCAACCCCGGCGTGGCCCTGGTGCTGAACGGCACCTGGGCCGCCTATCCAGACGGTGCCGGCCACCGGCAGATGCCGGGCTTCATGCTGGGCGAGGACGCGGGTCTGCTGCAGCAGGGCTTCGGCCTCGGTGAATCCGAGCTGGACCTGTTCTCCAACATCGACGACCAGTTCACCGGTTTCGCCGCGCTCTCCTTCAGCGAGAGCCACGGTGAGGACCGCGCGGAAGTGGAGCTGGCCTACCTGCAGACCCTGGCGATGCCCTACGGCCTGCAGGTGACCGCCGGCAAGTTCTTCTCCGCCTTCGGCTACCAGAACGCGCGCCACGCCCACGCCTGGGACTTCGTGGACCAGCCGCTGGTGTATGAGGCCATGTTGGGCGGGCAGTACAGCGACCCCGGTCTGCAGGTGACCTGGCTCGCGCCCACTGACACCTATCTCTTGGTCGGCGCCGAGGCCTTCAGCGGCGACCGCTTCCCGGCGGGCGGCGCGAGTCACGGCGGCAACGGCGCCCACTCCCTGTTCGTGAAACTGAGCCGCGACGTGGGGGACAGCAGCACCTGGTTCGCGGGCCTCTCCTGGCTGACCACCCGTGCCGCGGATCGGCCCTCCCTCGGCAGCCCCAGCACCGAGTTCGCCGACGCGAGCGAGCTGGATGGCCCGGTGTTCTCCGGCGACAGCGACATCGTAGGCGCGGACTTCGTGTGGAAGTGGTCACCCCACGGCAACTTCGCCCAGAAGAACCTGGTGCTGCAGGCCGAATACCTGCACCGGCGCGAGTCCGGCAGCGTCGCGCCGCTGCCTTGTCCCGTGGACACCGCCTGCAGCGGCGGCAGCCTGTACTCGGGTGCCGCGAGCGGCTGGTACGTGCAGGGCGTGTACCAATGGATGCCGCGCTGGCGCTTCGGCCTGCGCTACGACCGCTTGAGCAGCGACAACACTGTCACCGGCCTCTACCAGCCGGCACAGCTTCTCGGCAACGGATTCACCCCGCACCGGGAGAGCGCCATGCTGGATTTCTCCAACTCCGAGTTCAGCCGCATCCGCCTGCAGTTCAACCGTGACGCGTCGGGCCCCAGGGCCGCGAATGAGGTGATGCTGCAGTACATCGTGGCCATGGGCGCCCATCCGGCGCACACATTCTGATTTCGACGAGGATCAACCATGAAACTCTTGAAGTACCTTTCTCTGGCATTGGCATTGGGAACCTGCACCCCGGCCTTCGCTGACATCAACGCCTTCGCCTGCGAGCCCCATTGGACCGCGCTGCTGGCGGAAGTGGGCGGCGGCCACGTGAGCGTGACCACCGCCAGCGGCGCCTTCAACGACCCGCACTTCATCCAGGCGCGCCCCAGCCTGATCTCCGCCGTACGCAAGGCCGACCTCGTGGTCTGCAATGGTGCGGACCTGGAGGTGGGCTGGCTGCCGGTGCTGATGCAGCAGGGAGCCCGCGCCTCGGTGCAGCCGGGACAGCCTGGCTTCCTGGACGCCTCGCAGTCGGTGCAGATGCTGCAGGTGCCGGCCAGCGTGGACCGGGCCCAGGGCGACATCCATCCCTATGGCAACCCGCACTTCCAGACCGATCCCCGCAACATCGGGCTGGTGGCGGCGGAACTCACGAAGCGCCTGGCACAGCTCGACCCGTCCAACGCCGCCGACTACCAGAAGCGCTACGCCGACTTCAAGGCGCGCTGGGACGCGGCCGTCACCAAGTGGCAGCAACAGGCGGCGCCCCTGAAGGGCATGAAGCTCATCGCCTACCACGACGGGTGGGTGTACATGCAGAACTGGCTCGGCATCGAGGCGGTGGGTTTCCTGGAGCCCAAGCCCGGCATCCCGCCCAGTCCCGGCCACCTGTCGGAGCTGCTCGGCAAGATCAAGAGCGAGGGGGTGAAAGGCATCATCTATACACCCTACGAGGATGAGCAGGCGCCGGAGTGGCTGAGCGAGCGCGGCAGCATCCCGGTGGCACAGATCCCCGACACCGTGGGCGCCGACGACGACAAGGACCTGTTCCAGTTCTACGGCCTCATGGTGGACCGTCTGCTCAAGCTGCAGGGAGGCGGAAAGTGAACCTCATCGACCTCTCCATCATCGGCCCTGCGCTGGTGGCGGGCCTCCTGGTGCTCGCCACCCACGTGCCCATGGGCCGCGAGGTGCTGAACAAGGGCATCATCTTCATCGACCTCGCCATCGCGCAGGTGGCGGGCCTGGGCGTGATCGCCGCCGGCATGCTGCACTGGGGCGGCGAGAGCGGCTGGGGCGTGCAGTTCGCCGCCGGCGTGTCAGCACTGCTGGGCGCGCTCCTGCTCACCTGGACCGAGCGGCGCTTCCCGGAGGTGCAGGAGGCGCTCATCGGCGGCCTGTTCGCGCTGGCCGCCACCGGCAGCATCCTGCTGCTGTCCAACAACCCGGAAGGGGGAGAGCACCTCAAAGACCTGCTGGTGGGACAGATCCTGTGGGTGAGCTACAAGAGCCTCATCCCCGTGGCGCTGTTGTACGCGCTGATCCTGGGGGTGTGGTTCGGCTTCGGCCAACGCCTCGGGCGCATCGGCTTCTACGTCCTGTTCGCCCTTGCGGTCACCGCCTCGGTGCAGTTGGTGGGCGTGTACCTGGTGTTCGCCAGCCTCATCATGCCGGCCCTCGGCGTGCGCGGCATGCGCCCCAAGCCGGGGACCGCCGCGGCCTTCGTGCTCGGGGCCGTGGCCTATGCCGCGGGGCTGGTGCTGTCCACGCTCTACGACCTGCCGAGCGGGGCGCTCATCGTCTGGTGCCTGGCGGCCTGCGCTATCATCATGGCCATCCTGCGCAAGCTGACGGGTGCAACGCGTGAAGCTCGGGCCTGACAGACTCGCTTCCCAGCTCAAGGGCGGCCTGCCGCCGGTGGTGCTCATCGCCGGCGATGAGCCCCTGCAGCGGGAGGAGAGCGCCGACCTCACCCGCAAGGCGGCCCGCGAGCAAGGCTACACCGACCGCGAGGTGTTCGTGGCCGAGCGCGGCTTCGAATGGGAGGCGCTGCTCACCGCCGGCGCCAGCCTTTCGCTGTTCGCCTCGCGCCGCATCCTGGAGCTGCGCCTGCCCACCGCCAAGCCCGGCACCAAGGGTGCCGAGGTGCTGTCGGCCTACGCCAAGGACCCGGCCCCGGATACGCTGCTCCTGGTCATCGCCGAGGACAAGCTGGAGGGCAGCCCGGTCTGGGCCCAGGCGCTGGAGCGCGCTGGTTTATTCGTGCAGGTCTGGCCGGTCGCGCCGGCCGAGGTGCCGGCCTGGGTGCGTCAGCGCCTGAAGGCTAAAGGTTTCGACGCCACACCCGATGCAGTGACGCTCATCAGCGGCCGGGTGGAGGGCAACCTCCTGGCCGCCGCGCAGGAGGTGGAGAAGCTCGCGCTGCTGCGCCAGCCCGGCGTGCTGGACGCCGAGGCCGTGGCGGAAGCGGTGGCGGATAGCGCACGCTATGACGCCTTCAAGTTGGTGGATGCGGCACTCGCCGGCGACCTGCCGCGCACGGTGCGGGTGCTGGAAGGCCTGCGGGCGGAAGGCGAGGAGCCAGTGATGGTGCTGGGCGCGCTGCTGCGCCAGCTCAAGGACCTGGCTTCCTTCGCCCTGGAGATCGAAGCGGGAGCCCCGATGCAGCGGGTCACGGCGGGTGTCTGGGAGCGGCGGCGCCCTCTGATCCAGGCGGCCCTGAAACGGCGCAAGGCCACGGGCTGGCAGCATCTGCTTAAGAAGGCGTTGCGGGCGGACGCCGTACTCAAGGGCCGCGCCCGGGGCCGGCCCTGGGACGAACTGTTACACTTATCCACGGAGATGGCGCGTCAATACGCGCCATCTCGTGGATGAGTTGCCAATAGATTTCTCTGAAAAAGTCCATCCCTGGCCTTTTTCAGAACCGCGAATCGCGGAGTGAATCCGCGATTCGCTCGCCACAGGCGTGGCCGGCTCTGGCTGCTGATACGTATATATAGACCGAGGAGCGCCACGCGCGCGGATGAGAAAGATCGGCATCTTCGGGGGCAGCTTCGACCCCATCCACTTGGGCCACCTGCGGCCGGCGTTCGAGATGCTAGACGCGCTCTCCCTGGACAGCATGCTCTTCATCCCCAGCGGCCATCCGCCGCATCGTGGCGCGCCACGGGCCTCGCCGCAGCACCGGCTCGCCATGCTGCGCGCCGCCATCGGCGACGAGCCGTGTTTCAAGGTGGATGAGCGCGAGCTGCAGCGAGCCGCGCCGTCCTACACCGTGGATACGCTCACGGAACTGCGCAAGCAGCATCCCGCCGATGTGCTGGTGCTGGTGGTGGGCATGGACGCGTTCCTGGGATTTCCCGGCTGGCATCGCTGGCGGGACATCTTCGGCCTCGCACACGTGGCGGTGATGCACCGCCCGGGCTGGGCGTTGGAGACGGAAGGCGAGATCGCCGGGGTGCTGAAGGAGCGCCGGGTCGATGTCCTGCAAGGCGTCGCCGGCCAGGTGCTGCTGCAAGCGGTCACCCAGCTCGAGATCTCCTCCAGCCGGGTGCGGGAACTCGCGGCCAAGGGCGGCGAGCTGCGCTGGCTGGTGCCGGACGCGGTGCGCGCCTACATACGAGATTCGAAATGCTATGCATGAGGAAGCCCGATGAAGCCTGAACAACTCAAGGACCTGGTGGTGGAAGCCCTGGAGGACATGAAGGGCGTGGACCTGCGCGTGCTGGACGTGCGCGGCATGACCGCCATCACCGACTTCATGGTCATCGTGAGCGGCACCTCGGACCGCCACGTGAAGTCGCTGGCGCGTAACGCCCTGGACGCGGTGCGCGAGAAGGGCGTGAAGCCCATCGGCGTGGAGGGCGAGCAGGGCGGCGAGTGGGTGCTCGTGGATCTCGGCGACGTACTGCTGCACGTGATGCGTCCGCAGGTGCGCGACTTCTACAACCTCGAGAAGCTCTGGCTGCCGGACCTCAACCAGGCCGCGGGCCGCTGAGCGTTTGCGAATCCACCTCATCGCCGCCGGCACCAAGATGCCGTCCTGGGTGGCGGAGGGTTACGCCGACTACGCCGGGCGCCTGCCGCCGGAGTGCAAGCTGGTCCTGAAGGAGATTCCGCTGGGCGCCGCCCGCAGCGGCGGTGACGCGCGCAAGGCCATGCAGGAGGAGGGCGAGCGCATGCTGGCGGCACTGCCGGCGAGCGCCGGTGTCACGGCCCTGGAGGTGAAGGGCAAGCCGCTGGATACGGAGGCCCTGGCGAAGCTGCTCAACGGCTGGCTGCAGGAAGGCCGCGATCAGGCATTGCTGGTGGGCGGTCCCGACGGGCTCGCGCCGGAATGCGTCGCCCGCGCCGGCTTCAAGTGGTCCCTTTCGCCCCTGACCCTGCCCCACGGCTTGGTGCGAGTGGTGGTGGCCGAGCAGCTCTATAGGGCCTGGTCGATCCTGAAAAATCACCCGTATCACAGGGCATGAGCGGGCCGCAGTTCTATCTCGCATCCACTTCGCCCCGGCGCCGGCAGCTCCTGGAGCAGCTCGGGCTGCGGTTCGAGGTGGCGGCGGTGGACGTGGACGAGACGCCCCATGCCGGCGAACCGGCGCGGGATTATGTCCTGCGGCTCGCTCGCCTCAAGGCTGAGACCGCGGCGAAGCGGCTGGGGGAGCCCGCGCTGCCGGTACTGGCGGCGGACACGGCGGTGGTGCTGGATGGCGCCATCCTCGGCAAGCCCCGGGACCGCGCCGATGCGCTTTCCATGCTGGCGCGCCTCTCGGCGCGCTCCCATCAAGTATTATCGGCTATAGCTCTCTGGCAGGCCGGTACGCTCACCGCCGCGGTGAACGAGAGCCAGGTGCGGTTCCGGGCCGTGAGCCCCCAGGAGGCCCTGGCCTATTGGGACACCGGCGAGCCTAAGGACAAGGCCGGCGCCTACGGCATCCAGGGACTGGGCGGGCTGTTCATCGAGCATTTGGAAGGCAGCTATACCGGCGTCATGGGTCTGCCGCTCTTCGAGACCGCCACGCTCTTGCGCGAGGCAGGGGTGCGGATGCTCTGAGCGTCTTGAGGATTGAGGGATGGAGGTTCCCGGAACCTCCATCCCTCAACCCTTAACTTCAGAGTGACGCCATGAGCGAAGAGATCCTGATCAACGTCACTCCGCGGGAGACCCGGGTGGCGCTGGTGGACGGCGGCGTGTTGCAGGAGATTTACGTCGAGCGCACGCGACGCCGCGGCCTGGTGGGCAACATCTACAAGGGCAGCGTGACGCGGGTGCTGCCGGGCATGCAGGCGGCGTTCATCGAACTCGGCCTCGCCCGCACCGCGTTCCTGCACGCCGCGGACATCGCGCGGCCTCCGGCACCGGGGGCCGACCCCGAGGTACATGCGCCGCCGCCGGACATCCGCGAACTCTTGCACGAGGGCCAGGAGGTGCTGGTGCAAGTGCTCAAGGATCCGCTCGGCAGCAAGGGCGCGCGCCTCACCACCCGCATCAGCATCCCCTCCCGCTACCTGGTGTACATGCCCGGCGGCCACGGCGTAGGCCTCTCGGCCCGCATCGAGGACGAGGCGGAGCGCGCGCGCCTCAAGCAGCACGTTGAGGCCTTTGCGCCGGAACTCGCGCCCGGCGGTTACATCACCCGTACCGCGGCCGAGGGCGCCGGACCCGAGGCCCTGCGCGCCGACATGCTGTTCCTCAACAAGCTATGGGAGAGCGTGCGGGAGGCCGGCGCCCGCGCCAAGCCCGGCACGCTGGTGCACGAGGACCTGCCTCTGGCGGTGCGCATCCTGCGCGACCTGCACGGCGACCCGGTGCGTACGGTGCGGGTGGATTCCGCCGAGACCGCCCAGCGCATGCGCCAGTTCACCGACATGTTCATCCCCGGCATGGCCGCGCGGATCGAAGTGCACGAGGCGGCCAAACCCATCTTCGAGCAGCATGGCGTGGAGGAGGAGATCCAGCGCGCACTGGAGCGCAAGGTACCGCTCAAGTCCGGCGGCCACCTCGTCATCGACCAGACCGAGGCCATGACCACCATCGACGTGAACACCGGCGCCTACGTGGGCAAGAGCACGCTCGAGGACACCATCCTCAAGACCAACCTGGAGGCGAGCCAGGCCATCGCCCGCCAGCTGCGCCTGCGCAACCTCGGCGGCATCATCATCATCGACTTCATCGACATGAGCGACGAGGCCCACAAGCAGGCGGTGCTGGATGCGCTGCGCCAGGCCTTGGCGCAGGACCATGCCAAGACCCAGGTGACCGCAGTGTCGGCGCTCGGCCTCGTGGAGATGACCCGCAAGCGCACCCGCGAGAGCCTCGAGCATGTGCTCTGCGAGCCCTGTCCCACCTGCCAGGGGCGCGGTTCGGTGAAGACCGCCGAGACCGTGTGCTACGACGTGTTCCGGGAGGTGCTGCGCGCCACCCGCCAGGGTGAGTCCCAGGAGCTCAGGGTGCTGGCGGCCCAGGAAGTGGTGGACCTGCTGCTGGACCAGGAGTCGGCGGCGTTCGCCGAGGTCACGGCCCAGGCTGGCAAGCCCGTGCGTCTTCAAGTTGAATCTCTATATACACAAGAGCAATTCGACGTGGTGCCCCTATGATCACCACGTTAGGTGTCCTTGCGAGCAATGGGGTGGCCTTTGGCTAGCTGGAAGCGCCGGCTGTGGAAGTGGCTCGCCGGGACCTTCGCGGCCCTGGTGATCCTGCTCGCCACCGTGGCCGGCCTGTTCCGGCTGCTCACGCCGCTGGTGCCGGGCTACCGCCTGCAGGTGGAGCAGTGGGCCAGCAACGTGCTGCAGCGCCCGGTGGAGATCCACTCCATGGGCGCCGAGTGGGGCTGGCACGGGCCGGAGGTGACGCTGGAGGGCGTGCGCATCCTGAGTCGCGACCGCAAGCAGGTGGTGACCGCGGCCCAGGAAGTGAGGCTTGGCCTCAACCTGCGCAGTCTGGTGCACGGCCGGCTGCCGCGTCCGGACCGGGTGGTGCTGGTGGCGCCGCGGGTCGAGGTGGAGCGGGCGGCCGACGGCAGCTACCAGGTGCGCGGGCTGGAAGGCAGTACCCGTAACCAGCAGGTGGATTGGCGCCGCATCCTCGAGGAGGTCTTCGCCCAGAGCGCCGACGTGGCGGTGAAGAACGGCCAGGTGACGCTGTTTGACGCGCGCCACCCCATGCCGGCGCTGTTCCAGCACATCAACCTCAAGGTGGACAGCAGCCCCGACGACCACCGCCTGCAGGGTGACCTGGCACTGCCCGCGGACTTCGGCCACAAGCTCGAATTCGAGCTGCGCATTCGCGGGCCCGGCATCGAGCCCGCGGATTGGGACTGGGACGCGCAGCTCACCGCCAGCAAGGTGCAGCTGCCCCGCTGGCTGAGCTACCTGCCGGAGCACCAGCAGTTCTTCAGCTCCGGCATGGCCGATCTCGACGTGAGCGCCGCCGCCAAGCAGGGCGTGATGCAACGTTTCACGGCGGAACTCGACGCCCATGACCTCGCGCCCGCACCTGAACGTTCCGCTGGAGGCAGGCTGAAGCTGCTGCAGGGCCGCATCGAGTGGCAGCGCAAGGACGCAGGCTGGCGCCTGGAGGGGCGCCGCCTCGAGCTGCAGGATGACGGAAGCGCCGCCTGGCCCCGCGGCAACCTGGACCTGGAATACACGCAGGGCGCCGATGGCGAGCGCTGGGCCGGCGACGCGGACTTCCTGCGCCTGCAGGACATCGTGGCGCTGGCGGGCTGGATCGAGGCGCCGCAAGGTTCCCGGCCGGACGATTACCGCCGCCGCCTGCATGCCTTCTCGCCCTCGGGCGAGGTCACCGCCTTGAGCTTCAAGCTGCGCAAGGATGGCACGGAATTCCCCGAGTGGTCCGTGAAGGCGGGCTTCCAGGACCTGGGCCTGCACGCGGCGGAAGGCTGGCCGGGCTTTGCCGGCATGGATGGCAAGCTCGATCTCTCCGACCGGGGGGGCGATGCACGCCTCGCGGCGCGCGACGCGGACTTGGATTTCCGGCCGCTGTTCCGCACGCCACTGCACGCCGGATCGGCTGATCTGATCGCCAAGGTGATCCACGATTCATCCGGCTGGCGCGTGGCGGCCGATACCTTCCACGTGGAGAATCTGGACGGCGCCGTCCACGGGCGCGCCGCCATGGGTTTCCCGGCGGACGGCTCGGCGCCCACGCTGGATATCGATGCCACCGTGGAGCGGGGCGATGCCCGCAACAAGTCCGCATATTTCCCGGTGGGCATCATGCCCAAGCCGGTGGTGCAGTGGCTCGACGCTTCCATAAAGGCCGGCAAGGTGACCTCCGGCACCGTCGCGATCCACGGCAAGACCTCCGACTTCCCTTACCGCGACGGCAAGGGCGGCACCTTCGACATCCAGTTCCACCTGCAGCACGGCGAGCTGGACTACCAGCCCGGCTGGCCCGCGGTGAAGGATTTCGACGCAGACGTGCGCTTCCTGGACCAGGGCCTCACTGCCAAGGTCACGCGCGGCAGCTACAACGGCCTCAGCATCACCGGCGGCACCGCGCAGTTCAAGGAACTGGCCAGCGGCGTGCTGGAGGTGGACGGTGCTGCCCACGGCGACGCTTCCCAGGGCCTCGACTTCCTGCGCACGGGACCGCTCAAGGACACGCTGGAGGGTTACCTGGATGGCCTGTCCGCCAAGGGTGACATCGATGCATCGGTGCACATCTACCTTCCGCTGACCAAGCTGGAGGAGTACCGCCTGGAAGGCAAGGTCGGGCTGCATCAGGCGAGCGCGGGCCTCACGGCCACCCCGGTGCTCACTGCCGAGCACCTGGAAGGCACGGTGGATTTCGGCAACTACGGATTCTCGATGCAGGGGGTGCACGGCACGCTCCTGGGCGGCCCGCTCACGGTGGACATCCGGCGGCCGCGCGGGAAGGGTCTCAGCCCGCTGAGCGCCCATGGCACCGCCAGCGCGCCGGCCCTGGCGGCGCTCATGGGTTACGCCTCGGAACGCTGGCTGGAGGGTCAGGCCGACTGGCAGCTGGACGGGCGGCTGCCGCTGCAGTCCGGTCTCGGCGCAAGCAAACTCAGCCTCACCCTGCGCTCGGACTTGCGTGGCCTCACGGTGAAGCTGCCGGCACCCTTTAGCAAGACGGCCGATGCCGCCGCGCCGCTGCGGGTGGCGATGAGATTCGACAATCCCGATGATCTCGCCTTCAGCGGCAACTACGGCAACCTCATGGGACTGCGCCTGGATTACGCGCCCAGCCACGGCTCCCTTGCGTTCGACCGGGGTGACCTGCACCTGGGCGCTGGCAACCCGGCCAAGCCTGCGGCAGCGGGCCTCAAGGTCACGGGTTACCTGCCGAGCTTCGACTGGGATGAATGGAAGCCCTGGCTGCCCGAGCCGGAGAAGGGCCGCGAGGATGCAGCACCCTCGCTGCAGGGGCAGGTGGTGCCGGCGCTGCTCCTGGGAACGGATCTCAAGGTGGGACGCATCAAGGCCTTCGGCCAGATGCTGGACGAGGTGCGCCTCGTCATGAGCCGCGGCGACGAGGGCTGGCAGGGGCGGGTGGAGAGCGCGGCGGTGGCGGGTGCCTTCCGCGTGCCGGTGCAGGTGGACAAGACCCATCCCATCCAGCTCGACATGGACCGGGTGAGCTTGGCCAAGCTGCCCACGAGCGAGGATGCCGCGAAATCCGCCTCGCCTGAACCCGGCTACGATCCGCGCAAGCTGCCGGCGCTGCGCTTTACCAGCAAGCGCTTCCAGTACGGCGACCTGATGCTGGACAGCGCCAGCCTCGCGCTGGTGCCGCTGCCCAATGGCACCGCCTTGCAGGATTTCAAGGCCGCGGCACCGAGCTTCACCGTCACCGGCGACGGCAACTGGATCGTCATGCCCTCGGGACAGCAGCACACCACTCTTAACGCCGACGTGGAGAGCAGCGACGTCGAGCAGACGCTGCGGGGCCTGGGCTACGACGCCGGCATCGCCGCGGACCACGGCAGCCTGGTGGCTTCCCTCAACTGGCAGGACGGCCCCTTCGGGGACGTGACCCGCACCCTGGCGGGCAGCATCCACGCCAAGCTGGTGGACGGCCAGCTCAAGGAGGTGCAGCCGGGCGCGGGCCGCGTGTTCGGCCTGTTGAGCCTCAACGCGCTGCCGCGGCGGCTCCTGCTCAACTTCAGCGACGTGTTCGCCAAGGGCTTCGGCTTCGACAGCGTGGAGGGGGACTTCATGTTGCAGGACGGCGACGCCTACACCCAGAACCTGGTGATGAAGGGGCCGGCCGCGAGCATCCACCTCGTGGGCCGCACCGGCCTCGCCAAGCATGACTTCGACGAGGCGTTGATCGTGGACGCCAGCGTCGGCTCGACCCTGCCGGTGGTGGGCGCGCTCGCGGGCGGCGTGGGCGTGGGCGCGGTGGTGTTCCTGCTCACGGAGGTCTTCAAGAAGCCCCTGGCCAAGGCCGGGCAGGTGCGCTATCACCTCACCGGGACGTGGGATAATCCCAGCCTCACCAAGGTCCCGGACACGGCACCCGCCGCCAGCACCCGCAAGCCATGAGATCTCTCCTCGCTTTCATCCTCTGCCTGGCCGCGCAGGCCGCCTGCGCCGATGCAGACGTGTTCACCGTCAGCGCCGACCAGTGGGCCCTGCAGCGCAGCGGCGCGGCGCTGGTGCGCCTGGACCCCGTGCGCGAGGCGGTGGCGGACTGGTTAGGTGACCGGGAGGCGCACATCGTGATCCAGCACGCCGCCAGCGACACCGGCAACCTGTGGGCCGACGAGCTCCAGGACTGGCTGGTGGCCTTGGGCGTGCCGGCAGACCACATCGGCAAGCGCGCCAGCGCCGACCAGCCGGACGACGCGGTGGCGCTCAGGGTGGAGCACTGATGCACAAGCTCGCCGCGGTGCAGATGACCTCCGGCACCGACGTGACCGTGAACCTCCGTGAGGCGGGCAAGCTCATGGCCAAGGCCGCCGCCCAGGGCGCCGGACTCATCGTGCTGCCGGAGAACTTCGCGCTCATGGCGCGGGACGATGCAGAGCGCGTCGCGGCCGGCGAGGTGGACGGCAGCGGTCGCATCCAGGACTTCCTGGCGGAGAAGGCCCAGACACTCAAGGTGTGGATCGTGGGCGGCACCGTGCCGGTGCTGTTCTCCCGCGAGAAGGTGTTCGCCCGCTGCCCGGTGTACAACGCCGCCGGCCGGCGCGTGGCGCACTACGACAAGATCCACATGTTCGACGTGCAGGTGGGCGGCGCCGAGAGCTACCACGAGTCGGCCCGCACCGAGGCGGGCGGGAAGCCTGTCACCGTGCTCACGCCTTTCGGCCGGCTCGGCCTCGCGGTGTGCTACGACCTGCGCTTCCCGGAGCTGTTCCGTGCGCTGGCGGCTCAGGAGGCGGACCTGTTCGCCGTGCCCTCGGCCTTCACCCGCACTACCGGCGAGCGCCACTGGGAGATGTTGGTGCGGGCGCGCGCGGTGGAGAACCTGAGCTGCCTGGTGGCCGCGGCCCAGGGCGGGCACCACGCCAACGGGCGCGACACCTGGGGCCGCAGCATGGTGGTGGACGCCTGGGGCGAGGTGCTGGCGGAGCGGCGCGACGCGGAGCCCGGCATCGTCACCGCCGCGTTCGACCCGGCACAGCAGCAGCGGCTGCGCGCCCGCTTCCCTGCCCTGGCCCACCGCAGGTTGTAAGATGGACGCTTCGACCCCAGATTCATGTCACGCCCAGCACATTCACCGGTAAGCACCTCATGGAAAACGCGCTGAAGATCGCAGAACGGAGTCTCCTCGAACCCACCGGCCTCGACGAGGGCAAGGTGGCGAAGGTGCTGGACCGGCTCCTGGCCCACAAGGTGGACAGTGCGGACCTTTACTTCCAACTCTCGCGCCACGAGTCCTGGTCCCTGGAGGACGGCATCGTGAAGGAGGGCAGCCACAGCATCGAGCAGGGCGTGGGCGTGCGAGCGCTCTCCGGCGAGAAGACCGGCTTCGCCTACTCCGACGAGATCCTCTTGCCCGCGCTCACCCGCGCCTCCGACATGGCCCGCGCCATCGCGCGCCAGGGCGGGCAGAACGGCCTCAAAGCCTGGGTGCCTAACGCGCCGCAGCGCCTGTACAAGCCCTTGGATCCCATCCCGACCCTGGCGGACGCGGACAAGGTGAAGCTCTTGGAGCGCATCGACGCCGAAGCGCGGCGCCTTGATCCGCGCGTGAAGCAGGTGATGGTGAGCCTCGCCGGCGTGCACGACACAGTGCTGGTGGCGGCCAGCGACGGCACCCTGGCGGCGGACGTGCGGCCGCTGGTGCGTTTCAACGTGAGCGTGATCGTCGAGCAGGACGGGCGCCGCGAGCAGGGTTATGCCGGCGGCGGCGGCCGCTTCGACTACGGCCGGTTCCTGGAAGGGGACTTCGCAAGCCATCTCGCCAAGGAGGCGGTGCGCCAGGCGCTCGTGAACCTGGAGGCGGTGCCGGCCCCGGCCGGCACCATGACCGTGGTGCTGGGTCCCGGTTGGCCCGGCATCCTCCTGCACGAGGCCATCGGTCATGGCCTCGAGGGCGACTTCAACCGCAAGGGCACCTCCGCGTTCTCGGGCAAGCTGGGCCAGAAGGTGGCGAACGAGCTCTGCACGGTGGTGGACGACGGCACCCTCAAGGACCGCAGAGGCTCTTTGAATGTGGATGATGAAGGCACGCCGACCCAGTGCACCACGCTGATAGAGAAAGGGATATTGAAGGGATACATGCAGGACAAGCTGAACGCCAGGCTCATGGGCGTCGCTCCCACCGGCAACGGCCGGCGCGAGTCCTTCGCGCACCTGCCCATGCCGCGCATGACCAACACCTACATGCTGCCCGGCCCCCACGACCCGCAGGAGGTCATCAGGTCCGTCAAGAAGGGCATCTACGCGGTGAACTTCGGCGGCGGCCAGGTGGACATCACCAGCGGCAAGTTCGTGTTCTCCATGAGCGAGGCCTACCTCATCGAGGACGGCAAGGTCGGCCGGCCGGTGCGGGGCGCCACGCTCATCGGCAACGGCGCGGACGCACTCACCCGCGTGAGCATGGTGGGCAACGACCTGAAACTCGATGAAGGTGTGGGCACCTGCGGCAAGGAAGGCCAGAGCGTGCCGGTGGGGGTCGGACAGCCGACGTTGAGGATAGATGGAATTACGGTCGGCGGGACCGGTTGATCAGCGGTCCAATCCCGGGAACTTCTTCAGTCTAGCCAGCAGTTCTTTCCGCGTCTTGCACACCAACGTGGCGTGGCCGAGCTTGCGGCCCGGGCGCGGTTCCTTGCCGTAGTCGTGATAATGGGCGCCGGGGATGGACAGCACTTCCTCGCGGGTCGGCATGGTGCCGATGAAGTTGATCATGGCGGAGTAGCCGATGGCCCAGGTCTCGCCGAGGGGCAATCCCAGGATCGCGCGCATGTGGTTCTCGAACTGGCCGGTGACTGCACCCTCGATGGTCCAGTGGCCCGAGTTGTGCACCCTGGGCGCGGTCTCGTTGGCGATGAGCTTGCCCTTCCTCACGAAGAACTCGATGGTGAGCACGCCGGCGTAGTCGAACTTCTCCAGCAGCTTCTTCATGTGCTTCTGGGCCTGGACCTGCAGCTTCCTGTCAGGGTACGGCGCGACCGAGAGGCGCAGGATGCCTTCGCGGTGGGTGTTCTCGGCGAGCGGGTAGAATGCGGTCTCGCCCTTGGTGTTGCGCACGCCGATCAGGGACACCTCCCGCTCGAAGGGGATGAACTCCTCCAGGATCAGCGGCACGCCGCACAGGGCGTTGAACGCGGAGCCGAGCTCGGCGGGGCTGCGGATCACCCGCTGGCCGCGGCCGTCGTAGCCAAGCTTGCGGGTCTTGAGCACCGCCGGGTAGCCGATGGCGTGGATGGCTTCCTCCATGTCTGCCATGGACTCCACCGCGCGGAACTTCGTGGTGGGGATCTTGAGCTCGTTGAAGAGCGTCTTCTCGCTCAGGCGGTCCTGGCCCGCGGCGAGCGCCGCCTTGGGCGGCAGGAAGGGCTTGCCCGCGGGGATGCGCGCCAGCGCCTCCACCGGCACGTTCTCCACGTCGTAGGTGAGGAGGTCCACCCTGGAGGCGAGCTCCGCTACCTTGGCGGGATCGCTGAACTCGCCCAGGATGATGTCGCCGATCTGCCCGCCGGGCGCGTCAGCGCTCTTGTCCAGGAACAGGAACTTCAAGCCCAGGCGGTAGCCCGCGAGGGCGAGCATGCGCCCCAATTGGCCTGCGCCTACCACGCCGATAGTTTTGATGCCGGTGGCCATGGCGGATTACTTGCGGGAGGGATCCGGGTGCGCGAGCACCTTGCGGGTCTGCTCGCGGCGGAACTTCTCCAGGCGCTTCTTGATGGGGGCTGAATGGGTGGCGAGGATCGCAGCGGCGAGCAGCGCTGCGTTGCTGGCGCCGGCCTTGCCGATGGCCAGCGTCCCCACCGGGATGCCTGCGGGCATCTGCGCGATGGAGAGCAGGGAGTCGATGCCCTGCAGCGTCTTGCTCTCCACCGGCACGCCGAGTACCGGTAGTGAGGTCTTGGCGGCAGTCATGCCCGGCAGGTGCGCCGCGCCGCCGGCGCCGGCGATGATGACCTTGATGCCGCGCCGCTCGGCAGAGGCGGCGTACTTGAAGAGCAGGTCAGGGGTGCGGTGCGCCGAGACCACCCGGGTCTCGAACGGGATCCCGAGCAGGTCCAGGCAGTTGGCCGCGTGCTCGAGCGTCTCCCAGTCGGACTTGGAGCCCATGATCACGCCGACCAATGGCTTCGCGGCTTTTTTGGATGTCCCCATCTACGTATTTTACCCGCATGCCGCCGTGGCATAAACCCGTCGGTGGACCTCAGGCGAGGGTCTGCAGGTAGCGGAACAGCTCCCGCGCATGGCGCGGCGGCCGGCCGGCGGCGGCCTCCTGGGCCGCCTCGCGCACCAGCCGGCGCAGGTGCTGGCGGTCCGCCTCCGGGTGGCGCTCCAGGAACTCCGCCAGGGCCCCGTCGCCCTCGTTGATGAGCCGCTCGCGCCAGCGCTCGTTCTCCTGGAAGCGGGCCTTGGACACCTTGTCCGCGCCCTGCTGCCTCTCCAGCAGGTCGCGGATGGGCTTCACATCGTCCAGCTTGGCCAGCAGGCCGCCGATGTACTGGCGCTGGCGCTTCTGGGCGCCGTGGCTGGTGATGCGGCGCGCGAGCTCGATGGCGTCCACGAGCTTCTCCGGCAGGTCCAGCTCCGCGAGCTTCTCGGCGGGCAATTTGACCAATTCCACGCCCAGGTCCTGCAGCTCCTGCATCTCGCGCTTGAGCTGCGACTTGTTGGGACGTTCGACCAGGTATTCGTCGCTGTCGTCGTGGTCTTGCATAGTAGAATGGCCGTCCGGGCGGTCCGGATCGTTTAAGGAGTGGCGGTGCGGGCGGATGCCAATGATACACCGGAGCTGAACCAGGCCGGCTTGCAGCAGATGCTGGAGGACGTGCTGCGGGAGGCCCGCGCCCAGGGCGCCAGCCAGGTGGAGGCGGGCGTGAGCGTGGAATCGGGGCTGAACCTCACGGTGCGCCTCGGCGAGGTGGAGACCGTGGAGCACCAGCGCGACCGCGGCTTGGGGCTCACCGTCTATTTCGGCACCCGCAAGGGCTCGGCCAGCACCGGCGACCTCGGACCCGAGGCGCTGCGCGAGACCGTACGCGCCGCCTGCAGTATCGCCCGCTATACGGCTGAGGATGACTGTGCCGGCCTCGCCGACGCCGCGCTCATGGCGCGGGACTTGCCGGACCTGGACCTCGACCATCCCTGGGACCCGGCGCCGGACGCGGTCATCGACATGGCGACCCGCTGCGAGGAGGCGGCCCGCGCTTACGACCCGCGCATCGAGAATTCCGAGGGCGCCACGGTCACCAGCCACCGCGGCCTGCGCGTATACGCCAACAGCCACGGCTTCAGCGGCGGTTATCCCAGCACCAGCCACAGTCTCACCTGCTCGGTGATAGGCAAGGCCGGCGACAGCATGCAGCGCGACTACTGGTACACCATGGCGCGCGACGTGAAGGACCTGGAGTCCGCCGAGGCGGTGGGCCGCCGCGCAGCGGAGCGCACGGTGGCGCGCTTGGGCGCGCGGCGCATCAGCACCCGTAAGGCACCGGTACTGTACGTGCCGGAGCTGGCACGGGGCCTCATCGGCCACTTCCTCGCCGCCATGCGCGGCGGTGCCCAGTACCGCCGCTCCTCGTTCCTGCTCGACCGGGAGGGCACCCAGGTGTTCCCCGGGTTCGTGCAGCTCTCGGAGCGGCCGCGCATCAAGGGCGCGCTCGCCAGCGCCGCGTTCGACTCGGAAGGCGTCGCCACCACCGACAAGGAGATCGTGGACAGGGGCGTCGCCACCACCTACCTCCTGGACAGCTATGCGGCCCGCAAGCTCAAGCGCACCACCACCGGCCACGCCGGCGGCGTGCGCAACCTCATCGTGGCGCCGGGCCCGCTGGACTACGCGGGCCTCTTGAAGGAGATGGGCACGGGTCTGGTGGTCACCGAACTCCTGGGCCAGGGCGTGAACGGTGTGACCGGCGATTACTCCCGCGGTGCCTCCGGCTTCTGGGTGGAGGGCGGCGTGCCCGTCTATCCGGTGGAGGAGGTCACCATCGCCGGCAACCTCAAGGATATCTTCCTTGGCATCGCCGCCATCGGCAAAGATGTGGACCTGCGCGGCGGCATCCGCACCGGCTCCATCCTGGTGGCGGAAATGACCATCGCTGGGGAATGATGCCCACGCTGCCCGTGCTGCGCCGCCGCATCACCCAGGCCTGCGGGGTGTTGTTCCTGGTGCTCGCGCTCGTGGATCTCCTGCCGATGCTGCTCGGCCACGGCTGGTCCGTGTTCCTGTTCATCAAGACACTGATCGAGGCGGCGCTGGGCGTGGGCCTGCTGCTGGGCAACCTGTTCGCGCGGCGCGCAGCCGCGCTGCTGCTCCTGATGGTGACGATCGGCCTGCCGATCGGCTACATCAACCCCTTCAACGCCAGCGACATGATGGCCGGGGGCGGCACTGCGCCGTCCCTCGCCAGCATCCTGTTGTGGATGGTGCCGCTGGAACTGCTGCTGCTGTTCATCGTCTGGGCGGTGGATCCGCTGGCCCGAGAGCGGGCCGCCGCCGACATCAAGCCATGAGGGACCGACCATGCCGCACATCCTGCGTATCCTGCTTGCCGTCCTGCTCCTGCAACCGGCCCTGAGCGTGGCTGCCGAGCCTGCCGTGCCGGACCATCCCATCGCGATAGTGATCCACGGCGGTGCCGGCACCATCACCCGCAAGGACATGACGCCGGAGATGGATGCCGAATACCGCGCCGCCCTCAAGCAGGCGCTGGAGGCAGGCTATACCGTGCTGAAGCAGGGCGGCCGGAGCCTGGATGCGGTGCAGGCCGCGATCCGTGTGATGGAGGATTCGCCCCTGTTCAACGCCGGCAAGGGCGCGGTATTCGCCCACAACGGCAAGAACGAGCTGGACGCCGCCCTCATGGACGGCAGCACCCTCAAGGCTGGCGCGGTGGCGGGCGTCGAACACATCAAGAACCCCATCGACCTGGCCCGCCTGGTGATGGAGAAGACGCCCCATGTGATGCTGATGGGCGAGGGCGCCGAGGAGTTCGCCAGGAGCCAGGGCGTGCCCCTGGTGCCGGCCAGCTACTTCTTCACCCAGCGCCGCTGGGATGAGCTACAGCGCGCCCTCAAGATGGAGGCGGACGACCGCCGCGCGTCTCTCGAGCAGTACCCGGGCACCACGGCCCACGGCTTCGGCACCGTGGGCGCGGTGGCGCTGGACAGGCGCGGCGAGCTCGCCGCCGGCACCTCCACCGGCGGGCTCAACAACAAGTACTACGGCCGGGTGGGGGACTCACCCATCATCGGCGCCGGCACCTACGCCGATGGCAGGAGCTGCGGCGTCTCAGGCACCGGCACCGGCGAATACTTCATCCGGCTCGGTCTCGCCAAGGGCATCTCGGACCTGATGCGCTTCAAGGGCATGAGCGTGCAGGCGGCGGCGGACCAGCTGGTGCTGCACGACCTCGTCGAGCTGGGCGGTGCCGACAGCGGCGGTGCCATCGCCATGGACAAGGACGGCAACATCCGCATGCCGTTCAACACCGAGGGTATGTACCGGGCCTACATCGACACCGCCGGCAAGGAATTTGTGGCAATCTATAAGGACGAATAAGCGCCGCGCGCCAGCGGTCAACCGGGAGAAGGGGAATGATGCAGTACCTGAACGTCAATTTCTTCGCCGTGGTGGTCGCCGCGGTCGCCACCTTCGGCCTCGGCGCCCTGTGGTACTCGCCATTCCTGTTCGGCAAGCAGTGGGTGGCCTTCAACGGCTACAGCGCCGCCCAGATCGAGGCCATGCGCAAGCAGGGCGGCAAGGCCTACGCTGTCTCCTTCGCCTGCTACCTGGTGATGGCCCTCATGTTCGCGGTGCTGCTGCGCATCACCCACATCAGCGCGATCCCGGCCGGCATCAAGCTGGGCGGACTCCTGTGGCTCGGCTTCGTCGCCACCGTGGGCCTCACGGCTAACCTGTACTCCGACAAGCCGCTCAAGGCCTACCTCCTGGATACGGGCTACCAACTCGTGTACCTGGTGGTGATGGGCCTGATACTCACCGCTTGGCGCTAAAGCCGCCGACGGTCTCCATGGAAGGCGTCCGGACGGGCGCCTTCCTCTTTTGGACATAAGATTTATGGCCTATAAATCGGTTTGACCTTTCTGACTGCCGCCCGGTGGATCTGTAACCGCGCTGGCATAATCGGCGCCCACGCTGCCTTGGGGAACGCCGCGCCGATGTCACTCGTCCTCCTGATCAACATCATCACAGCCGCCCTGTTCGCCGGCGCCATGGCCTGGGGCCTGCTGTGGCTGCTCAGCCGCGCTGCGCCCAAGCTACGCTTCAAGGGCGCGTTCCCGGAGCTGGTGCAGAGCATCTCCGGCGCTGCGGCTCGGCGCGAGCTGCGGGCGGTGGAGCGGGACCTCTTGATCCTGGGGGCCGGCGCCGTGGCTGCGCTCACCGGCGGCGCGCTGTTGTGGGTCTACGGCACGGCACGCCTCGAGGGCGTATGGATGTGGGTGCTGTTCGGCCTCGCCTGCGCGCTGTTCGTGGCCTGGTGGGTGTTCCTGGTGCGCAAGTCCCTGGCTTGGCGGGAGTGCCGCTACGCGGCGCGGGCCCATGCGGCCCTGGGCGGCACCTTGGCGCGCCTCGCCGTGCAAGGGCACCGGGTGTTCCATGACGTGCCGGCGGGCGAACTCATCCTTGACCACGTGGTGATGGGTAACCGCGGCGTGTTCGCGATACGGGTGGTGGCAAGGCGTCCACGCAAGGGCGATTCCCACGTGGTGCGCATCAACGGCCGTTCCATCGAGTTCCAGGACGGCTTCGCCCTGCTGGACACCATCGCTCTTGCGGAGCGCAGCGCACGTGCCCTCGCGGACGTGCAGGTGAAGGGTTTGAGCCACCGGCTGCACGTGCTGCCGGTGGTGGCTGTGCCGGGATGGGAGATCGCGCCGGCCCAGGGCCAGGCGGGGGAGACCTTCCTGATCAACGAGAAGACCGCAGTGCTGCTCTTGCGCTCAAGCAAGCCGGCGGACTACCTCATGGAGGCGGACACCGGTCTCCTGCACGAACACCTGGCGAAGATCTGCCTCGACACCACGTTCTGACCGGGGCCTGGATCACTCCCCGCCGGTGGGCTCAGGCGTGGCGGCCGTCTCCGGCTCGCGCTTGAAACGCGCCGAGAGATGCTCCATGGCCACGTAGAAGGCCGGGGTCAGGAACAACGTCAGCATCTGCGAGAAGATCAGGCCCCCGACCGTGGCGATGCCGAGCGGCCGGCGCGCCTCCGCGCCCATGCCGAAGCCGAGCGCGATGGGCAGGGTGCCGAGGATCGCCGCCATGGTGGTCATCATGATCGGGCGGAACCGCACCAGGCAGGCCTCGATGATCGCGTCGCGGGCCGAAAGGCCCTTCTCGCGGCGGATCTGCAGCGCGAAGTCCACCATGATGATGCCATTCTTCTTGACCAGTCCCACCAGCATGATGAGGCCGACGAAGCTGAAGATGTTGAGCTCCTGCCCGAACAGCAGCAGCGACAGCAGCGCCCCCACCATGGCCAGCGGCAACGCCGTGAGGATGGTGAGGGGGTGGATGAAGTGCTCGTACAGGATCGCCAGCACCATGTAGATCACCAGGATGGTGACCAGGAGCAGGATCGGCAGGTCCACCATGGACTGCTGGAAGGTGCGGGCGTTGCCGGCGAAGCTGCCGCTGATGTCGGAGGGCAGGTTGCTGTCGGCAAGGGTCTCGATGCGCGAGGTCACGTCGCCCAGCGCGAGACCCGGATCGAGGTCGAAGGACAGGGTCACCGCCGGCAGCTGGGCGTAGTGGTTGACCTGCAGCGGCCCGACGCCGGGGCTGATGTCAGCCACCGCCCGTAGCGGCACCAGGCGGTCGGCGGCGCCGCGTACGTACAACGCGTCCAGCGCGCCGATGTCGGACTGGTACTGGGGTGCAAGTTGCATCATCACCCAATACTCGTTGGTGGGGCCGTAGATGGTGCTCACCTGCTGGCCGCCGTAGGCGCTGTAGAGGATGGACTGCACCTGCTCGGCGGTAACCCCGAGGCTGGAGGCGGCCTCGCGGTTGATCTTCACGTCGATCTGCGGGTTGTCGAGCTGCAGGTCGGAACTCACGTCCCGGATGCCGGGGAGGGTATCGAGTTGCTGCTCGAACTTCGGCGCGGCCGCGTAGAGTGCGTCGATGTCGGGCCCCTGCAGCACGTACTGGAACTGCGCGTTGCTGCCGATGGAGCCCACGTTGATGGCCGGGGGGTTCTGGAAGAACACCTGCATGTCGCGTACCGGCGCCACCGCCTTGCGCAGCTGCTGCAGGATGTCGTCGGCCTTCTCCCGGTCGCGCATGGGCTTGAGGCCGATGAACATGCGCCCGATGTTGCTGGAGGCGGTGCCGCCGAAACCCTGGCCGGCGCTGGACATGAGCGCCTGCACGCCGGGGTTCTGCTGCGCGATCTTCGCCACCTGCTGCTGCATGGCATTGAGCTGCTCGAAAGTGACGCCTTCCGCGGCCTGGGTGTTGGCCAGCACTTGGCCCGTGTCCTCGCTGGGGATGAAGCCCTTAGGCACCAGCGCGAACAGCACGAAGGTGAGCAATAGCACCACTCCGCCCACGCCCAGCATGGCGGGCCAGTGGTCCACGGCCCAGGTCAGCGACACCCGGTACCACTCGCGCAGGTGGTCGAAGCCGGACTCCAGCGCGTTGTAGAGCCGGCCGTGGCGCTCGCTGTCCCGGATGAAGCGACTGGCGAGCATGGGCGTGAGGGTGAGCGAGACGAAGCCCGAGATCAGGATCGCGATGCCTACGGTCATGGCGAACTCGCTGAACAGTCGCCCGACGATGCCGCCCATGAACAGGATGGGGATGAACACCGCCACCAGTGACAGGGTCATGGACACCACCGTGAAGCCGATCTCCTGGCTGCCGAGGAGCGCCGCCCGCATGCTGGGCTCGCCGTGCTCGCGGAAGCGCACGATGTTCTCCAGCACCACGATCGCGTCATCCACCACGAAGCCCACCGCCAGCGTGAGGGCCATGAGCGAGAGGTTGTCCAGGCTGAAGCCGGCCAGCTGCATCACGGCGAAGGTGCCGACCACCGAGGTGGGCAGCGCCAGCGCACTGATGAGCGTCGCGCGCAGGTTGCGCAGGAACAGGAAGATCACGCCCACCACCAGCGCGATGGCCAAGAGCAGGGTGGTGCGCACATCGCCGATGGAGCCCTTGATGAAGCCGGCGCGGTCGTACAAGAGATGCACCCGGGCGTCACCCGGCGCCTGGCGGGTGATCTCGGGCAGCAGCGACTGCACTGCCTGGGATACCGTCACGGTGTTGGCGCCCGGCTGGCGCTTGACCGCGAGCACGATCGCGGGCCTGAGCTTCCCGCGCTCATCGTCGGCGTCCGAGAAGGTGGTGAGCTGCTTGTCCTGCTGCACCCCGTCCACGGCCCTGGCCACGTCGGAGAGGTGCACCGGCGCGCCGTCCTGGTAGGCCACGATCATGCGGTTGTAGGCGTCGGCGTCGGTGAGCTGGCCGTTGCTCTGCACGGTGTAGGTGTGGGTGCTGCCGTAGAGCGTGCCGGAGGGCAGGTTGGTGTTGTTGCTCTTGATGGCGTCGCTCAGCATGTCCAGCGACAGCCCGCGTGCCGAGAGCGCGTAGGGGTTCACGTAGATGCGGGTGGCATACTGGTAGGAGCCGAACACGATCACCTGGGCCACGCCGGGGACCTGCGAGAGCTGCGCCGCCACCCGCGTCTCCGCGTATTCGTCGAGCTGGGTGAGCGGCACGCTGTCGGCGGTGATGGCGAGGTAGATGATGCCGTAGTCCGCCGGGTTCACCTTGCGCAGGGTGGGCGGCGTGGGCATGTTGAGCGGGAGCTGGCGGATGCTCTGGGAGATCGCGGTCTGCACGTCCTGGGCCGCGGCGTCGATGTTGCGCGACAAGTCGAACTGCAGCGTGATGTTGGTGTTGCCGGTGGTGTTGCTGGAGCTCATGGCGGTCACGCCGGAGATGGCGCTGAACTGCCGCTCCAGGGGCGTCGCCACCGAGGAGGCCATGCTCTCCGGGTTCGCACCCGGCAGATTCGCCGAGACGTTGATGGTGGGGAAGTCCACGCTCGGCAGCTCGCTGACCGGAAGCGCGTCGTAGGCGAACAGGCCGAACACCAGCAGGCCCGCCATGACCACGGTGGTCATGACCGGGCGGTGGATGAACGGCGCCGACAGGTTCATGGTGGCTGCGAGCCCGGCATGGTGATCTCCGCCTGCTGCGCGGTGCCGGCCACGGGCGCGGCGCTCACCGCCATGCCCGCCTTGAGGTTGCGCGGCACCTGGGCCACCACGGTCTCGCCGCCCTTCAGCCCGGCCGCCACCACCGCGACCTCACCCATCTGGCGGTCCACCTTGATGGCGCGGCGCTCGGCCTTGCCGGCCTCCACCACGTACACGTAGTTGCCTTCCTGGCCGGTCAGCACTCCGCTCTGGGGCACCACCACGGCCTGCGGCTGCACCGTGAGCTGCAGCGTCACGCCCACGTACTGGCCGGGCCAGAGCTGCTCCTGGCGGTTGGGAAGGCCGGCCTTGAACATCACGGTGCCGGTGCCGGCATTGACCGCGTTGTCGATGAACACGAGCCTGCCCTCGTCCAGCACACCGTTGCCGTCCTCGTGGGTTACGGTCACCTTGACCGGGTGGCGGCCATCGGATTCGCGCACGCGGGGCAGGAACTGCTGGGCCAGGTTGAACTGCACCTGGATCGGCTGCATCTGGTTCAGCACCACCAGCGGGCTGGCGTCGCCCGGTCCGACCACGTTGCCGGACTTCACCGCCAGGCTGCCGGTGCGGCCGGAGATGGGTGCGCGGATATCGGTGTAAGAAAGGTTGATCTCGGCCTGCTGGTAGGCGGCGTGGGCCTGGTCCGCGGCGGCGCGGGCGTTGGCATAGTCCTGGGGCGTCACGAAGCCGCGCTTCACCAGGGGCTGCATGCGGTCCGCGTTGGCCAGGGTGCTGTCGGCAGCGGCCTTGGCTGAGGCGAGCGCCGCCTGGAACGGCGCGGGATCGATGAGGAAGAGCTTCTGGCCGGCCTTCACGGTCTGGCCTTCCGTGAAGTACACCTCCTTCAGCATGCCCGTGACCTGCGGCCTGATCTGCACCGTGTGCTCCGGAAGCACCTGGCCGATGGCCTGCAGCGTGATAGGCATGGGCTGCACCTTCACCACGGCGGTGTCCACCACCAGGTTCTCGGGCGCCTCATGGTGCCGGCTGGCCCGGTAGTTGACCCACACGCGCAGTGACACCAGCACCAGCAGCAGAGCAGCGATGCCGCCGATGATCCAGAACGCCTTGCGCCTGGCGCTCACGGTCGCGGCCTGGAGTGGGACGGCATGGAAAGGTCGGGCATGGCGATGTCCGGATGCGGTGCGTCGGGAGCGGTACGCGCGGCGATGTTCAGTGCCCCGTGCGCGGGCCGCTATTCTCGCACCGCGCCGTTACTGGGTCCCGGCTGATACACTTTGATACAAATCGCCGGTGCGGCAACGCACGGCGTGGATATGCGGCGGATAGAATCTCATACCGCGCGCGGCGGCCGCCGCGACGCCCATCCCAGACAGAACCGCATGGCGCAACGCGATCACATCCTGCTGGTGGACGACGACGCCGAGATCCGCGACCTGTTGTCGGAGTACCTGACGCGGGAAGGGTTCCAGGTGACCGCGGTGCCGGACGGCCGCAGCATGGACGAGGCGCTGGAGGACCGGCGCTTCGACCTCGTGGTGCTGGACCTCATGTTGCCGGGCGAGGACGGCATCAGTCTGTGCCGGCGCCTGCGCAGCCGCTCGATCCTGCCGGTGATCATGCTCACCGCCCGCGGCGAGGAGGCGGACCGCATCACCGGCCTCGAGACGGGCGCCGACGACTACCTGGCCAAGCCCTTCAACCCGCGTGAGCTCCTGGCCCGGATCCAGAGCGTGCTGCGCCGTTCCCGTACCCTGCCGGAGAAAGTGCCTGCCGAGCAGGCGCGCCACTTCATATTCTCCGGCTGGAAGCTCGACACCCTGACCCGCCAGCTGGTATCGCCGGCTGCGGTGGTCACGCCGCTGTCAGGCGCGGAGTACCGGCTGCTCAGCGTGTTCCTGCACCACGCCGGGCAGGTGCTGAGCCGCGACCAGCTCACCGAGATGATCCGCGGCCGCGGCAGCCACATGCCCTTCGACCGCAGCATCGATGTGCAGGTGAGCCGCCTGCGCCAGCGCCTGGGCGACGACGGCCGGGTGCCGGCGTTCATCCGCACGGTACGCGGCGAAGGCTACGTGTTCGCCATGCCCGTGGAGGTCGAGGCGTGAGCCGGCTCTGGCCCCAATCCCTGTATGGACGCCTCACCCTGGTGCTGCTGGCTGGCCTCACCCTGGCCCAGCTCATCAGCGCCGCCATCAGCCTGTCGGAGCGGGACCAGGCGCTATTCCGGTTCAGCGACGCCCAGTGGGCGCAGCGCATCGTCCAGGCGGTGCGGCTCATGGACTCCCTCGACGTGGGCGAGCGCCAGCGCATCGCCGGCATCATCACCACTCCGCGCCTCCTGGTGAGCCTGAGCCCGCAGCCCCGCGCCAGCGGCAGGTCGGACCCGCAGCTCAGCGACTACCAGGGCGCGCTGCAGGAGCTCATGGGCAGCCGCGACGTGCGGGTGGTGGTGATCGAGAGTACGCCGGAGGAGGCGATCGCCGGCGTGCCGGTACCGGTGGACGCGCCGAAGATCGAGCACAGCGAGCATGTGGTGACCGAGGTGCAGCTCAAGGACGGCAGCTGGGTGAACTTCGACCACCCGCGCCCCTGGTCGCTCACCGACAGCCCGGCGCGGCTGGTGCTGAGCCTCACGGTGCTGCTGCTCTCGGTGCTGCTGCTTTCGTTCCTGGCGGTGCACTGGCTGACCCGGCCGCTATCGACGCTCGCGCGCGCCGCGGACGAGCTGGGCCGCGACATCCACCGGCCGCCGCTGCCGGAGCAGGGTTCGCTGGAGGTGCGCGCCGCCACCGCCGCATTCAACACCATGCAGGCGCGCCTGCGTGACTACATCTACGAGCGCACCCGCATCCTCACCGCCGTCTCCCATGACCTGCGTACACCCATCACGCGCCTGCGCCTGCGCGCCGAGTTGCTCGGCGACGAGGAGTTGAAAGCCAAGCTGGTGCGGGACCTGCAGGAGATGGAGAACATGACCAGCGCCACCCTGTCGTTCCTGCGCGGCTTCGAGGACCGGGAGCCGATGCAGAGCGTGGACCTGATGGCGCTGCTGGAGAGCCTGGAGACGGACTCGGGGGACATGGGCTACGACGTGACGCTGCAGGGCAGGGTCACGCGCCCGGTGCCGCTGCGGCCGCGTGCGCTCCGGCGCCTGCTGGATAACCTCGTGACCAACGCGATCCGCTACGGCAAGCGCGCCATCATCACGGTGGAGGACCTGGGGCGGGAGGTCGTGATCCGGGTGCGGGACGCGGGGCCCGGCATCCCGCCGGACGAGCTGGAGAAGGTGTTCGAGCCTTATTACCGCCTGGATGCAGCCCGCAGCCAGGAGAGCGGCGGCGTGGGTCTGGGTCTTAGCATCGCCCGCAACATCGCGGAACTGCACGGTGGGACGCTGGTGCTTCAGAACCATCCGGCCGGAGGCCTGGAAGCGGTGCTGATCCTTCCGATCCGTTAAACCTGCTGCGCTCGGCAGGGCGTTGTTGCGCTTCGGACTCGCAGTCGGTCATGCACACAAGAGTGCACTCCCTCCTGCTCGCCTCGCGCGCCTAGCCCTGCCTTCGCTCGCGACGGTTTAACGGTCTGCTTGGATAATTAGTCAGTCAGTTTCTCGCCACGGGCCTTCGCGGCCATGAGCTCGTCCAGCTTGCCCGTCACGTCTTCCACCTTGATGCAGTCCATGGCCTTGGGGTCCCGCACCCGCGTGCCCCAGGGCGCGGTCTCGGGCGTGAGGTGGTCGAACTGCTTGAGCGCGTCGGGATAGCGGTCCACGCGCCAGCGCTGGCTGAGGTAGGGACCGGCCCGGTCCGGATTGGTGGTGGCGTAGAGGCCGATCACCGGCGTGCCGGCGGCCGTGGCCATGTGCACGGGACCCGAGTCAGG
Source organism: Gammaproteobacteria bacterium (assembly GCA_036263155.1). GTDB lineage: Bacteria > Pseudomonadota > Gammaproteobacteria > Natronospirales > REEB76 > DASUBN01. The sequence continues at coordinate 10,707 of DATAHN010000130.1, read as the reverse complement.
CGACACCAGCACCGTGGCGCGGCCGAGCAGCGCCAGGAGCTCCTTGAGGGAGGTCTTGCCCACGAGGTCCATGACATCGCCCTTGGCCAGGGCAGTGATGCGCTCGCCATAGGCCCGCTCGATCTCGCTGCGCCCGCCCGTCACCAGCACCTGCATGCCATGCCGCGCCACGGCGTGGTCCGCCAGCGCCGCGTAGTACTCCGGCTGCCAGCTGCGCCAGTTGCGGAAGCGCGGGTTCGCGCAGGGGCTGATGATGAGCGTGGGCTTGCCGTCCGGGATACGCTCCCGGGCGTAAGCCTCGGCCGCCGCGGGCACCGGGATGTCCCAGCGTAGCGCGCGCTCACGGATGCCCAGGGCCTCGCTGAAGCCGAACAGGCTGTCCATCACGTGCTGGCGGTCCCGGTGCGGGATGCGCCGGTTGGTGAACAGCCACTGGAAATCGTGCGCGCGCTGTCTGTCGAATCCCAGGCGGACGGGCGCGCGCACCGCGAGGCTCGCGACGCTCGCGCGCAGGGACATCTGCATGTGCAGGAACAGGCCGAAGCGGCGGCCCTTCAGCGCGCGCCGCGTCTGCAGGTACGGGTTCTGGGATTTGTCGAAGATGATAAACTCGATACCGGGGATGTCCCCCACCAGGCTGGCTTCCAGCTTCCCGATGATCCAAGTGATGCGCGTCTTGGGCCACGCGGCCTGCAGCGTGCGCACCACCGGCAGCGTGTGGCACACGTCGCCTACCGCCGAGAGGCGGATCAGGCACAGGGATTCGGGAGCGGCCATGGACATGCTTCGAGGACCGTGATGGCAGCCAAGATGCAGCGATCAGGCGACGCGGCCATCCTATACGATGGCGCCCTGCTTGACCACGCGGATGCCGCGCTGTTCATGCCGCCCCCGGCGGCAGCGAGCGCAGTGGGCGGGCGCGGCAGCGCCTGGATCCTCGACCGCGGCGGCGAGCAGTGGGTGCTGCGCCACTACCGGCGCGGCGGGTTCGCCGCGAAGGTCTCCTCCGACCTCTACCTCTGGACCGGTCTCGAGGGTACCCGCGCCTGGCGCGAGTGGCGGCTGCTGGATTCCCTATATAAGGAGGATCTGCCGGTACCGCAGCCGGTGGCGGCGCGGGTCACGCGCCATGGGCTCTTCTACAGGGCCGACCTCGTCACCCGCCGCATCGGCGGCACCCGATCGCTGACGGAAAGGCTGCAGGGCGATGCCAGGCGCATCCCCTGGGGCGCCATCGGCGCCTGTATCCGCCGCTTCCATGACGCGGGCGTGTGCCACGCGGACCTCAACGCCCACAACCTGCTGCTGGACGAGGAGGGCAAGGTCTATCTCATCGATTTCGACCGGGGCACGCGCCGCCGCAGCGGCGACTGGAAGCAGGCGAACCTCGCGCGCCTCCGGCGTTCCCTGGACAAGCTCCTCGGCAGGGCGTCCGACGCCGGTGATTGGGCGGCGCTGCTGGAAGGCTATCGCGCCGCCTGACTCATTTGCGCGGGCCGGCCTTGGCGAGCTGGTCGATCACCGTCAGGAATTCCTTGACCCCCGTGTCCATGCCGAGGCTCGAGATGCGCGCCGCGCATTCGCGCGCCTTGGCGGCGAACGCCGGCTCCTGCAGCCGTGCCAGCGCCTGGCGGAGGCTGTCTGCCTGGAGCGGTGCCGTGAGCCCGGTGCCCAGGGCCGCCAGTTTCTCGGCGGTGATGCGCTCCGGGAACACGGTGGGGAGGGCGAGCTGCGGTTTGCCGTGCCACATGAAGGTGGCCGCGATGTTATGGCCGCCATGGCTCACGCCCAGGTCGCATTCCTGCGCCGTGCGCATGAGGTCCAGCGGCTGGTCGGTGATGCGCAGGTTGCCGCTCGCATACTCGCGCTTGAGCGCCTCCGGTGCGTGCGCCATGTACACCAGCACCGGCTGGCCGGTGGCGGCGAGCGCCTTGAGCACCGCATCCATCACCTTGAAGGGCTCGAGGTAGGCGAAGATGCGCTTGCCGGGCGCTTCCGGCCAGACAGGAGCGGCACCCTGGCCGCCCTGGAAGTTGCCCAGGTATCTCACGCCCTGGCGCGGGCCGTAGTCATCCAGGTCGGGATAGGTGAACAGGAGCCGCGCATCGGTCTCGGCGTACAGCGCGCCGATGCTCGAGAGGCGCGGCGCCTTGATCTGGTCCAGCGCCTGGTTCATGCCATCCAGCACATGCCGCTCGCGGGCCGCCATGCGCTCCGGGTCCGCGTTCTTGGCCCAGGTACGCAGCAAGGGCAGCGGCGATTGGGCCGGCGGCACCAGGAAGCCGATGCCCACCGCCAGCGTGCGCAGGCCGGTGCCTCGCGCCGCCAGCAGCGCGTCCGGCGCGTGCACGCAGCGCACGATGTCGGGTCTGAGGAGTTCGAACAGGTTGCGCCAGGCGCGCACGCGGCCCGTGATCGCGCCGGGATTGCCATAGCCGAGATTGATGAGCACGTCGGCGAAGGTCATGGGGTTCGGCAGAGTGCGGCTCTGGGGGATCACCGGCGTGGGCGCCTGGTAGTACTTGATGCGGTCGCCGAACAGGCGCTCGGCGTGGGAGAGGTCGCGGCCGACGTACATGACCTCATGTCCCGCCTTCGCCATCAGTTTGCAGCCCACCGCCATGCCTTCGATGTAGGCGAGGCCGTTACCCAGTTCCCAGCAGTCCAGAATGCGCGCCATGGATCCCCCTACGTTCAGTCTCTCGGCACTATCTTGAATCGGTCATGGCTCCAGAGGTACTGCTCCGGCACCCGCCGGATGCGCTCCTCCAAGAGCTTGTTGATGCGCAGGGCGTCCGCCGCCGGGTCGTCCGTGGGGAAGCCTTCCAGCGCCGGCTCCAGCACCAGGGCGTAGCCCTGGGTGCCCGGCAGGCGCTCCACGAAGAACGGCACCACCGGCGCGCCGCTGGTGCGGGCCAGGCGCGAAGTGGCGGTGTTGGTGGGGGCGGGGATGCCGAAGAACGGCACCATCTCGCTGTTCTTGCCGCGGTAGCCCTGATCCGGGGCGTACCAGACTGGCTTGCCTTCCTTGAGGCTGCGCAACATCAGGCGCACGTCATTGCGCGGGATGGCCCGGTCGAAGTGGCGCTCGCGGCTGCGGCGCATCACCTCTTCGATCAGCGCGTTCTGGTTCGGCCGGTACATGAGGTGGAAATCCGTGCACAGGCCCAGGAGGCGCCCGCCGATCTCCAGCGTAGTGAAGTGGGCGGAGAGCAGGATCACACCGCGGCCTTCCGCCCGCGCCGCGTTCAGGTTCTCCACGCCCTCGATGTGGGCGAGCCCCTTGAGGCGTTCGGCGCTCGCCCACCAGCACATGCCGATCTCGATAAAGGCCATGCCGAGGGAATCGAAGTGGCGCCGGGCCAGGCGCTCGCGGGCCTGCGCATCCAGTTCCGGGAAGCAGCGTTCCAGGTTGACGAGCGTGATGCGCCAGCGGCGCCGCGCCGTGAGCCTGAGCAGCGCGCCCAGCCCCCGGCCCAGGGACAGCTGCAAGGAATAGGGCAGGTGCACCGCCAGCCGGACGATCCCCAGCAGGAACCAGATGGGCCAGTAATGGGGATTGAAGAAGGCGCGCCTCATGCCGGCCGAGTATATAAGGTCCCAAAGCCCTGCGTGCTATCATGCCCGCTGTTTTTCGATTGCTTTTCAGGGGCTTGCATGCAGGTCAGCGTTCCGCAGTTCGACCAGGTGCGCGTGCTGGTGGCCGGGGATGTCATGTTGGACCGCTACTGGTTCGGCCCCACCCAGCGCATCTCCCCGGAGGCGCCGGTGCCCGTGGTACACGTGCGCGACACCGAGGAGCGTCCCGGCGGTGCCGGCAACGTGGCGGTGAACCTGGCGAGCCTGGGCGTGCGCTGCATGGTGCTCGGCATCACCGGCGACGACGCCATCGCCGACAACCTGGCTCACGCCATGCAGCAGCGCGGCGTGCAGTGCAAATTCAACCGGATCAGGGACGCGGCCACCATCACCAAGCTCCGGGTGTTGTCGCGCCACCAGCAGCTCATCCGCCTGGACTTCGAGGAGAGCTTCGGCAGCTTCAGCGGCGCGCCGCTCTTGCCACTGTTCAAGCCCGCGCTCGCAGATACCGACGTGGTGATCCTCTCTGACTACGGCAAGGGCAGCCTCGCCTCGGTGCAGGAGTTGATCGCCGCGGCCCGCGCCGCCGGCAAGCGCGTGCTGGTGGACCCCAAGGGACGCGACTTCGGCAAATACAAGGGCGCGAGCCTCATCACCCCCAACCTCGGCGAGCTGGAGGCGGTGGTGGGGGAATGCCCGGACGAGACGACCATCGTCGCCAAGGGCGAGAAGCTGCGCGACGAGCTGGGCCTGGAGGCTCTGCTCGTCACTCGCAGCGAGCACGGCATGACGCTGCTGCAGAAGGGCAAGCCGCCCCTGCACCTGCCCACCCAGGCCCAGGAGGTCTCGGACGTGACGGGTGCCGGCGACACGGTGATCGCGATCCTGGCGGCGGGACTGGGGGCGGGCCTGGACTATCCGGACGCGGCCCGGCTCTCCAACCTCGCGGCCGGCATCGTGGTGGCCAAGCTCGGTGCCGCCACCGTGAGTCCGGCGGAGCTGCGCCTCGCAGCCCATAGCCGCAGCGGCAGCGGCGCCATGGACGAGGCCGCGGCGGCGGACGCGGTGGCCCATGCCCGCAGCCAGGGCGAACGCATCATCATGACCAACGGGGTGTTCGACATCCTGCATGCCGGCCATGTCACCTACCTTGAGCAGGCCAAGCGCCTGGGCGACCGGCTGGTGGTGGCGGTGAACGACGACGCCTCTGTGAAGCGCCTCAAGGGCCCCACGCGGCCGGTGAACTCCCTCGAGAACCGCATGCGCGTGCTGGGCGCGCTCTCCTGCGTGGACTGGGTGGTGCCCTTCTCGGAGGACACGCCGGAGCGGCTCATCTGCAAGCTCCTGCCGGACGTGCTGGTGAAGGGCGGCGACTATAAGGCCCAGGACGTGGCCGGGTACAAGTGCGTCACCCAGAATGGCGGCGAGGTGAAGATTCTCCCGTTTGTCGATGGGCTCTCCACCACCAAAACCATCGAAGCCCTGAAGAAGGGCTGAGCGGCGCCATGCGTCTCCTCTATACGCTGGCCCTGCTGCTCCTCGCGCCCTTCGCCTTCGCTTGGTTCGCCTGGCGGGGTTTCCGCCAGACCGGCAGCGCCGACAAGCTGGGAGAGCGGCTCGGCAGCTCGCCTTACCTTCCGCCAGGTGTCGCCATCTGGGTGCACGGCGCCTCGGTCGGCGAGATCCGCGCCGCCGCGCCGCTGGTGCAGTCCCTGCACCGAAAGTATCCCGACCGGCCGCTGCTGGTCACCACCTTCACCGCCACCGGCCGGCGCCAGGCGCGCCAGCTCTTCGGTGACCGGGTGGTGGTCTCGCTCATGCCCTACGACCTGTCGTTCTTCGTGAACCGCTTCCTGCAGGGCACGCGGCCGGCGGTGGGCGTGGTCATGGAGACGGAGATCTGGCCGAACCTCTACGCGGGCTGCGACAAGCGCAAGATCCCACTGCTCCTGGTCAGCGCGCGCATGTCGGAGCGGGCCTTCACCCGGTATTCCGACTGGAAGTTCCGCGGCCTCATCCGCGGCGCGCTGCGCCGCGCGAAACGGGTGGCGGCACAGACCGAGGCGGACGCGGCCCGCTTCAGGGCCCTGGGTGCGCCCGAGGACCGGCTCTCGGTGATGGGCAACCTCAAGTTCGACGTGCAGGCGGGTGCAGATCTCCTGGAGACGGGCAAGGTGCTGCGCCACAAGCTCTTCGGCAAGGCCGGGGTGCTGGTGGCGGGTAGCACCCGCGAAGGCGAGGAACCCATCCTGCTGGACGCGTTCCGCAAGCTGCTCGCGACCCGGCCCGACAGCATCCTGGTGCTGGCGCCGCGCCACCCGGAGCGGGCCAACGCCGTGGCCGCCGCCATCAGTGCCGCCGGCTTCGGCTTCCGGCGCCTGAGCGCGGGCGAGACGCCGATCAAGGCGGGTGAAGTGTTGTTGATAGATGTCCTGGGCCAGCTCATGAAGTTCTACGCCGCCGGCGACGCCGCTTTCGTGGGCGGCACCCTGGTCCCGGTGGGTGGCCACAACCTCTTGGAGCCCGCGGCCGCCGGCCTGCCGGTGCTGGCGGGGCCGCACCTGGCGAACGTGCAGGACGTGGCCGAGATGCTCAAGGACGCGGGTGTGCTGACGCCGGTGAGCGACGCCGACACCGTGGCGGCTGCTGCGGCCTGGCTGCTCGGCAACGACGCCATGCGCCACAGCATCGGCGAGCTGGCCCGCGGCAAGGTGCTGCAGAATCGCGGCGCCCTGGAACGGGCGCTCGGCCTCGTCAGCGCCGAGCTCGCGCGCCGCTAGGCTCCCCAAAGAAAAACCCGGCTCGCGCCGGGTTTCTCGTCTTCAGATCTTCCTTCGTTCTCGCTAGCGTGGCGGCGTGCTCTCGGGCGGGTTCACGGTCATGGCCGCCGGCACCGCCGAAGTGGCGGACGCGGGCGCCGCCATCGTGCCGCCCATGGGGGCCATGGTCATGGCCGGCTGGGAGGCGGGAGCCGACTCCTGCAGCATCACATTCATCTGCTTCACATCGTTCTCGGTGAGGATGCCGGCAGCCTGCTTCAGCGTCAGAACGTTCTTGAGATAGGTATAGCGGGCATTGGCGAAGCTGGTCTGGGCCTTGAGCAGGTTCTGGCGCGCGGTCAGCACATCCACGATGGTGCGGGTGCCCACCTGCAGGCCGGTCTCGGTGGCGTCCATGGAGGTCTCGTTGGACTTCACGGACTGCTTCAGCGCTTCCACCTGCGAGATGCCGGAGAGCACGCCCAGGAAGGCGGTGCGCGCCTGCTGCTCGGTCTGGCGGGTGGCGAGCTTCACGTTGTCGAGTGCCGCTTGGTACTGGTACTGGGCCTGGTTCACGCGGGCCCAGCTGCTGCCGCCGTTCCAGATGGGCCAGGACAGCTGCAGGTAGGCGGTGTTGGTGTTGAAGTTGCTCGGGTTGTTGAACTGCTGCGTGCCAAGTCCGGCGACGCTGATGGTGCCGTTCTGCTTGTCGTCGTTCTTGTTGTGGGACAGCACCAGGCTCAGGTTCGGCAGATGCTGGCCGCGCTGCACGCCCACCGCTGCGCTGGCCGCGTCGGCACCGGATTGGGCGGCCAACAGGTTCGGGTTCTGCTTGAGGGCCTGGTCCACCCACTGCTGGGCGTTGTTCGGCTCCGGCGAGCGCAACGGCATGTCCACCGAGGGTTCCTTGAGTTCCGACAGTTCGTGGCCGGTGATGGCGCGCAGGCTCTCCTCGGCGTTCACCACCTGCTGCTGGGCCGTGATCTCGTCCGCCACCGCCTGGTCGTAGGCGGCCTGGGCCTCCTGCACGTCGGTGATGGCGCTCATGCCCACCTCATACTTCTCCTTGGCCTGCTCGAGTTGCTTGGAGAGGGCGTCCTTGGCGGCGTGGTCGGCGGCCAAGGTGTCGCGGGCGTTGAGCACGTCGAAGTAGGCAGTGGCGACCCGCAGGATCAGGTCCTGCTGGGCGGCCTGGAAGTTGGCCTCCGCCTGGGCCACCTGGGCGCTGGCCTGTTCGATGCCGCTCCAGGCGGTCCAGTCGAAGATGGCCTGGGTCAACTGCGCGGTATAGACAGTGTTGTAGTCGTGGGACGAGATCGTGGTGTCTACGAAGCCCCCGGACGTGAACTGGGGCTGGTCGCCATTGGAACGCTGGACGGTGCGCCGGCCGCTCAGGGTGATGTTCGGGAAATAGGCGCCCCGCGCGATGGGCGCGTTCTCCTGCTGGGCCTGATAGTTGGAATAGGCCTGCAGGAAAGTGGGGTCGTTCTGCACTGCCTGCTGGTACACGTCCCAGAGGTCGTCGGCCTGGGCTGGGGCGGCAGCGGCGGCCAGGAGGGCGCCGATGGTGAGGGCGAGGGTCGTCTTACGCATAGGTCCCTTCCAGAAGATGTAGGATCAAAGGGTAAGTGTTGTAGTCAAATATAACACTATATCTCTCACCTGGCAAGCCCCTGGATACAAGGGCTTTTAGCCTTTCCCTAGTAGCGGGGCAGGCTGGGCTCCAGGTCCGCGGCCCAGGCGTCTATCCCGCCGGCCAGGTTCACCGCCTGGTAACCCTGGGCGGCCAGGAACGCTGCCACCTGCTGGCTGCGGCCGCCGTGGTGGCACATGACCACATAGGTGCGCTGGGTATCCAGTTCCGCCAGGCGTCCCGGGATCTGCCCCATGGGGATGTGCCGTGCACCCTGTACATGGACCAGGGCGTACTCGGAGGGTTCCCGCACATCCAGCAACTCGGCCGCCGGGCCGCGCTCCTGGAGCAGCGCCTGGGCCTCGACCGGCCGAAGCTGGGATATGCCCATCTAGAACTTGAAGCGGCGCGGCGCCGGCGCGTTCTTGAGGGCCGGCAGGTCGGTCTCGAACAGCGAGGCACGCACCCAGGCGTCCTCGGCGGTGCGGGTGATGAGCAGCGCTTCCATCACCGGCGAACGGCCCACCACCACGAACAGGCGGCCGCCCACGTTGAGACGCTCGGCGTAGGCCTGCTGGAACTCGGGCAGGGAACCTGTCACCGCGATCACGTCGTAGCGCTGTTCCAGCCAGTCGAGCTTGGTGCCGTCGCGGGTCTCGAGCCGCACGTTCTTCACGCCCAGGCTTTTCAGGGTCTTGCCGGCGTGCTCCACGAAGTCCGGATGGATGTCCACCGAGAGCACCTCGCGGGCGCGCTTGGCGAGGCAGGCGGCGAAGTAGCCGCTGCCGGTGCCGATCTCGAGCACCATATCCTGCGGCCGCGGGTCCAGCGCCTGCAGCGCGCGTCCCTCCACCGTGGGCGAGAGCATGCACTCGCCGTGGGGCAGCGGGATCGGCGTGTCCGCGTAGGCCACGTTGCGGTAGGCCTCGGGCACGAACTTGTCGCGCGGCAGGGCCTCGAACACGGCCAGCGCGCGCGGATCGAGCACGTGCCACGCGCGGATCTGCTGCTGGACCATCTGGATGCGGGCTTCTTGCATGTCCATGGTTTTTCTGCGGAAAAAGCCTTGATTACAGGCCGCAAAGGTTAAGCGCTCGGCGGGCGCTTGGCAAGGAAAACTGTCATCGCCGCGGGTGACAGATGTCACGCGGGCCGCGAAAACCGGTGTCCGGACGGGAGGTATAATGTCCGCCGCGTCCCGCACCCGGGATGCGAGGAAGCTGGGGGTGCCTCGCGAGAGGCTGAGAACACACCCTTGGAACCTGGCCCGATGGCCGTGATGCGCCGGACACCGACCGGACAGCGCGGACAGCACGGCGAGGGAATGCTTCGCAGCGGGATGCCATCCCCGCAGCGCGTTCCCTCGTCACCACGATGAGGAATGGACCATGAGCGCAGTCCCCGAGGAATTCGTCCGCCGCACCGAGGCCCTGGCCGAGGAAGCCACCCGGCCCTTCGCCCGTTCCCGCAAGGTCTACGTCGCCGGCAGCCGCGCCGACATCCGCGTGCCCATGCGGGAGATCAGCCTGAGCGACACTCCTGCGATGTTCGGCGCCGAGAAGAACGGCGCGTTCACGGTCTACGATACCTCCGGCCCCTACACCGATCCCGAGGCGCGCATCGACCTGCTCAAGGGCCTGCCGGCGCTACGGGCCAGGTGGATCGAGGAACGGGGCGACAGCGAAGCCTTAGGCGAGCCCAGCTCCGAGTTCATGCGCCGCCGGGAGAAGGACCCCGCGCTCGCCCATATGCGTTTCGAGCGCCTGCGCCCGGTACGCCGCGCGAAAGCCGGCGCGAACGTGAGCCAGATGCATTACGCGAAGAAGGGCATCGTTACTCCAGAGATGGAGTTTATTGCAATTAGAGAAAATCAGCGCCTGGAAGAGATGCTTTCAAATAGGCACGACGCACAGGGAAGTGCTAGTGCCGCGGGAGGCAGGATGCCGGGAGCGGCGCGCGATCCACGAGAACACCTATTAAGGCGCCACCCCGGCGAGGGCTTCGGCGCCAGCCTGCCGAAGCTCATCACGCCGGAGTTCGTGCGGGACGAAGTGGCGCGGGGACGCGCCATCATCCCCAACAACATCAACCACCCCGAGAGCGAGCCGATGGTCATCGGCCGCAACTTCCTGGTGAAGATCAACGCCAACATCGGCAACTCCGCCGTCACCTCCGGCATCGCGGAGGAGGTGGAGAAGCTGGTGTGGGCGACGCGCTGGGGCGCGGACACGCTCATGGACCTCTCCACCGGCAAGCACATCCACGAGACCCGCGAGTGGATCATCCGCAACGCGCCGATCCCCATCGGCACCGTGCCCATCTACCAGGCCCTGGAGAAGGTGGATGGCAAGGCCGAGGAGCTGACCTGGGACATCTTCCGGGACACGCTCATCGAGCAGGCCGAGCAGGGCGTGGACTACTTCACCATCCACGCCGGCGTGCGCCTGGCCTACGTGCCGCTCACGGCCAAGCGCGTGACCGGCATCGTCTCCCGCGGCGGCTCCATCCTCGCCAAGTGGTGCCTGGCCCACCACCGCGAAAACTTCCTCTACACGCACTTTGAAGACATCTGCGAGATCATGAAGGCGTACGACGTCGCGTTCTCGCTGGGCGACGGGCTGCGGCCGGGCAGCATTGCCGACGCCAACGACGACGCCCAGCTCAGCGAGCTGCGCACGCTCGGCGAGCTCACCGAGATCGCCTGGCGCCACGATGTGCAGGTCATGATCGAGGGCC
>DATAHN010000129.1:0-18946 GCA_036263155.1 Gammaproteobacteria bacterium | reverse complement strand
GGGAGCCATCGGCCACGAGCTGCACCGCGCCCACGTTAACCGGGGCGGACGCCGCACCCAGCGTGGGCAGAAGCAGCCCCGCCGCCAAGAAGAAACCCATCGCCCGCACGAAAGCAGCCCTCCGGCCCCAGTGGTGTCCATAATTTATACACCAACGGGACAGGTTTTCAAGTATTTTTTCTTTACATTTAAGGGGATAGGCCGTTCTGTTAGAGTCCGGCCTCACGATTTGTCGCATCCCACGCGGCCAGGAGCGCCCGGCCCGCCTCGCTCCTGCCCTCCGCCTCCAGCACCCGGCCAGGGGCAGCTACCGTGAGGCGGCACTCCAGGTCCGGGTTGGGCAAGAAATGAGCACCCCGCTCCGGCCATTCGATGAGCACCGTACCCTGCATCTCCCGTACCCCCAGGAACGCCAGTTCCTCGGGATCGGCGATGCGGTAGAGATCCAGGTGCTTCAAGCTCAGGCGCCCGAGCTCGTAAGGCTCCACCAGGGTGTAGGTGGGGCTGGGGACGCGGCCAGGATGGCCCAGGGACCTGATCATGCCGCGCACCAGGGTGGTCTTGCCGGCACCCAGGTCGCCGTGCAGGTAGATCACCAGATCCCCGGCCGGCAGCACTTTCCCCAGGGCCGCGCCTGCCGCCTCCGTGGCAGCGGCATCCTTTAGCCCTAAGCGCATCAGACGTTCACCAGGTGCCGCAGCGGATCCATGAGGTCCCGCGCCATGAGGCCGCGTTCGCCCTGGCGCGCAGCGAGGTCGCCCGCCGCCGCGTGCACGTACACGCCCTGGCGCGCCGCCTCCGGCAGCGGCAGGCCCTGGGCCACCAGCGCAGCGACGATGCCGGTGAGCACGTCGCCCATGCCCGGCGCAGCCATGCCGGGGTTGCCGGCGGTGCAGACGGAGGTGATCTCACCATGGGCAGCGATGAGGCTGCCGGCGCCCTTCAGCACCGTGACGGCGTCGAAGCGCTCGGCGATGCGCTCGACGCAGGCATAGCGGTCGCGCTGCACGGTGGCGGTGTCGGTGCCCAGGAGGCGCGCCGCTTCGCCCGGGTGCGGCGTGAGTATCCAGCGCCCGTGCTTGTGGGGCGCCTCCGCGAGCAGGTTGAGCGCGTCCGCGTCCACCACCAGCGGGATGTGCGAGGCGAGCACGCACTTGAGCAGCATGCGGCCCCAGGGACCGCGGCCGAGGCCGGGACCGATGGCCACCACGCTGGCACGGCCGAGCAAGGCTTCGATGTCGGCGGCGGTCTCGATGCCGTGCACCATGGCTTCCGGCAGGCCGGCCAGCAGGCCGGCCACGTGCGTGCCCTGGGTGGCGACGGTGACGAGGCCGGCACCACTGCGCAGTGCCGCTTCCGCCGCGAGGCGCACCGCGCCGCCCATGCCGTGGTCGCCGCCCACCACCAGGAGCTTGCCGAAGTCGCCCTTGTGGGAATCGCGGGCACGGCGCTTCAGACCCGTCTCGCGCATGGTGGCGCTGCGCAGGCGCCGCGCGCGGGGCGGCAGGCTGCCGTACACCTTGGGCGGCACGGCGAGGTCGTCGAAACGCAAGAGGCCGGTGCAGGCGGGGCCGGCCCCGGTGAAGAGTCCGGCCTTGAGGCCAAGGAAGCTCACGGTGAGGTCGGCGTGCACCGCGGTGCCGAGCTCGGCGCCGGTGTCGGCGTTGAGGCCGGTGGGGATGTCCAGGGACAGCACCGGCATGCCGCAGCCGTTCACCTCCTGCACCAGCTTCAGCCACTCGCCGCCGAGCGGCCGGTCCAGGCCGGTGCCGAGCAGCGCATCCACGATCACGTCCGCCGCCGGCAGGCGCGACTCGAAAGCCTGCTCCTTGCCGCCGGACTGCAGGAACGCGCCGCGCATCTCGGCGGCGGGACGCGGCAGCTTGAGGCGGTCCCCCAGGGTGAGCACCGTGACCCGGTGTTGCTCCGCCAACGCACGGATGGCGAGCACGTAACCGTCGCCCGCGTTGCTGCCGGCGCCGCACAGCACCAGGAGGTGCTTCGCAGCCGGCCACTGGTGCTTGAGCTGGGCCCAGGCGGCCTCTCCGGCCCGCTGCATAAGCGTGACGGCGCTGATGCCGGCATCCTCGATGGCGCGGCGGTCCAGCTCGCGCACCTGGGCGGCGGTATAAAGGTTCTCGGGCAGGACGGACATGTGAGGCATTATATATAGCCTTATGTCCGCTCCCACCGACTTCCACGCCTTAGCCGACCGCATCAAAGGATGGGGCCGGGAACTGGGCTTCCAGCAACTCGGCACCTCCGGCGTGGAGCTGCCGGAAGACGAGCAGCGCCTGCTGGCATGGCTGGCGGCGGGCCGCCACGGCGACATGGCCTACATGCAGCAGCATGGCACGCGCCGCAGCCGGCCCCAGGAGCTGGTGCCGGGCACGCTCAGGGTGATCTCCGCGCGCATGGACTATTGGCCGGGCGCCACGGAAGACACGGAGGCGCTGCTGGAGGACCGGGACCGGGCCTACATCGCGCGCTACGCACTGGGGCGCGACTACCACAAGGTACTGCGCGCGCGGCTGCAGAAGCTCGCGGATCGCATCCAGGAAGAGATCGGTGCGTTCGGTTACAGGGCCTTCACGGACAGCGCGCCGGTGCTGGAGAAGGCGCTGGCCCGTGGCGCGGGCCTGGGATGGATCGGCAAGCACACCAACCTCATCAACAAGGACGCCGGTTCCTGGTTCTTCCTCGGCGAACTCTTCACCGACCTGCCGTTGCCGCTGGACGAAGCCGGCGGCGAGCACTGCGGCAGCTGCCGCGCCTGCCTCGACGTCTGCCCCACCGGCGCCATCGTGGCGCCCTACGAGCTGGACGCGCGCCGTTGCATCGCCTACCTCACCATCGAGCACAAGGGATCCATCCCCGCGGAGTTCCGCAAGCCCATGGGGAACCGGGTGTTCGGCTGCGATGACTGCCAGCTCTTCTGCCCCTGGAACAAGTTCGCGCAGGTATCGAAGGAAGCGGATTTCACGCCTCGCGCCGGGCTCGACGGGCCAAAGCTCACGGAACTCTTCGCCTGGACCGAGGAAGAGTTCCTGAAACGCACCGAGGGCAGCGCGATCCGCCGCGCGGGCTACGAGGGCTGGCTGCGGAACATCGCGGTGGGACTTGGGAATGCGCCGACTTCGGACGAAGTGATGGCGGCCCTTAAGAGCCGGGAATCACATCCCTCGGAGCTGGTGCGGGAGCACGTGCGCTGGGCGTTGGCTCAGCACCATAGCTTGTGACGTTTGTGCCAATCTTCGATTGATTCCTTCGGGTATTCCTTGAAGTGCTTGCCCGGCGCCACTTCGGCCCAGGGTGCGGCGAAATCCAGCATGATGCTCACCACCTCCGATGGCTTGGGTAGCGGCGTATCGATGGCCGAGGCCATGGGATACACCCATTGCGGCCACTGCTCGTCGCTCAGATAGAGCGGCGAACCGCAGTCCCGGCAGAAGTGCCGCTCCGCGCCGCTGTACTTGATGCCGCCTTTCCCATCCGGCATGCGCGCGTGGTAGATGCCCACGTGCTCGGCGCCGTCCACTTTCAGGGTAGCCGCCTCTCCCATGATGTTCACGGCGTAGCCTCCCCCGCCGCCGGTCTTGCGGCAGATGGAGCAGTAGCAGCGCATGAAGGGATAGGGCGTGTGGGACTCGACGCTGAAGCGGACAGCGCCGCAGTGGCAGGAACCTTCGAGCAGCATGATGGACCTCCTGGCAGGAAGCCTAGGCCGCCTTGCCGTGACAATCCTTGAATTGCTTCCCACTGTTGCAGGGACAGGGCGCATCCGGCGGCACCGACGAGGGTATGTCGCCGCGCCCGTAGCTCGCCTCCCGCTGGAAGCGGCGCTGCATGGTCTGCTTGTCGAAGGGACCGATGCGCTCGCGTCCGTCGAACTTGAAGTCGGTGTAGGCGCCGTTGGCGTCCACGTAGTGCAGGAACACCTGGGCGCACCACTGGCCCTCGAAAGGCTCGCGCCAGTGGGCCACGTCGGCGCCGCGGTAGACCAGCATGTCGCCGGGAGCGAGGCCGATGGGCTTGTCCTCTCCGTCCGCGTGCACGCACAGCGGCCAGAGGGACGACGCCTGCAGCCCGAGCGCGAGGGAGGCACTGATCTCGCAGGAGGGCCGGTCCAGGTGGCGCGGCAACACCGCGCCGGGGCCGTAGATGCGCAGATACGAATAACAGGGTAAGAGGCTGAGGCCGGTGGCGCGCTCCATGGCGGGCTTGAGTTCCAGCAGCAGGGTCTCGCTCATGGCGTCGGCGTAATGGCCGTGAGCGGCGCGGAACACGTCTTCCGGCTGGTAGTAACCCGGCCACTGCTGCTGCAGCAACGCGTAGGTGGTCATAAGCTGCGCGCTCTGGGGCGAGACTACGCCCCGCAGTACGGTGTATTTGCTCTGCTTGAACTGCGCGGCGGGCGCGAGCTCACTCATAGCGGGAGCGCTTCACCGCGGCGCGGGTGGCGGGATCCTGGACACCGGTGACGTCGCCGCTCTCCAGTGCCTTGAGCACGCCCTCGGCGAGCTGCTTGCCGAGCTCCACGCCCATCTGGTCGAAGCAGTTGACGTCCCAGATGCAGGCTTGCACGAAGGTGCGGTGCTCGTAGAGCGCGAGCAGCATGCCGAGGCTCCGGGCATCCAGGCGTGAGAGCGTGATGAGGGTGCTGGGACGGCCGCCGGGGAAGGTCTTGTGGGGCGCGAGCGCCTTGCCGGACTGCTTCTCCGCCTCGGCACTGCTGCGGCCGTGGAACAGCGCCTCGGCCTGGGCATAGCAGTTAGCGAGCAACATGGCCTGCTGGCGCCAGTGACCGCTCTCCTCCTCCAGCACCGCCACGAAGTCCACCGGCACCAGCCCGGTGCCCTGGTGCAGAAGCTGGAAGAACGCATGCTGGCCGTTGGTGCCGGTATCGCCCCACACCACCGGCATGGTGGCGTAGTCCGCCGGCGTACCGTCCCGGCGCACGCGCTTGCCGTCGCTCTCCATCTCGAGCTGCTGCAGATAAGACACCAGGAGGCGCAGGTCCTGGCGGTAAGGCACCACCGCGCGGGTGGCGGCCTGCCAGAAGTTCGCGTACCAGATGCCGAGCAGCGCGAGCAGCGCCGGCAGATTGCGCTCGACGGGCGCCTCGCGGAAGTGCCGGTCCATCTGCGCGGCGCCGGCGAGCAAGGCCTCGAAGATCTCGAAGCCGTGGGCCAGCGCGATGGGCAGGCCCACCGCAGACCACAGGGAATAACGCCCGCCCACCCAGTCCCAGAACGCGAACACGCGCTCGGGCGGGATGCCGAAGGCGCGGGCCTTGTCCGGCGCGGCGGAGACGGCGGCGAAATGCGCCGGCACGGCCTTCTCCCCCAGGGCCTGCACCAGCCAGGTGCGCGCCGCCTGGGCGTTGGCGAGGGTCTCCTGGGTGGTGAAGGTCTTGGAGATGACCACCACCAGGGTGTGCTCGGGATCCAGCGACGGCAGCAGGCGCGCCGCGTGCATGGGATCCACGTTGGAGAGGAAATGGGTACGCAGCTTAGGACCCTTGAGCGGCGTCAGGGCCTCCACCACCAGCTCCGGCCCGAGGTGTGAGCCACCGATGCCGATGCTCACCACGTCGGTGATGCGGCTCGCATGCATTTCCTGGCAGAAGGCGCGCATGCGCGCGAACACCTCGCGCACCTCGGCGGCCTGGGATGCGAGCGCGGGCGGCACGTCCGCCGGCGCAGCTCGCAGCAGCGTGTGCAGCGCGGCGCGGTCCTCGGTGTCATTGACGTGCCCGCCTTCAAACAGCTGCCGGCGCCTGGCGTCGAGACCGGCGGTCTCCGCCAGCTTCGCGAGCAGCTTCAGGGTCTCGGGGGTGGCGAGGTGACGCGAGAGATCCGCGTGCAAGCCGGGCAATTCGACGGAGAAATCCGCGACGCGCTTCGCGTCCAAGGCAGTGGCCTTGAACTCGGCGAGGTCGAACTCGGCCTGATTGGCGGCGAGCGCCTTCCAGACGGCGGATTGGGTGATGGAAGCCATGCCTTAACTTAACCCGGCAGCGCGGGTCTTGTCATCGGCACGCAGGGATCAGGCAGCCTGCACTGGAATGGCGTTGGAGGTACGCATGACCTTGTTGTGCTCGTTCAGGTAGATCAGGCGCGGCTTGTGGTTCATGGCCTCGGCGGCGTTCATCTGGCAGTAGGCGCAGATGATGATGATGTCGCCCGGCTTGGCGCGGTGGGCGGCGGCACCGTTGATGGAGATGACGCCCGAGCCAGGCTCGGCGCGCATGGCATAGGTGGTGAAGCGCTCGCCGTTGGTGACGTTGTAGATCTGGATCTGCTCGTAGTCGAGCATGCCGGCGGTGTCCAGGAGCTGGCTGTCGATGGCGCAGGAGCCCTCGTAGTCGAGCTCGGCGTGGGTCACGCGGGCACGATGGAGCTTCGCCTTGAGCAGGGTCACTTGCATGGGGATATCCGGGGACGGGAAAGGACAGTGGGGATATTTTAGCCGACGCGCTCGGTTTCGCTCAAGGTGACGGTCTTGTCCTGCGGCGCGGCGAGGTCCAGCGGCAGGTTGTCGATGAGTCGTGCCTTGCCGAGCCAGGCCGCCGCCAGTACCACCATGCGCTCATCATCCGGCTTGGGCAGCGCGAGCGTGTCGGCGTGGCGGATCTCCACATAGTCGGGACGGAAGCCGCCCTCCGTGAGCCGCCGCGCGGCCTCGGCCTGCAGCTTGCCGAAATCCCGCGTACCCTCGCGCAGCTTGGCGCCGAGATCGGTGAGCACGCGGCGCAGCAGCGGCGCCTGGACGCGCTCAGACTTGCTGAGGTACTGGTTGCGCGAGCTCATGGCCAGACCATCCGGCTCGCGCACCGTCGGGTGGCCCACCACCTGCACCGGCAGGCAGAGGTCCGCCGTCATGCGCCGGATCACCAGCAGCTGCTGATAGTCCTTCTCGCCGAAAACCGCCACGTCCGGCTGCACCATGTTGAAAAGCTTGGTGACCACGGTGGCGACGCCGGCGAAGTGGCCGGGGCGCGCGGCGCCGTCGAGGATGCTGTCGAAGGCCGGCACTTCCACCCGCGACACCTGGTCCATGCCGCCCGGGTACATCTCCTCCACTTCCGGCATGAACAGGAGGTCGGTGCCCGCCACCGCGAGCTGCAGGCGGTCCGCATCCGGTGTGCGCGGGTAGGCGGCGAAATCCTCCTTCGGGCCGAACTGCAGCGGGTTCACGAAGATGCTGACCACCACGCGGTCCGCCAGCGCGCGGGCGCGCTTCACCAGCGCGATGTGGCCGGCATGCAGGTTGCCCATGGTGGGCACCAGTGCCACCTGCTGGTTGATGGCGCGCCAGCGCTGGATGCGCTTGCGGAGCTCCGCGACCGAGTGTTCCGTAAGCATGTCAGTCGAAGCTGTGCTCGGCGGCCGGATAACTCTTGTCGCGCACCGCCTTCACGTAGGCGGCCACCGCCTCGGACGGCGTCTTGCCACCCTCGGTGAAGTTGCGCACGAACTTGGGCCGGCGCCCGGGGGTGATGTCGAGCATGTCGTAGAGCACGAGGATCTGCCCGTCCACCTTGGGACCGGCGCCGATGCCGATCACCGGCACCTTCACAGCCGCGGTGATCTTGGCGGCGAGGTCACGGGGCACGAGTTCCAGCAGGATGAGGTCGGCACCCGCCTTCTCCAGGAGCTTGGCGTCCTCCAGCATCTGCTTCGCGGCCTTGGCTTGGCGGCCCTGCACCGGGTAACCGCCGAGCTTGTGCACGAACTGGGGCCTCAGCCCCAGGTGCGCGCACACCGGGATGCCGTTGTCGCTGAGGTAGGTGACGATGTCCGCCTGGCGGCCACTGCCCTCGAGCTTCACCATCTTGGCGCCGCCCTCCTGCATCAGGCGCGCGGCGTTGGCGAGCGCGATCTCGGGCGTGGGATAGCTCACGAACGGCATGTCTGCGATGAGGAAGGCGCGCTTCAAGCCGCGCGCCACGTTCCTGGTGTGGTAGACGATGTCGTCCACCGTCACCGGCACGGTGGTGGCATGGCCCTGGATGACGTTGCCGAGGGAATCCCCCACCAGCACCACGTCCACGCCGGCCTCGTCCAGGAGCGCGGCGAAGCTCGCATCGTAGGCGGTGAGGCAGGCGATCTTCTGCTTCTCCGCCTTCATGTGCGCGAGCGAGCTCAGCGTGACTGGCTTCGCATCGTTGGTGTTCTTGGGCGTGGTGTACATCATCGGGCCCTGGAAAACAGCGGTTCAGGATGCCTTCGGCGGGTCCAAATGTCCACCGGGAGAACGCCCCTACTTGATGGGCGTAGGGTTGAAGTAGTGGCGGCCCGACCGGACTCGGTTTATTTCCCGCACCAGCGAGTTGTAGTCCGCCTCGCTCTCCACCGGGTTGATGTCGGCGGCGTTGACGATGAGCAGCGGCGAGGCGCTGTAGTGGTGGAAATAGTGGGAGTAAGCCGAAGCGACCCGCTCCAGATATTCCTGCTGGATGAAGCGCTCGTAGCCGATGCCGCGGCGGTTCACGCGGCGCACCAGCACGTCCACCGGCGCCTGCAGGTAGACCACGAGGTCGGGACGCGGCGCGTCCAGCGTCAGGTGCTGATAGACCTGCTCGTAGAGCTTGAGCTCCTCGTCGTCGAGGTTGAGGCGGGCGAACAGCGGGTCCTTGTCCAGCAGGAAGTCCGCCACGCGGGTGGGCTGGAAGATGTCGCCCTGGCGCAGCTCCTGCAGCTGGCGCGCGCGCTGGAACAGGAACGAGAGCTGGGTGGGGAGCGCGGCGCCCTTGGGGTCACGGTAGAAGCGCTCGAGGAACGGGTTCTCCTCGGCGCGCTCCAGCAGGAGCTCGCCGCCGAGGGTCTCGGCCAGCTTCATGGCGAGGCTGGTCTTGCCCACGCCGATGGGGCCCTCCACCACGATGTAGCGCGATTGACCGCTCATGCGTCTTGCGGCTCCAGGCGTTCGATGCGCGCGTCCCCCAAGCGTGCACGCAGCTCGCTCACCGCGCCCAGGCCCGGTATCACGAGCGCAGGAGCGATGTCATGGAGAGGATACAGGACGAAGGCGCGCTCCGGCACGCCGGGGTGCGGAAGCGTGAGCTCGGGCGTCTGCATCGTTACGTCGCCATATATAAGGAGGTCGAGGTCGAGGCTGCGCGGACCCCAGCGGGTGCCGTCGCGACGGCGGCCATGGGCCGTCTCGATGGCGCGCAGTGCCGCGAGCAGTTCCAGCGGCGCGAGCGTGGTCTCGACAGCGGCGACGGCGTTGACGTAGTCGGGCTGGTCCTGGGGACCCAGGGGCGGACTCTTATATAGAGGTGAACGCGCGGTGATGCGGGTCTTGGGAACGGCGGCGAGCTCGTCCAGCGCGCGGCGCACTTGCGATGCGGGTGCCTGAAGGTTGGCGCCGAGGCCCACGTAGGCCGTGACGGCGGCCACTCAGGCGGGCTCCTGCCCCGCTCCGCCCTCGGCGGGGCGCTTGCGGCCGCGTCCGCCACGGCGACGCCGGCGCCGGCGTCCGGTACCGCTGCCGCTGCCAGGCTCCGCCGGCGGCGGTGCCACCGGGTCGCCGGCGAGGAGCTGCGTCCACCACTCGGCCAGCTCCGGGTCCGCCTCGCCGGACTGGGCGCGCAGCACCATGAAGTCGTAGGCGGCACGGAAGCGTGGATGCTCCATCAGCCGCTGCGGGCGCTTGCCCTGGCGCTGGGTGAAACGCGGCTGCAGCGTGAAGATCTCGATCATGGGCGTGGAGAAGCGGCGCGGCAGCGCCACGCGCTGCACCTGCTCGTCCACCACCTCGGCGGAGGCGCGGCGCAGCGCCTCGCTGGGATGCAGGCCCTCCGCCTCGAGCTGCGCCGCGATCTGGCGCACCGGCTCCCACAAGAGCGCAGCGAAAAGGAACGCAGGCGTGACCGGCAGGTCCTGCTGCACGCGGCTGTCGGTGCTGGCGAGGGCCTTGGCGATGAACACGCGCGGGAAGCCCTGCTCTTCCACCGCGAGCGCCTCCTCCGTGCGCGGGAACAGCTGCTCGAACAGGCCGTGGTGGCGCAGCGCCTCGAAGGCCTGCTCGCCGAAACCGTACATGAAGAGCTTGAGTATCTCCTCGAACATGCGCGCCGGAGGCACGTCGGCCAGCAGGCCGCTCAAGCGCCCGATGGGGCGCTCGGTGCCGGAGTGCAGCTTGAAGCCGAGCTTCACCGCGAAGCGCACCGCGCGCAGCATGCGCACCGGATCTTCGCGGTAGCGCACCTCCGGGTCCCCGATCAGGCGCAGCACACCGTCACGGAGGTCCGGCAGGCCGCCCACGTAGTCACGCACCGAGAAGTCGCGCACGTCGTAGTAGAGCGCGTTGACGCTGAAGTCGCGGCGGACCGCGTCCTCCTCCACCGTGCCGTAGATGTTGTCGCGCAGGATGCGGCCGGTGCCGCCGTCGTGGGCCCGGTCCGCCTCGTCCTCTTCCCCGGCCGTGTCGGCGGCGCCGCTGGCGCGGAAGGTGGCGACCTCGATGATCTCGTCGCCGAAACGCACGTGGGCCAGGCGGAAGCGCCGGCCGATGAGGCGGCAGTTGCGGAACTCCCGTTCCACCTGCTCCGGGCTCGCGCTGGTGGCGATGTCGAAGTCCTTGGGTTCGCGGCCCAGCAAGAGGTCGCGCACGCCGCCGCCGACGAGGTAAGCCTCGTAGCCGGCGTTCTTGAGCCGGTAGAGCACCTTGAGGGCGTTTTCAGAGATATTCGCCCGCGAAATGCTGTGGTCGGCGCGGGGGATGATGACCGGGTGGATAAGCGGGCTTCCTGTGCGGCTCACGGGGTTTCCGGTGGGTCCGGAGGTTATTTTGGCGCAGAACTTGAGCAAATCCGGCGCGTCCGTATAATACCACTCCCTTTCGGCCCGACGCTCCCTTCGTCTAGAGGCCTAGGACGGAGCCCTCTCAAGGCTTAAACGCGGGTTCGAATCCCGCAGGGAGCGCCACTTTGAAACCGCCCGCATGCCGGACGTGAACCCCGACGACTTCCGACCCGCGCCGCTGTGGCGCCGCCTCGCCGCGGCGAGCTACGACGCCCTGGTGGTGTTGGGCCTCTGGTTCATCGCCACCGCCGTGGCCATGCCGGTCGCCCGCGGCGCCATCACCCCCGACCATCCCCTGGCCGAACTCCTCTATCGCCTCTACATCCTCGCGGTGGGCTTCCTGTTCTTCGGCAGCTTCTGGGTGCGCAACGGCCAGACCCTGGGGATGCTGGCCTGGCGGGTGAAGCTGGTGGATGCCCGGACCGGCGGCTCGGTGCGCTGGGGCCAGGCGCTCATCCGCTACCTCGCCGCCTACCTCTCCTGGGCGGCGCTGGGACTCGGCTTCTGGTGGTCGCTGTGGGACCCAGAGAAGAAGACCTGGCATGACAAGCTCTCGGGCACGGTCTTGAGGCCCGCACCCTCCTTCGCCCAACTCTCCAACTCCTGATTATTTGATACGTCTGACTGCAAGGAAGCTGACTGCTCCTAACAGGAGAGTCGGAAGCCAGGCCGTGAGCACCGGGTTGATGCCGAATACCACTCCGCTCTGCATGAACATGCTGTTCGCCACGTAGAAGCCGATGCCGATAAGCATGCCCACCAAAAGGCGCTGGCCGGTGCTGGAGGAACGCAGCGGCCCGAATACGAATGGCAGCGAGAGGATCAGCATCAGGAGCAGCGACACGGGCTTGGCCAGGTGCCCCCAGAACTCCGCCACGTAGCGCCGCTCGTCCAGGTGGTTCGCCCGCAGGTAGCCGATGTAGTAGTAGAGCCCGGCGGCGGACAGCGTGGTGGAGTCCATCGCGAACAGGCTGATGATGTTGGGATTGAGGGAGGTCTGCCACTTGCGCTCGGGGGCGCGGAACGTGCTGGAGCCGTCCACGCTCACGTGAGTGCCGCGCACGCCGTGCAGCTCCGGCGGGAGTTGGCCGAACTCCGCGGTGTTGGCGAAGGTGGCGCCGGTGAGCTGGCGATCGGGGCTCACGTCGTAGATGTAGATGCCACGTGCCAGGTTGCGGTTGCTCATGGAGCGCACGTTGACGAAGCTCGAGCCGTCCTTGGCCCAGATGCCTCCGGTGCCGAGTGCATTGGTGCGGGCATTGACGAGTTCGGCACGCCGGTCCTCCGCCTGCTGCTCGCTCCCCGGCACCACCATCTCACCGATGAGCACGCAGCACGCCGCCAGCACCAGGCCGCCGGCCATGGCGGACAGGCCGAGCCGCGCCACCGACACGCCAGCCACGCGCATGACCGTGAGCTCGTTGTGACCGGCAAGCTCGCCGAGGCCCAGCAGCGCGCCGAGCAGCACCGCGATGGTGAACATGTTGTACATGCCCCCCGGCACCTTGTAGAGGGTGTAGCGCGCCGCCTCCAGCAGCGTGTAGCTGCCGCTCAGGCTGCGGATCTCACTGACGAAGGTGATGACGCTGGCGAGCGCGGTGAGCACCAGCAACACCAGCAGCACGTTGACGATGACGGCCTTCGCCAGGTAGAGGTCCATCCGCTTCATGCGCGCGGCCTCCACGTGGCGGCGAACAGCCCGCGGGTGCCGTACTGCTGCAGGAGCAGGAGGACGACCACCGCGAGGTAGATGCCGTCCACCCACCACAGGCCGAGCGAGGCCGGCGTCACGCCCTTCTGCAGCCACACGCGGCCGAGGATGCCGAGGTTGTAGTAGATGACGTAGACCAGCACCGCGATGAGCAGCTTGCCGTAGCGGCCCTGGCGCGGCGAAGTGCGCGCCAGCGGCACCGCCAGCAGCGTCAGCAGCACCACCGAGATCGGTACCGACAGGCGCCACTGCAGCTCGGAGGCGGCGGCGAGGTCATGGAGCTTCAGCAGCTCGCCGGTCGGATAGGCGTCGTAGGAATCGAGGCCGCTCTCGGGCTTGGGCGGGTCGATGACGATGCCATGCTCGGCGTAGCGCACGATGCGGTAGTCGGCCTTGCCGGGCGTGCCCTCGTAGCGCCAGCCGTCGTTGAGGATCAGCATGCCGCCGCCCGCAACGTCCGGGTTGCCCTGGCGGCGGCCCTGCTCGGCGATCACCACCGCCATGAGGTCGCCGCTCGGACCCTGCATGAACACCTTGCCGAGGTCCTTGCCGTCCTTGCTCACGTGCTCGGCGTAGAGCGCGCCGTGGCCGTCGTCGTCCACCTTGAAGCGGCCCGACTCGAAGCTGCCGACCTGCGCATCGTGCTCGCCGGCGCTGTTGACGATGTGGGTCATGCGCTCGGCCCAGGGCGAGACCTGCAGCGACAGCGCCGCCATGGCTGCGCCCAGCACCAGGGCGATGGCCAGCAGCGGGCGGTAGATCTGCGCCGGTCCCACGCCGCAGGCCATGAAGGTGGTCATCTCGCTGTCGCGGTAGAGCCGGCCCAGGGCCAGCATGATGGCGAGGAAGGTCGCGACCGGCACCACCACGATGAAGAACTTGATGGAGGCGAGCCCGAGCAGGGTGAACACGGTCTCGCGCGGCAGGCGCCCGGCGGCGGCATCGCCCAGCAGGCTCGCGAAGCGGTTACTGAGCAGGATCAGCATGAGCACGCCGGTGACGGCGCCGATGGTGAGCACCGTCTCCTTGGCGAGATAGCGGTCCACGATGCGTATCATGCGTCGCTCGGGTGTCTCATCGCGTAGCGCGGGCCTTGGGTTAGAATGGCGCCACAAAACCTGTCGCCAGGCCTGCGGCCGCAGGCGTCCATGATACGCCAGAGGCCCTGCGGACCCGAACCTTCCACCGGAGACATGCATGCAATTTTCCCTGAAGTCCGCGGCCGCCGAATCCCTGGCCACGCCCTGCCTCATCGTCGGCCTGTTCGAGGGCGGCAAGCTGCCGGCGTCGGCACATGCGCTGGACCAGGCGAGCCACGGTTACCTGAGCAAGGTCGCCAAGAGCGGGGCCATCGAGGGCCGCGCCGGCCAGGCGCAGCTGCTGTTCGACGTGCCGAAGGCTGCCGCGGAGCGGGTGCTGCTGGTGGGCCTGGGCAAGGAGAAGGACTTCGGCCTGCGCGCCTACCGCAAGGCGACGGTGAAGGCGGCGCGCACGCTCAGCGAGGCGGGCGTGAAGGAAGCGGTGAGCACTCTCCCGCTCTTGGACGTCAAGGATGCGGATGCCTACTGGCTGGTACGCCACGCGGTGGAAGCCGCGGAAGAGGCGGGCTACCGCTTCGACCAGTTCAAGGGCCAGAGCAAGGACAAGCCGCGTCCCGCGCTGCAGAAGCTGACGCTGCTGGTGGGCCGCGACCACGGCAAGGCCGCCGAGGAAGGTCTGCGGGCGGGCAGCGCGATCGCCGCCGGCGTGGCGCTGACCAAGAACCTGGGCAACCTGCCACCCAACGTGTGCACCCCCTCCTACCTCGCCGACGAGGCGCGCCGGCTCGCCAAGGGCAGCAAGCTCAAGGTGACGGTGCTGGAGGCGGCGCAGATGAAGAAACTCGGAATGGGCGCGCTGCTGGCGGTGGCCAGCGGCAGCCACCAGCCGCCGAAGATGATCATCATGGAATACCACGGCGGGCCCAAGGGGCAGAAGCCGCACGTGCTCGTCGGCAAGGGCGTCACCTTCGACACCGGCGGCATCTCCATCAAGCCGGCGCAGTCCATGGACGAGATGAAGTTCGACATGTGCGGCGCCGCCAGCGTGTTCGGCACGCTCAAGGCGGTGATGGCCATGGGTCTCAAGATGAACGTGGTGGGCATCGTGCCCAGCGCCGAGAACATGCCCGGCGGCAACGCCGCGCGCCCAGGCGACATCGTCAGCACGATGTCGGGCCAGACGGTGGAGATCCTGAACACCGACGCCGAGGGCCGCCTGATCCTGTGCGAGGCGCTGACCTACGCGGAGCGCTTCAAGCCCGCCACGGTGGTGGACATCGCCACGCTCACCGGCGCCTGCGTGATCGCGCTCGGCAACGTGGTCTCGGGCCTGCTCGGCAACAACGAGCGGCTGGTGCAGGGCCTCAAGGCCGCCGGCGAGAAGGCCGAGGACCGCGCCTGGCAGCTGCCGCTGTACGAGGACTATCAGGAGAGCCTGAAGAGCAACTTCGCGGACTTCGCCAACATCGGCGGCCGCGAGGCGGGCGCCATCACCGCCGCCTGCTTCCTCTCACGCTTCACCAAGAACCTGGCCTGGGCGCACCTGGACGTGGCCGGCACCGCCTGGAAGGGCGGCGGCGAGAAAGGCGCGAGCGGTCGGCCGGTGCCGCTCCTGGTGCAACACCTCCTGGACCAGGCGTGACCCAGGTAGATTTCTATATATTGGAGAGTGACGGTCCGCGCGGGCGCCTGATGTTCGCCTGCAAGCTGGCGGACAAGGTGGTGGGCATGGGCCACAAGGTCTTCGTACAAGCCCCCGATGAGGGCACCGCCCGGGAACTGGACGACCTGATGTGGACGTACCATGACCGCAGCTTCCTGCCCCATTGCCTAGCGGGCGCGGAGCCGGAGGTGCCGGTGCACATCGGCCACGGTACCGAGCCGGGCGAGGGCTTCCACCTGCTCATCAACCTCGGGGCCGCGGTGCCGGGCTTCTTCGCCCGCTTCGAGCGGGTGGCGGAGGTGGTGGACGGAGACGAGACCCGCAAGGCGGAGGGGCGTGAGCGCTTCCGCTTCTATAAGGACCGGGGTTATCCCCTCGAGACCCACAAGCTCTGACATGGCCGACCCGCGCAAGCCTCGCATCACCCCCAGCCTGGACATCCCGGTGCTGACGGACGTCGTGGATGAAGAGCCGGCCGGAGCACCTGCTCCCGCTCCCGCTTCCACCCCGGAAGTGCTCACCATCCCCCAGGACCTCCTATCCGAGGTGCTGACGGAGCGCATCGCCGCCCTCACGGACCGGCTGCTGCGCGATGCCTCCGCCGAGATCCACGCCACCCTGGTGAACAAGGTGTGGGAAAAGCTGCGGGAGGAAATCCCCGGATTGGTGGAACAAGCCCTGCGCGAGAACGGAAAAGAATAGGCCACTGATATAATCCCGCCTCATGCCGCGCCCCGCGGCGCAGCAGAAAAAGCCCTCCTGGACCATGGATAAAGCCTACGAACCCCGCGGCATGGAAGGCCGCTGGTACGAGACCTGGGAGCGCCACGGCTGGTTCGCGCCCGCGGACCAGGGCGAACCCTACTGCATCCTGCTGCCGCCCCCGAACGTCACCGGCACGCTGCACATGGGGCATGCCTTCCAGCAGACCCTCATGGACGCCCTCACCCGCTACCACCGCATGCACGGCCGGCGGGTGCTGTGGCAAGGGGGCACGGACCACGCCGGCATCGCCACCCAGAAGATCGTCGAGAACCAACTGGCCGCCGCCGGCAAGACCCGCCATGACCTGGGCCGCGAGGCCTTCGTGGCAAAGGTCTGGGAATGGAAGGAGGAGTCCGGCTCCACCATCACCCGCCAGATGCGCCGCCTGGGCGCCTCGGTGGACTGGACCCGCGAGCGCTTCACCATGGACCCGGGCCTCTCGGCCGCGGTGCGCCGCGTGTTCGTGCAGTGGTACCGGGACGGCCTGCTCTACCGGGGCAAGCGCCTGGTGCACTGGGATCCGGTGCTGCAGACCGCCGTCTCCGACCTCGAGGTGAACAACGAGGAGAAGGACGGCAGCCTGTGGCTGATCCGCTATCCCGCCGCTGCGGGCGGCAAGGACCTGACCGTCGCAACCACCCGTCCCGAGACCATGCTGGGCGACGTGGCGGTGGCGGTGCACCCGGAGGACGAGCGCTACAAGGATATGATCGGCAAGCAGCTCAGGCTGCCGCTCACGGACCGGCTGATCCCGGTGATCGCCGACGAGTACGTGGACAAGGAATTCGGCACCGGCTGCGTGAAGATCACGCCGGCCCACGACTTCAACGACCAGAAGCTGGGCCAGCGCCACGGCCTGCCCGTCATCGGCATCTTCACCCTCGACGCGAAGGTGAACGAGAACGCGCCGGTGCAGTACCGCGGCCTGGACCGCTTCGCCGCGCGCAAGAAGATCGTGGCGGACCTGGAAGCCGCGGGCCTGCTGGTCGAGACCAAGAAGCACAAGCTGATGGTGCCCATCAGCCAGCGCTCCGACGCGGTCATCGAGCCCATGCTCACGGACCAGTGGTTCCTGGACCTCACGCGCGACACCCAGCCGGATGGCCGGCCCGGCGGCAAGCGCGCCATCACCGAGCCCGCCCTCGCGGCGGTGCGCGGCGGCGCCGTGAAGTTCACGCCGGAGAACTGGAGCACCACCTACGTGCAGTGGCTGGAGAACATCCAGGACTGGTGCGTGAGCCGCCAGCTCTGGTGGGGACACCAGATCCCGGCATGGTTCGACGAGGCAGGCAACATCTTCGTGGGCGAGGATGAGGCGGACGCGCTCAAGCACTCCACCATCAAGCCCGTGGGCAAGCTGCGCCAGGACGAGGACGTACTGGACACCTGGTTCAGTTCCGCGCTGTGGCCCTTCTCCACCCTGGGCTGGCCCGGCGACACGCCGGAACGCGCCAAGGAGTGGGAACGGTTCAACGCCTTCCTGCCCTCCTCGGTGCTGATCACCGGCTTCGACATCATCTTCTTCTGGGTGGCGCGCATGGTGATGGCGACCCAGTACTTCACCGGCCGCGTGCCGTTCCACGAGGTGTACATCAACGCCATCGTGCGCGACGCCGAGGGCCAGAAGATGTCCAAGTCCAAGGGCAACACCATCGACCCCCTGGACCTCATCGACGGCATCGGCCTCGAGGCGCTGGTGCAGAAGTCCACCGCCGCGCTGCTGATCCCGCAGGTGCGGGAGAAGGTGGAGAAGCGCGTGCGCAAGGACTACCCCCAGGGCATCCCGGCTGTGGGCGCCGACGCGCTGCGCTTCACCTTCGCGGCGCTGGCCACCTACAGCCGCACCATCAACTTCGACCTGAAGCGCTGCGAAGGCTACAAGAACTTCTGCAACAAGCTGTGGAACGCCTCCCGCTACGTGCTGATGAACACCGAGGGACAGGACAACGGCTTGTCCGGCGAACTGGAGTTCTCCCTGGCGGACCGCTGGATCCAGTCGCGCCTGTCGCAGACCCTGGGCATCGTCGAGAAGGAGTTCGCCAGCTACCGCTTCGACCTCGCGGCCCAGGCGCTCTACGAGTTCACCTGGAACGAGTTCTGCGACTGGTACCTGGAGCTGTCCAAGCCCGCGCTGCAGGGCGAGGGTGTCAGCGCCGCCCGCCAGCGCGGCACCCGCCGCACTCTGGTGACGGTGCTGGAAGCGCTGCTGCGCGCCCTCCATCCCATCACTCCTTTCATCACGGAAGAGATCTGGCAGAAGGTCGGTCCGCTGGCGGGCAAGTCGGGCGCCAGCGTCATGATCCAGCCCTACCCCAGGCCCTCCGACTTCAAGCGCGACGAGACGGCGGAGCAGGAGCTGCGTTGGATACAGGAGTTCATCCTGGGACTGCGCCGCATCCGCGCCGAGATGGACATCGCGCCGGGCAAGCTGATTCCCGTGTTGCTGCAGGATGCCTCGAAATCGGATCGCGAGCGCGCAGAGAGATATCAGCCCCTGCTGACGTTCATCGCCCGGCTCGAGAATATCGGCCTTCTGACGGGGGAAGCCCCGCCCTCCGCCACCGCTCTCTTGGGTGAGATGAAGATCCTGGTGCCCATGGCTGGGCTGATCGACATGGGCGCGGAGCGCGCGCGCCTGGCCAAGGAGATCGCGCGGGTGGAAGGCGAGATCGGCAAATGCCAGACCAAGCTCGGCAAGCCTGATTTCGTGGACAATGCTCCGCCGGCGGTGGTGGAGAAAGAGCGCCAGCGCCTGAAGGAGTTCGAGACGGCGGTCCAAGGCCTCAAGGAGCAGCTCAAGCGCCTGGCCTCCCTGTAACACGCGACGAGGGGTCCGAATGCTTTTCAATTCCCTGACCTTCATGGTCTTCTTCGTCGTGGTGTTCAGCCTGCACCGGCTGATCCCCGGCTGGGGCGGCAAGAAGCTGCTCCTGCTGGTCGCGAGCTACATCTT
>DATAHN010000128.1:0-50886 GCA_036263155.1 Gammaproteobacteria bacterium | reverse complement strand
GCCACCGCGGTGGCGCATGTCGCCGAGAAGCTGCAGGAGGCGGTGGCACGGCCGGTGCGGATCGACGAGTACGAGCTGCACATCACTCCCAGCATCGGCATCAGCCTGTTCCCGGACGACGCGGTGGAGATCGACGCGCTCATCCGCAACGCCGACGCGGCCATGTACCACGCCAAGGAGAACGGGCGGTTCAACTTCCAGTTCTTCACGCCTGAGATGAACACCCGCGCCTACGAGCGGCTCTCGCTGGAGGGCAGCCTGCGCCAGGCCATCGAACGCCAGGAGTTCCAGCTGCACTACCAGCCGCAGGTGGACCTGCGCAGCGGCCGCATCATGGGCATCGAGGCACTCTTGCGCTGGGACCGTGGTGGGCGCGAAGCGGTGCCGCCCTCGGTGTTCGTGCCGGTGCTGGAGAGCAGCGGCATGATCGGGCCGGTGGGGGAATGGGTGCTTCGCGAGGCCTGCCGCCAGAACCGCGAGTGGCAGCGCCAGGGCCTGGAGCCCTTGCCGGTGGCGGTCAACCTCTCCGCCATCCAGTTCAACCGCCGCAACATGGCCGACACCATCTCGGCCGTCCTCGCCGAGACCGGCCTCGAGCCGCGCTGGCTCGAGCTCGAGTTCACCGAGAGCGCGGTGATGCACGACACCCGCGAGGTGGGCAACATCATCAAGCGCCTGGACGATCTCGGCGTGCAGCTGGCGCTGGACGACTTCGGCACCGGCTACTCCTCCCTGAGCTACCTGCGCCGCTTCCACCTGGACAAGATCAAGATCGACCAGAGCTTCGTGCGGGACATAGGCGTGGACGCGGACGACGCCGCCATCGTCACCGCCATCATCGGCATGGCCCGCAATCTCAAGGTCAGCGCGGTGGCGGAGGGCGTCGAGACCCGCGCCCAGTGGGAGTTCCTGAAGGCCCACGGCTGCGACGGCATGCAGGGTTACCTGTTCAGCAAGCCACTGCCGGCGGACGAGCTCGCGGAACTGCTCAAGAGCGGACGGGCGCTCGCCGTCTGATCCTGCCCCGGCGTCGTGGGTCCGGGGCTTTTTTTGGTCTTGCCTCATATACCATACTAGGGTATGGTATATGGCATGAAACATGCCGAACACAAATCCCAGCTGGACAGCCTGCGGCGAATCCACGGCCAAGTGGCCGGACTCACGCGCATGGTGGAGGAGGAGCGCTACTGCGGCGACATCCTCACCCAGCTGCGGGCGGTCCAGGCGGCCCTGCGCCGGGTCGAGTTGCAGGTCCTGGAGAAGCACATCGGCCACTGCGTGACCGGCGCCGCCGAGAGCGGTGACCGCAAGGAGCGCGACGCCAAGCTCGATGAGCTGTTCGACATCCTGAAACGTTTCGCCCCCTAGATCCTCCGAGGCCGCCATGCATGAATGCTGCCGCCACCCTGCGCCGGTTGCGCAGCCGCCTTCCACCCACAAGCCGGTGGCGGGCGATCTCTATACCTGTCCCATGCATCCTGAGGTCGTACAGCAAGGCCCCGGTACCTGTCCCATCTGCGGCATGGCACTGGAACCCAAGACCGTGCGCGCCGAACAAGGGGCCGATCCCGAACTCAAGGACATGACCCGCCGCTTCTGGCTGGGTGTGGCCCTGAGCTTGCCGCTGTTGGTGCTGTCCATGGGCGGCGACGTGCTGCCGGCTCTGCGCTTCCATGCCTGGCTTGGTGAGGCGATGTTCGGATGGTCGCAGTTCGCCCTGGCGACGCCCGTGGTGCTGTGGGGCGGCTGGCCGATCTTTGAACGGGGCTGGCAGTCCTTGCGCACCCGCCACCTCAACATGTTCACGCTCATCGCCCTGGGCAGCGGCGCTGCCTACGGTTTCAGCTTGTTCGTGCTCCTGTTCCCCGGCCGGATGCCGGCGGCGTTCACGGGGGAGGGCATGCCGCCGCTGTACTTCGAGGCCGCCGCCGTCATCGTCACGCTCGTGCTGCTGGGCCAGGTGCTGGAACTGCGGGCGCGGCGCGGCACCTCCGATGCCATCCGCGCCCTGCTGAGGCTTGCGCCCCCGAGCGCGCACCTCATTGGGCCCGACGGCGAGAAGGAAGTGCACCTCGACCAGGTCATGGCAGGCGACCGCCTGCGCGTGCGCCCGGGCGACAAGGTTCCCGTGGATGGCGAGGTGGTCGAAGGGCATTCGGGCGTGGACGAGTCCATGCTCACGGGCGAGTCCATGCCGGTGCAGAAATCCGCCGGCGACCGGGTCAGTGCCGGCAGCATCAACCAGCAGGGCGGTTTCATCATGCGCGCAGACCGGGTGGGCTCCGACACGCTGCTGGCGCGCATCGTGCACATGGTGGGCGAGGCGCAGCGCAGCCGTGCGCCGATCCAGGCGCTGGCCGACAAGGTCTCCGGCTGGTTCGTGCCCGCGGTGATCGGCGTCGCGCTCGCAGCCGCGGTTGCCTGGGCCGCATGGGGTCCGGCGCCGGCACTCAACCACGCACTGCTGGCGGCGGTCTCGGTGCTCATCATCGCCTGTCCCTGCGCCCTGGGGCTCGCCACGCCCATCTCGGTGATGGTGGGGATAGGCCGCGGCGCGCAGTTCGGCGTGCTGATCAAGGATGCCGAGGCGCTGGAGCTCATGGAGAAGATCGACGTGCTGGTGGTGGACAAGACCGGCACCCTCACCGAGGGCAGGCCCACCTTGCAGGCTGTCAAGGTCCTGCAGGGCTTCACGGAACAGGAGTTGCTCGCGCAAGTGGCGGCCCTCGAAGCCGCCAGCGAGCATCCGCTTGCGGCGGCCATCGTCGCAGGCGCAAAGGCGCGCGGTGTGGTCCCCGCCAAGGTCGAGGACTTCAGAGCCATCACCGGCCAGGGCGTGAGCGGGGTGCTCGATGGCGCCGATGTGCTGGTGGGCAACGCCCTGCTGCTGGAAGGGGCAGGGATAGATGCCGCCCCCCTGACTGGCATGGCGGAAGAGCTGCGCCGTGCGGGTCAGACCGTCATGCTGGCGGCGATCGGCGGCAGAGCGGCAGGCATCATCGGCGTCGCCGATGCCATCAAGCCCACCAGCGCCGAAGCCGTGCGCCAACTCAAGGCCTCCGGCGTGCGCATCGTGATGCTCACCGGCGACAACGCCATCACCGCCCAGGCCGTCGCCGCCGTGCTCGGCATCGACGAGGTGCACGCGGGCGTCCTGCCCCAGGACAAGCATGAGGTAGTGGGGCGCCTGAAGCAGCAGGGCCGTGTGGTGGCCATGGCGGGCGACGGCGTGAACGATGCGCCGGCTCTGGCCCGGGCCGACGTGGGTATCGCCATGGGCAATGGCACCGACGTGGCCATGGAGAGCGCGGCGGTGACGCTGGTGAAGGGCGACCTGCGTGCCATCGCACGAGCCCGCGAGCTGAGCCGGCGCACCATGCGCAATATCCGCCAGAACCTGTTCTTCGCCTTCTTCTACAACGCGCTCGGCGTGCCGCTGGCCGCAGGCGTGTTCTATCCTCTCGCCGGCTTGCTGCTGAGCCCGGCCATCGCGGCCGCCGCCATGAGCTTCAGCTCCGTGTCCGTGATCGGCAACGCACTGCGCCTGCGCCGGGTGCGGCTATGAAGACGACGCCCAGTCGCACGCTGTTTGCGGCCACGGTATTGTCCCTGTCGCTCGTGCCGGGTGCCCGAGCGGAGGATTTCATGGGTATGGCCGGTGCTTTCGGCCCCTATGCCATGGACCGCGAGGCTTCCGGCACCAGCTGGCAGCCGGAGGCGGTGCCCATGCAAGGCATCATGACCATGGACGGAGACTGGATGACCATGGTCCATGGCTACCTGTACCAGGTGCACGATCACCAGGGTGGGCCGCGGGGCGCCAGCGAGGATTTCAGCGAGAGCATGTTCATGGTGATGGCCCAGCGGACCCGGGACCAGGACACCCTGGGCCTGCGCAGCATGTTCTCGCTGGACCCGTTCATGGGTCCGGCCGGTTATCCGCTGCTGCTGCAGACCGGCGAGACCGCTGACAAGGTGAACCCATTGGTGGATCGCCAGCATCCCCACGATCTCTTCATGGAGCTCTCCGCTTCCTATAGCCATGCGTTCGCCGAGACGGACTCTCTGTTCGTGTACGCGGGTCTGCCGGGCGAGCCCGCCCTGGGACCGCCGGCCTTCATGCACAGAGCATCGGGCATGGACAATCCGGAGGCGCCACTCTCCCATCACTGGCTGGACTCCACCCATGTCACCTTCGGCGTGCTCACCGCGGGCCTGGTGCTGGGACAGGTGAAACTGGAAGCCTCCACCTTCCACGGCCGGGAGCCGGATGAGCGGCGCTGGAACATCGATGGCGGCGCGCTGGACTCCTACGCGGCGCGCGCCACCTGGAACCCTGACGAGCACTGGTCCCTGCAGGCGAGCCGCGGCTACCTGCGCAGTCCCGAGCAATTGGATCCGGACGTGGATCAGCGCCGCAGTGCCGCGTCGGCCATGTACTCGGGCGCGCTGGGCGAGGCGCAGTGGGACGCGACCCTGGCCTGGGGACAGGATGACAACCGGCCCGGGAACAAGCTGGACGCATGGCTCGCCGAGAGTGAACTCAAGTTCTCGGGGATACATACCTGGTTCGCCCGCTTGGAGCTGGTGCAGGAAGACGAGCTCCTCCCTTCCCGGACCACCGTCGGGAAGCTGTCCCTGGGCTACATCCATGACTGGCCGCTGGCTGAACATCTCAACGTGGGCCTGGGTGGATTGGTGAGCGTCTACGACCTGCCGGCGACCGCTCAAGCCGCTTATGGAAACCCGCATTCCTACATGCTGTTCCTGCGCCTCAAGCTTCTCTGAGACCTGAAATAAACCGTCATGTTTCGCCGTCTCTAGTGGGAGTATGCTCATCGGCCCGCAAGGACCGCCAAGAAGAGGTATGCCCATGTCCACGTTCCCCCGCCGCAGGCTTGGTTCTCAAGGTCTCGAAGTCTCCGCCATGGGCTTAGGCTGCATGGGCATGTCGGATTTCTACAAGGGCGGGGAAGGGGATAGGGAATCCATCGCCACCATCCACCGGGCGCTCGAGCTCGGCATCGACTTCCTCGACACCGCGGACATGTATGGCCCGTTCACCAACGAGGAGCTGGTAGGCCGCGCCATCAAGGGCAAGCGCGAGAAGTTCATCGTCGCCACCAAGTTCGGCAACCAGCGCACGCCGGATGGCAGGTTCCTGGGCGTGAACGGCAGTCCCGACTACGTGCGCGCCTGCTGCGATGCTTCGCTCAAGCGTCTCGGCGTGGATCACATCGACCTCTACTACCAGCACCGGGTGGACGTCAACACGCCCATCGAGGATACCGTCGGCGCCATGGCCGAGCTCGTGAAGCAGGGCAAGGTGCGCTACCTCGGCCTCTCCGAGGCGGCGCCGGAGACCCTCCGCCGTGCCCACAAGGTCCACCCCATCAGCGCGCTCCAGACCGAATACTCCCTCTGGACCCGCGAGCCGGAGGAGGGCCTGCTGGACACCGTGCGGGAGCTCGGCATCGGTTTCGTGGCCTATAGTCCTCTGGGGCGCGGGTTCCTCACCGGCACCATCAAGAGATACGAGGACCTGGCCGCAGACGATTGGCGCCGCAACATGCCCCGCTTCAAGGGCGAGAACTTCCAGAAGAACCTGGACCTCGTCGAGCGGGTGGAGGAGATCGCCAGGGGCCGGGGGGTGGAAACTTCCCAGATCGCCATCGCCTGGTTGCTGCACCAGGGGCAGGACATCGTCCCCATCCCCGGCACCAAGCGCCGCAAGTACCTGGAGCAGAACGTCGCCGCCATCACTATCAAGCTCAGCGGCGAGGAGCTCAAGCGCATCGATGCGGCTTTCCCGGTCGGTGTCGCTACCGGTAACCGCTATGCGGACATGTCTACGGTAAATCGTTGAGGCGTTTCGCGTAACATGACGGGATGAGTGATCCAGAGAACGTCGGGCTCCTAACGCCCGTCGAATACCAGCTGCTCGCCGCACCCGCGCTCCAGGCCGCCGCCGAGGTGGCCGCGCAGCGCGGTGATCCGCACCTCTACAACGACATGGCCTCCATGCTGGCGCTTCTCGGCGGCGTCACCGCGCTCACCCACGCGTATCTGCAGCAGGACCTGCCGGTGGAAGCCTCGCCCCGTGCCGAACTGGAGCGGGCCCCCCTCGCGGTCTGCGCGCTGGTGTTCACCGAATCGGGCCTCGAGGCACCGGAAGTGGAGCAGTGCCTGCGGGCCCTGTCCCAGGCTTATCTCAAGCTCCTCAAGGAGGGCGTGCTGGGCCCCCAGGAAGCTCTCATCGAGAAGGCTTACGTGGAACTCATGGCAGGGGAGAGGGCTGCCGCCTTCCAGAGCCTGCGCTTTGGGATGCTCGCCATGGCCAAGGCAGTGGATATGTGGGAGGCGGCCCGAACCGTCTCGTGAGTTGTCGTCAGGCTGGCAACAGCACGAATCTGCCGTAGGCGATGAATCCCGCCAGCGCGGCCACCACCAGCCAATATGCCAGTTCGCCGCGCTTCCCGCCGCCTTGCTTGAGGCGCAGGCCGCAGAACAGCAGCATCTCCGCGGCGATGAGCGTCGCCGCGATCGGCGCGAGGATCGCCAGGGAAGAGGCTGCTGTCGCGACCAAGCCCACGCTGCAGAGCAGTTCGATCACGCTCATCCCAAGCCAAACCCCATGGGGGATCGTCCGCAGGGAAGGCACGGACTTCTCGGAGTGGGAGAACTTCCACACCGCGCCCATGGCGGTATGCAGGGCGAGCAGGATTTGGAGGATCCACAGGAGGATGTTCATCATTTGCCTCTCGATGTGTTGTGCGCCACTGCAGCTCTGACGAGCGTCTTGAATGCCTTTTCGTCGGGCTTCGCGCCCATGGGGAAGTCGATGGCACGCCGGGTGTGGCCTTCCAGGCTGGAGTTGAAGAGGCCAGCAGGATCCTCGAGTGCGGCGCCCCGGGCGAAGGTCAGTTTCACCTTGTCCTTGTAAGTCTCGCCGGTGCAGATGATCCCGTCGTGGGACCAGACCGGCACATCCCACTTCCATTCCTCCAGTACCTTGGGATCTGCCTGCTTGATCAGGCGGCGCAGTCTGGCGAGCAGCGTGCCACGCCAATCGCCCAGCTGCGCGATCCTCGCGTCGATCAGTCGGGAAGCCGGATTGTCCTGCGGAAGGTTTTTCTTGGCAGCTTTCTTCTTCGCGGGTTTCTTGCGCACGGCCATCACTTGGTTCCCTTGGGTGG
Organism: Gammaproteobacteria bacterium; assembly: GCA_036263155.1. Lineage (GTDB taxonomy): Bacteria > Pseudomonadota > Gammaproteobacteria > Natronospirales > REEB76 > DASUBN01. Next base: position 43,690 of record DATAHN010000128.1, on the reverse strand, counting down.
CCAGCTCGGGGCTTCGACGCCGAACTGTCCGGCGTATTCCTGGACGAGCCGCTGCCAGCCGAACTTCATGGCCTCGCCGCCCACGATGCGCCCGATGGGCTCACCGGAGACGAGCCGGTCCAGCACGTCGAGACAGATGTGCCAGCCCGCGGCACCCCAGGTGATGAAGCCGCGCTCGATGTTGTGCCAGAGGGTGAGGCGGGTGCCGCCGCCGGCGGGTTCGAGCAGCCATCTCAGGTCGTTGCCGCCCCAGCCATACTCCAGGAGCGTGGGCGGTTCGGCGCGCTTCACGCGGCTCTCGGAGACCTGGGGCTGGGGCATGCCGACCGTGGAGAGCTTCACGGGCCCCACGGCGGCGAGATTGCGGTCCGCGTCGAACGGTGCCCATTGGGAGAGCTGCGCGGGATCCGTCAGCGCCTCCCAGACCATCGCCGGTGGCTGGCGCAGCTTGCGCACCAGCACCAGGGTCCACCGGTCGCCGTCCTTCTGGACCTCGGCACCGGCGGCGGGGCCGGGCAGGTAGTCCTCACGTCCACTCATTTGCCTTTTCCTTTCCCATCCGGTCCTTCTTCCATCTCCATGCGCTCGAGGTGGCGCTCCAGCGCATCCACGTGGGCTGACCAGAAGCGCCGGAAGGGGTCGAGCCAGGCATCCACCTCCTTGAGCGGCTCGGGCCGGATCCGGTAGACGCGCCGTTGCGCTTCCACCCGCGACTCCACCAGGCCGGCCTCCCGCAGCACCCGCAGGTGCTTGGACACGGAGGTCTGGGGCATGCGCAACCGCCGTTCGATCTCACCCACGGATTGTTCTGACGATGCCAGCAGCTTGAGGATGGCCCGGCGGTTCGGCTCAGCGATGATGGCGAAGGAAGATTCCATAGAGTTAAACATACGTTTACAATCATATTCCTGTCAAGGCATATAAAAGCCCCTCCTTGCAAACCCAAGACGACTGTATATAATCACAGAACCCTGTATACATACCCAGGCTGAGGCGGCTTCCCTCCATGGAAAAGATCACTCCCAGGCAGCAGGAAGTTCTTGAGTTGATTCAAGAGGTTATCGACGAAACCGGCATGCCACCCACGCGTGCGGAGATCGCCGAGACCCTGGGATTTAAATCTGCCAACGCCGCAGAGGAACATCTCCGCGCTCTCGCCCGAAAGGGTATGATTAGCTTACTGCCCGGCGCTGCCCGGGGAATCCGCATTACCGATCCTCCCGGTCTCCCGGTAGTGGGCCGGGTAGCGGCGGGCAGTCCTATCCTCGCGGAACAGCACCTGGAAGGCCGGGTGCGCGTCGATCCGCGCATGTTCAAGCCCAAGCCCGATTACCTCCTGCGTGTGCGCGGCATGAGCATGCGCGACGCCGGCATCCTGGACGGCGACCTGGTGGCGGTGAACCGCAACCCCGAGGTCCGCAACGGCCAGATCGTGGTGGCCCGCCTGGGCGACGAGGTGACGGTGAAGCGTTACCGCCTGCAGGGAGCCCATGTGCACCTCCTTCCCGAGAACCCCGCCTTCCAGCCCATCGTGGTGGACGTGCACAGCCGCGAGTTCATCATCGAAGGGGTGGTGGTAGGCGTGCTGCGGGACGTCACGGTGCAGTGAACCGGGCATTTTTTGCCCACCCTGGCAGCCCGGCCTTTGGAGTATAATTTCGCGCCCCTGAAGCAGGGGTTACGCGCGAAGTCGTTGATTCTATAGGCCTAATCCCAAGCTTTCTCTTCGCATCGGCCGGCGCCTCCATGTGACGCCGGCCGTTTGTCTTTGGGGAACAGAACGAACACCACATGACCCGCCACCACCTGCATCATCCCCACGCGCGCCGCAACAGCACCGGCGCCGGCGGTCCGGACGGCATGGACCGCAAGCGCCTCTATGCCCTGAGCCTAGGCGCGCTGGGCGTGGTGTTCGGTGACATCGGCACCAGCCCGCTCTATGCCCTGAGCAGTTCCTTCTCCGACGCCAATGGCCTGGCCATCAACCCCGAGAGCGTGCTCGGCGTGCTGTCGCTGGTGTTCTGGACCATCATCATCATCGTCTGCCTCAAGTACCAGGTGTTCGTGCTGCGGGCCGACAACAAGGGTGAGGGCGGCGTGATGGCGCTGCTGGCGCTGCTGGATCCCTGGCGCACGCGCCGCACCAGCCGCCGCTCGCGCATCCTCATCACCCTCGGCATCTTCGGCGCGGCGCTGCTCTACGGTGACGGCATGATCACGCCCGCCATCTCGGTGCTCTCCGCCGTGGAGGGCCTGCAGGTGGGCTCCGCGGCGTTCCCGCGCTCGGTGATCATCGCCATCACGGTGGTGATCCTGATCTTCCTGTTCGTCATCCAGCGCGTGGGCACCAGCCGGGTGGGGGCGTTCTTCGGTCCCATCTGCGCACTCTGGTTCACGGTCATCGGCGTGCTCGGCCTGCGCGCGATCGTCATGCACCCCGGCATCCTGGCGGCGGTGAACCCGGGCTATGCCCTGGAGTTCATCGCCCACCACGGCCTCGCGGACATCGTGGTGCTGGGCTCGGTGTTCCTGTGCGTCACCGGCGCCGAATCGCTGTTCGCAGACCTCGGCCACTTCGGCCGTGCGCCGATCCGGCTAGCCTGGTTCGCCTACGTGATGCCGGCGCTCCTGCTCAACTATTTCGGCCAGGGTGCCATGCTGCTGGCACATCCCGAGCAGCCTGCGTCGCAGCTGTTCTACAGCCTCTCGCCCGGCTGGTTCCTGTATCCCATGATCGCGATCGCTACCGCCGCCACCGTGATCGCCTCTCAGGCTGTGATCTCCGGCGCCTTCTCCCTGATGGGCCAGGCCATCCAATTCGGCCAGAGCCCCCGCCTCACCATCATCCGGACCTCAGTGGACGAGAAGGGCCAGATCTACATCCCGGCCATGAATTGGATCCTGATGGTGGCAACCATCGCCATCGTGCTGGGCTTCAAGAGTTCCGACCGTCTGGCCACTGCCTATGGCGTGGCGGTCAGCTCCACCATGGTGGTGACCTCGATCCTGATGTTCTTCGTGGAGCGCGACCGCTGGCACTGGAACGTGGCGGTGGTGGGCTTCCTCACCCTGTGCTTCCTGTCCGTGGATCTGATGTACTTCAGCGCCAACATCTTCAAGGTCTGGGACGGCGGCTGGCTGCCGCTGCTGGTGGGCGTGATCGGCTTCATCATCATGTCCACCTGGAGCACCGGCCGCTCCAATCTCATCGACCGGCTGCGCGCCGCCACCGAGCCCCTGGACGAGTTCCTGGCCCACATCCGCAAGCAGAAGCCCTTGCGGGTGCGCGGCACCGCGGTGTTCATGACCGCGCCCAACCTCGGCACGCCGCCCATGCTGCAGCATCACCTGGAACACAACCAAGTGCTGCACGAACAGGTGGTGCTGCTCACGGTGCTCACCGACGACGTGCCCTTCGTGCATCCGCTGCAGCGTCTGGAGGTCGAGAAGATGGACCTGGGGTTCTACCGCGTGAACGTGCACTACGGCTTCATGCAGATCCCGAACATCCCCCAGTGCTTCCGCCGCGCCAAGGACTTCGGCCTCAGCATCGATCCCGAGACGGTCACCTATTACCTCGGGCGTGAGACCCTGGTCTCCACCCGGCGCTGGCCGTCCATGTGGGGCTGGCGCGAGAACCTGTTCGCGTTCATGTCGCGCAATGCGATCCGCGCCACGGACTTCTACCAGATCCCGCCGGACCGCACCGTCGAGCTGGGCCTGCGCCTGAGGCTGGCGGATATCGGCAGCGGCCGCCGCAACGGCGACGACCGCCACTGACATGATCGGCAAGCTCCTGGCGGCGATCGCCGCGTTCATCACCGGCACGCTCTCGACGCTCGGCTATGCAGGCGTGGTGCTGCTCATGGGCATCGAGAGCGCCTGCATCCCGCTGCCCTCCGAACTCATCATGCCGTTCGCGGGTTACCTGGTGTTCCAGGGCAAGCTCAGCCTGTGGGGCGTGGCCCTGGCGGGCGCCATGGGCTGCGTGCTGGGCTCGCTGGTGGCCTACTACGTGGGACTCCTGGGCGGGCGCCCGCTGGTGGTGAAGTACGGCCGCTACCTGTTCATCTCGCCCCAGGACATCGAGATGGGCGACCGATGGTTCGCCCGCTATGGCGAGGCCATCATCTTCGTGGGCCGGCTGCTGCCGGTGGTGCGCACGTTCATCGCGTTCCCGGCGGGGGTGGCGCGCATGCACCTGGGCAAGTTCGTGGCCTATACCTTCGTCGGCTCCCTGATCTGGTGCTGGGGCCTGGCCTGGATAGGCCGTGCCTTGGGAGAGCACTGGGACACCCTGGGTGCCTGGTTCCACCGCTTCGATGCGGTCATCGGCGCCCTGATCGTCCTGGCCGCCGCCTGGTGGATCCGGCGGCACTTCAAGCACCTCAAGGCCGGGCGAGGTCAGGCTTGACGTAATCCCCTGGATATCAGATAGTTATCCCATAGCGCCGATTTGAGTCTCAGCTTGCGGGCGCTCTATAAATGCAGCTAAAGCGGGCTCTCTGGAACCTGCTTTAGCCCCATCCGAAAGGGTGGTCAAGCTAAGCAGGTTTTTCGTTTTCCGGACCCACGGACGGGCGCGGAGGGCGGAAAGAGGCATGCACCATCGCCGTTTATGACAACTTGCAGGGCGATACGGCACCCGTGAAGGGGCCGACTGCTAAAGCGTCTGGAGCGCACGAGTCGAGATGAACTCCCTCACCACTGCCTGGGACCGGCTGGCTTTCCCCACCACCCCCGGCGTCTCCTTCGAATTCTTCCCGCCCGGCACGCCCGAGATGGAGAAGAAGCTCTGGCAGGCCCTGGAGCGCCTCGCGCCCCTGGCTCCGCGCTTCGTCTCCGTCACCTACGGCGCCGGCGGTTCCACCCGCGAGCGCACACACGAGACGGTGGTCGCGATCCAGCGGCGGCTGGGCCTGAGGCCCGCCGCACACCTCACCTGCGTCGGCGCGAGCCGCGAGGAGATCGAAGGGGTGGCGCGCCGCTATTGGCAGGCCGGCGTGCGCCACATCGTCGCGCTGCGCGGTGACGCGCCTGAAGGCGGGCACTTCGAGCCGCATCCTGAGGGCTACGCCAGCGCCGCCGAGCTCGTGGCGGGCCTGAAGCGCGTGGCGGACTTCGAGATCAGCGTGGCGGCCCATCCCGAAGTGCACCCGGAGGCGGTCTCGCCCCAGGCGGACCTGGACAACCTCAAGCGCAAGATGGAGGCAGGGGCCACCCGCGCCATCACACAGTACTTCTTCGACGTGGAGGTGTTCCTGCGCTTCCGCGACCGGCTCGCCTCCGCCGGCATCGGGCTGCCGGTGATCCCCGGCATCCTGCCTGTGACCAACTACGCGCAGGTGAAGAAGTTCAGCCAGCGCTGCGGCGCCAGCGTGCCGCGCTGGCTGGCGGATATCTTCGAGGACGTGGACGACGATCCGGAGACCCGGAAGCTGGTGGCGGCCCACGTGGCGGGCGAGCAGTGCCGCCTCTTGCAGGCGGAGGGTGTGCAGGAGTTCCATTTCTACACGCTCAACCGCCCCGAGCTCGCGCGCGCCATCTGCCGGCTGCTGGGCATCAAGCCCGCGGTGCTGGCACCCGAGCCGCTGGCGGTCAACGCCCGCTGAAATCCATGGACTGTAGAAGCGAACTCGAACGGCTCCTCAAGGAGCGCCTCCTGGTGCTGGACGGCGCCATGGGCACGATGATCCAGGCCCATCCCCTCGAGGAGGCGGACTTCCGGGGTGAGCGCTTCAAGGGCCACCCGAAACCCCTCAAGGGCAACAACGACCTCCTGACCCTCACGCGACCCGACATCATCGCCGGCATCCACCGCGCCTACCTCGAGGCGGGTGCCGACATCCTCGAGACCAATACCTTCAACTCCACCGCCATATCGCAGGCGGACTATGGCACCGAGGCCCTGGCCTACGAGCTGAACCGCGAGGGCGCGCGTCTCGCCAAGCAGGAGACCGCGGCCATCGGGAAGCGGGACGGCCAGCGTCGCTTCGTGGCAGGCATACTCGGGCCCACCAACCGCACGGCTTCCATGTCTCCGGACGTGAACGACCCGGGCTTCCGCAACGTGAGCTTCGACGAGCTCAAGGCCGCCTACGCGGACGCGGTGCGGGGCCTCCTGGACGGCGGCGCGGACCTCCTGATGGTGGAGACCATCTTCGACACCCTGAACTGCAAGGCCGCGCTCATCGCGATCCAGGAGCATTTCGAGCGCACCGGCGCCGAGGTGCCGGTGATGATCTCTGTCACCATCACCGACCTCTCGGGCCGCACCCTCTCGGGCCAGACCGTGGAGGCGTTCTGGAACTCGGTGCGCCACGTGAAGCCCTTCAGCATCGGGCTCAACTGCGCGCTCGGCGCCGATCAGCTCCGGCCCTACGTGCAGGAGCTGGCTAAGCTCGCGGACTGCCACGTGAGCGCCCACCCCAACGCCGGCCTGCCCAACGCCTTCGGCGGGTACGACGAGACTCCCGAACACATGGCCCATCAGCTGGGCGGCTGGGCGGAGGAGGGGAACGTGGACATCGTGGGCGGCTGCTGCGGCACCACGCCTGAACACATCCGCGCCATCAAGGCCGCCGTCGCCGGGCGCAAGCCTCCGGAGCGCGGCTCCGCCGAGCCGGGCTGCCGGCTCGCGGGCCTGGAGGCCTGCAACATCCTGCCCGGCAGCTTGTTCGTGAACGTGGGTGAGCGTACCAACGTCACCGGCTCCGCTAAGTTCAAGAAGCTGGTACTGGCGGGGGATTACCCCGCGGCACTCGAAGTGGCGCGGGAGCAGGTGCAGAACGGCGCCCAGGTGGTGGACGTGAACATGGACGAGGGCCTGCTGGACGGCAAGGCCGCCATGGTGCGCTTCCTCTCGCTGCTCGCCGCCGAGCCGGACATCGCGCGGGTGCCGGTGATGCTCGACTCCTCCCGCTGGGAGATCATCGAGGCGGGCCTGAAGTGCGTGCAGGGCAAGTGCGTCGTCAACTCCATCAGTCTCAAGGAGGGCGAAGCCTCGTTCCTGGAGCAGGCGCGCCTGGCGCGCCGCCACGGTGCCGCGGTGGTGGTGATGGCCTTCGACGAGCAGGGCCAGGCGGATACCCTCGAGAAGCGCGTGGCGGTATGTGAGCGGGCCTTCCGGCTCCTGACGGAGAGACTCGGCTTTCCGCCCCAGGACATCATCTTCGATCCCAACATCTTCGCGGTGGGCACCGGCATCGAGGCCCATGCGCGCTACGCCCTGGACTACATAGACGCGGTGCGGGAAATCAAGCGCCGGCTCCCGGGCGTCCTGGTGAGCGGCGGCGTCAGCAACGTGTCCTTCGCGTTCCGCGGCAACGACAAGGTGCGGGAGGCCATGCACGCGGCCTTCCTCTACCACGCGATCAAGGCCGGCATGGACATGGGCATCGTCAACGCGGGCCAGCTCGCGGTGTACGAGGAGATACCGAAAGACCTTCTGGAGCATGTGGAAGATGTGCTGCTGGACCGGCGCCCGGATGCCACCGAGCGGCTCATGAGCTTCGCCGCGACCCTGGACAAGGGTGGCACGAAACAGGTGCAGGACCTGGCTTGGCGCGGCTGGCCCGTGGAGGAGCGCTTGAAGCATGCCCTGGTGCAGGGCATCGCCGACTATATAGATGAGGACACGGAGGAGGCGCGGCTCAAGGCCAAGCGGCCTTTGGATGTCATCGAAGGTCCGTTGATGGCGGGCATGGACGTGGTGGGCGAACTGTTCGGCACGGGCCGCATGTTCCTGCCCCAGGTGGTGAAGTCCGCCCGGGTCATGAAGAAGTCGGTGGCCTGGCTCACGCCCTACATCGAGGCCGAGAAGCAGGAGGGCGTGCGCCCCAAGGGCCGCATCCTCATGGCTACCGTGAAGGGCGACGTGCACGACATCGGCAAGAACATCGTCGGCATCGTGCTGCAGTGCAACAACTACGAGGTGCTGGACCTGGGGGTGATGGTCCCGGCCCAGAAGATCCTGGAGGCCGCCAGGGAGCGCCAGGTAGACCTCATCGGCCTCTCCGGTCTCATCACGCCTTCCCTGGACGAGATGGTGCACGTGGCACGGGAGATGCAACGGGACAACTTCAGCATCCCGCTCATGATCGGCGGCGCCACCACCTCCCGCACCCACACCGCGGTGCGCATCGCACCCCAATATAGCGGTGCCGTGACTCACGTGAAGGATGCCTCCCGCGCCGTGAGCATGGCCTCGTCCCTGCTGGGCGAGGGCAGCGCTTCCGTCATCCAGGCCATCCAGGCCGAATACGCGGGCTTGCGCGCCGAGTATGCAGGCCGCAACAACGAGGAGCGCTGGCTCAGCCTCACGGCGGCCCGGGCCAACCGCATCCCCGTGGAGTGGCGCTCTTACCAGCCACCCCGACCCCGGCAGCTTGGCATCCAGACCCTCGAAGATTTCCCGCTGGAGGAGTTGCGTCCCTATATAGACTGGACGCCGTTCTTCCACGCCTGGCAACTCAAGGGCAGCTACCCCAGGATCCTGGACGATCCGGAGAAAGGCGAGACCGCGCGCCGTTTGCTGGCGGATGCGGACGCCATGCTGGACAAGATCATCGCCGAGCGCTGGCTCCGAGCGCGGGCCGTGTATGGCCTGTTCCCCGCCAATGCCGAAGGCGATGACGTGGCGGTGTTCAAGGGTACGGACCGCGGTGAGCGGCAGGCCACCTTCCATTTCCTGCGCCAGCAGCAGCAGAAGCCCGCCGGCAAGCCCAACCGCTGCCTCGCGGACTACGTGGCACCGGCGGACAGCGGCAAGGAGGACTACCTGGGCGGCTTTGCCGTGACCACCGGCCTCGGGATCGAGGCACGGGTGAAGGCCTTCGAGGCGGACCACGACGACTACAGCGCCATCCTGCTCAAGGCCCTGGCGGACCGGCTGGCGGAAGCCTTCGCCGAGTGGCTGCACCGCAAGGTGAGGCGCGAGTCTTGGGGCTACGCATCCGCCGAGGGCCTGGACAACGACGCGCTGATCCGCGAGGAATACGCCGGCATCCGTCCGGCGCCGGGCTATCCCGCCTGTCCCGAGCACACCGAGAAGGGCATCCTGTGGCAACTGCTGGATGCGGAGCGGCGCGCCGGCATCAAGCTCACGGAACACTACGCCATGTGGCCGGCGGCGGCCGTGAGTGGTTTTTACTTTTCCCACCCCGAGTCCCATTACTTCGCCGTGGGCCGCATCAACCGCGACCAGGTGGAGGACTATGCCCGCCGCAAGGGCATGGACATCGCCACCGCGGAGCGCTGGCTGGCGCCGAACCTGGGATACACACCCTGAGGACTTGGGTGCCCGGGACGGGGTAATATCTGCGCCATGCGCATCCGGCGCACCGGACATCACGGATATCCCAGGAGACTGACATGAACCGTTATCTCGCCACCGCCGCGGGCGGCCTGCTCGCCCTGACCGTCACCCTCGCCTGGGCCGCGCCCGCCGCTGCACCCAAGTCCGCCGAGCCCAAGGCCCCGGCGGTGAAGACCGCGGCGCCGGCTCCCGCCAGCGACGCCAAGGCCACCGACTGCGGCAAGCAGATGGGCCACAAGAAGAAGGGCAAGCACAAGGCCATGGCCAAGGCGGGCAAGAAGGATCCGAAGCAGGCCAAGGCTCACAAGCACAAGGCCAACCCCTGCCAGGATGCTCCCAAGCCGGCCACCAAGGCCGCGCCCAAGCCCTCCACGAAGCCCGCGACCAAGACTCCGCCGCTCTGACCTGGAAATGCGCGCGGATGCGTTGACAGCCCCGCAGGCCGGGACTAGCATCCGCGCCAATCCAGTCACGAGAGGCCCCGAAGTGGGCAGTAGCTGTAAAAGACAGTTCCCTTCCCGCCACGGTGGCGCCTCGCGCGACTGACCTCTCCCCTGAGGCCGCGCGGCCCCTCCCCATGCGGAAGGGTAGCGCGGCCGGTTCCCGACAAGCTTCACTGCATGCCTGGACGGCCGCGGACGTGATATGAGCGTTCGCGCACCGTCTTCGGTGTGCCATGACCTTTCGACAAGGTGCAGGTGAGGCGTGGCCTTCGACAGACTCAGTGGACTCCTGCGCGGCAGCGGCGACACCCAGGGTGAGCGCAGCGGGCGCGTGTCCGCGCGCCTGGCCGAGGTCAGCCGCATGGCGGCGGACGACACCTTCGACGAATTCCACACCGGCATCCAGGGCCTCGCGGAGACGGACGCCGAGGAGCGCCTGGCGGAGTACGGTCCCAATGCCGTGGTCATGGAGCCCGAGCACGGGTTCCTCTATCAGCTGGCGGTGCGCCTCGCCAACCCGCTCAACGTGCTGCTCATCGTGCTGACGGCGGTCTCGGCGGTGACCCACGACCTGGATGGCGCCGTCATCATCACCTTCATGGTGGTGCTGTCGGTGGGATTGTCCTGGGTGCAGGAAGCCCGTTCCGACGCCGCTGCCGAGAAGCTGCGGTCCATGGTCAAGACCACTGCCACCGTGTTGCGCCGTGAAGAGGTGGAGGAGGAGGGCGAGCCGGAGGAGGACGCGGACGGCGGGCCGCGGGTCGCCTATCGCGCGCTGCGCAAGCAGGTGCCGCTGGACGAACTGGTGCCCGGCGACTTGGTGCAGCTCTCCGCCGGCGACATGATCCCGGCGGACGTGCGCCTGCTCTCCGCCAAGGACCTGTTCGTGAACCAATCGGCCCTGACCGGCGAGTCGCTGCCGGTGGAGAAGCGCGCCAGCGCCGTGGAGCAGGCCGCCGGCAGCCCGCTGGACCTGCCGAACCTCTGCTTCATGGGCACCAACGTGGTCAGCGGCACCGCCATCGCGCTGGTGGTGATGACCGGCGCCGACACCTATTTCGGCTCACTCGCCGGCACCCTCGGGCACGAGCGGGTGCAGACCAGCTTCGACCGCGGCGTGCATCGTTTCACCTGGCTCATGATCAAGTTCATGGCGGTGATGGTGCCGCTGGTGTTCCTCATCAATGGCCTCACCAAGCACGCCTGGGGCGATGCCTTCCTGTTCGCCATGGCGGTGGCGGTGGGCCTCACCCCCGAGATGCTGCCGGTGATCCTGAGCAGCAACCTCGCCAAGGGCGCGCTCGTGATGTCGCGCCACAAAGTCATCGTGAAGCGGCTCAGCTCCATCCAGAACTTCGGCGCCATGGACGTGCTGTGCACGGACAAGACCGGCACCCTGACCCAGGACAAGGTATTCCTGGAGAAGCACGTGGACCTCCACGGCGTGGAGAGCGAGCGGGTGCTGGAGTTCGCCTTCCTCAACAGCTACTACCAGTCCGGCCTGCGCAACCTGCTGGACGTGGCGGTGCTGGAGAAGGTCGAGATGTACGCCGACCTGCACCCGGAGGAGAACTACCGCAAGGTGGACGAGATCCCCTTCGACTTCCAGCGCCGCCGCATGTCGGTGGTGGTGGAGGAAGAGGAGGAGCGGCACGTCATCATCTGCAAGGGTGCCGTGGAGGAGATCTTCAGCATCTGCACCCACGCGGAGATCGAGGGCGAGACCGAGCCGCTGGTGCCGGATGACCTAGTACGCATCCGCGACGTGACCCTGGCGCTCAACGAGGACGGCTTCCGCGTCATCGCCGTAGCCTACCGTGAGACCATCGAGCCCAAGCGTGCCTACAGCGTCGCCGACGAGCGCGGCATGACGCTGCTCGGTTACATCGCGTTCCTGGACCCGCCCAAGGAGAGCGCCGGCCAGGCCATCGCCCGGCTGAACCAGCATGGCGTGGCCGTGAAAGTGCTCACCGGCGACAACGATACCGTCGCCCGCAAGATCTGTTCCGAGGTGGGACTCGAGGTCTCCCACATCCTGCTGGGCCGGGACCTGGAGCAGATGGACGACGCGGCGCTGGCGGAAGCGGCCGAGACCACCTCCCTCTTCGCCAAGCTCTCGCCGCAGCAGAAGGCGCGGGTGATCCGTGCGCTGCACCGCAAGGGCCACGTGGTGGGGTTCCTGGGCGACGGCATCAACGATGGCCCGGCGCTCAAGGCCGCCGACGTAGGCATCTCGGTAGACACTGCGGTGGACATCGCCAAGGAGTCGGCCGACATCATCCTGCTGGAGAAGAACCTGCTGGTGCTGGAGCAGGGCGTGCTGGAGGGCCGCAAGGTCTTCGGCAACATCCTCAAGTACATCCGCATGAGTGCGAGCTCGAACTTCGGCAACATGGTGAGCGTGGTGCTGGGGAGCCTGTTCCTGCCGTTCGTGCCCATGGCACCCATCCAGGTGCTGGTCAACACGTTGCTCTATGACTTCTCCCAGACCGCCATGACGACGGACAACGTGGACCCGGAGTACCTGGAGAAGCCGCGGCGCTGGGACCTCGAGACCATCAGGCAATACATGTTGCGCATCGGGCCGGTGAGCTCGGTGTTCGATTTCGTCACCTTCTTCGTGCTCATCTATTTCTTCGGTGCCTTGCACGATGAGAAGCTGTTCCAGAGCGGCTGGTTCGTCGAATCCATCGTGAGCCAGACGCTGATCGTGCACGTGATCCGCACCGGCAAGGTGCCTTTCCTGCAGAGCTGGCCGAGCTTGCCGCTCCTGCTCACCACCGTCCTGGTCTGCCTGGTGGGCCTGTGGCTGCCGTTCAGCAGCCTCGCCCATGGCTTCGGCATGGTGCCGGTGCCGCTGCCGTTCCTGCTGGTGATGCCGCTGATCGTGGTGGGCTACGTGGCCCTCACCCAGTGGTCGAAGTCGCACCTCATCCGCCGCTTCGGTCTGGACTGAAAGCTGCCTCAGGAGCTGCTGCGCTCGGCAGGGCGTTGTTGGGCTTCGGACTCGCAGTCGGTCATGCACACCAAGAGTGCATTCCCTCCTGCTCGCCTCGCCCGCCTAGCCCTGCCTTCGCTCGCTACGCTCCTGAGATACTTTTGGCTAAAAAAGCCCCACCGGAATACTCAGGTAAGGCTGTTGTCTGGCCCGGGACAATCCGGATGCCCCGGCTGTCATATTTATGCCATATTCCCCCCCTAGACTGCCCCGACCAGACAGGCGGGGAGGCCGGTGGGGTGTCCGTAGGGCATGCCACCGGTGCAGCGGTGTTGTCAGAAGAAACCATAGAGACGGGAAGCCGGACCGTGAGCGGCAACACGCACAACACACGCTGGCGGGACAACGCCGCGGACATGGTGTTCAAGGGGGTCACCCAGTTCGCCGCGCTCACGGTGCTGGCGCTGATCCTGGCCATCATCGGCCTGCTCATCTTCAAGGCCTGGCCGGCGTTACACACCTTCGGCTTCAAGTTCTTCACCAGCACCGAATGGGACCCGGTCAGCGACCAGTACTCGGCGCTCACCTCCATCTACGGCACCCTGGTGACCTCGGCCATCGCGCTCATCATCGCCGTGCCGGTGAGCTTCGGCATCGCGCTCTTCGTCACCGAGCTCGCGCCGGCCTGGCTGCGCCGCCCGGTGAGCACCGCGGTGGAACTGCTCGCCGCCATCCCCAGCATCATCTACGGCATGTGGGGACTATTCGTGTTCGCGCCGCTGTTCGCGGAGAAGGTCCAGCCCTGGATAACCGCGCACCTCGGCAAGTGGCCGCTCATCGGCGGCCTGTTCCAGGGCCCGCCCATCGGCATCGGCGTGTTCACCGCCGGCCTCATCCTCGCCATCATGGTCATCCCGTTCGTGACCTCGGTGATGCGCGACGTGTTCGACGTGGTGCCGCTGGTGCTCAAGGAGTCCGCCTATGGCATCGGCTGCACCACCTGGGAGGTGATGTGGCGCGTGGTGCTGCCCTACACCCGAGTCGGCGTGGTGGGCGGCATCATGCTCGGCCTTGGCCGCGCGCTCGGCGAGACCATGGCGGTGACCTTCGTCATCGGCAACAGCCATGACATCAGCAAGGCCCTGTTCATGCCGGGTAACACCATCTCCTCGACGCTCGCCAACGAGTTCTCCGAGGCGGTGGGCGAGAAGTACACTTCCTCGCTGATCGCCCTCGGCCTGATCCTGTTCCTGGTCACGTTCGTGGTGCTGGCCATCGCCAAGCTGCTGCTCATCCGGGTCGCGGCGCGCGAGGGGGCGAAGACCTGATGCAGCACAACAGCCGCCGCTACCTGTTCCGCCGCGCCCTCAACGTGTTCAACCTGGGCATGTCCATGGTCGCCACGGTGTTCGGCCTGTTCTGGCTGGCCTGGCTGCTGTGGACGCTGCTCAGCCACGGCCTGCATAGCATCAACCTCGAGCTGTTCACGCTCGACACGCCGCCGCCGGGCGCCGAGGGCGGCATGGCCAACGCCATGATCGGCTCGCTGCTCCTGACCGCGGTGGGCGTGGGGCTGGGCACGCCGGTCGGGCTCATGGCCGGCACCTGGCTCGCCGAATATGGCCGCGCCAACCGCATGGCCTCGGTGATCCGCTTCGTCAACGACATCCTGCTGTCGGCGCCCTCCATCGTCATCGGCGTGTTCGTCTACGGCGTCGCGGTCGGGCCGCTCGGGCACTTCTCCGGCTGGGCCGGCGGGCTCTCGCTCGCCATCATCATGCTGCCGGTGGTGCTGCGCACCACCGAGGACATGATGCGGCTGGTGCCGGACCAGATGCGCGAGGCCGCCGCCGCCCTGGGCGCTCCGCGCTGGAAGGTCACCGTGTTCATCGTGCACCGCGCCTCGCTGGCCGGCATGCTCACCGGCGTGATCCTCGGCATCGCCCGCATCAGCGGCGAGACTGCGCCGCTCTTGTTCACCGCGCTCAACAACCAGTTCCGCAGCACCGACATGTCGCAGCCCATAGCGAACCTGCCGGTGATGATCTTCCAGTTCGCCATGAGTCCCTACGAGGGCTGGCAGCACCTGGCCTGGGCCGGGGCGCTGATGATCACTACAGCGATCCTGGTGCTCAGCATCGCGGCCCGCCTCCTGCTGCGCTCCAATTCATTCGGGAAATGACCTCATGAGTTCGCCCCGCATCGACAACGCCAAGATCGACATCCGCAAGCTGGACTTCTATTACGGGAAGTTCCATGCCCTGCACGGAATCGACCTGCAGATCCCCGAGAAGCAGGTGACCGCGTTCATCGGCCCCTCCGGCTGCGGGAAATCCACGTTGCTGCGCACCATGAACCGGATCTACGAGCTGTACCCCGAGCAGCGTGCCACCGGCGAGGTGATCCTCGACGGCGGCAACATCCTGGCCACCGGCCAGGACCTCAACCTCCTGCGCGCCAAGGTCGGCATGGTGTTCCAGAAGCCGACCCCGTTCCCCATGTCGGTGTACGAGAACATCGCGTTCGGCGTGCGCCTGTACGAGAAGGTGCCGCGCAACGAGATGGACGAGCGGGTGGAGTGGGCGCTGCGCAAGGCGGCGCTGTGGGACGAGGTCAAGGACAAGCAACACCAGGGCGGCACCCGTCTCTCCGGCGGCCAGCAGCAACGGCTGTGCATCGCCCGCGCCATCGCGGTCAAGCCTGAGGTGCTGCTCTTGGACGAGCCGGCCTCGGCGCTGGATCCCATCTCCACCCTCAAGGTGGAGGAGCTCATCGCCGAGCTCAAGAAGGACTACACCATCGTCATCGTCACCCACAACATGCAGCAGGCGGCGCGCGTGTCCGACTACACCGCCTTCATGTACCTCGGGGACCTCATCGAGTTCGCCGACACCAGCACGCTGTTCACCAATCCGGCCCGGAAGCAGACCGAAGACTACATCACCGGAAGGTACGGCTGACCAAGCGGAAAAGTAGACAAAGAAAAAGGGGCCCGCCGCATGCGGCGGGCGACCCGCCAAGGATGGCGGGGCTGGGAGATGAAAGAGCTCAGACGTGCGCCATGGATGGCTAAGGTCCAAAAGAAAAGGGCGCGCATCACTGCGCGCCCTTTTTTAATCCCGAAAGTCCGGGATTACTTGTGGCCACCGGTCGAGGCAGCCGGAGCGGCTTCCTTCGACTTCTTGTGGCTCTTGTGCTTGTGCTTGCTGGACTTCTTGTGCTCGCTCTTCGCCGGGGCCGGAGCCATGGCGGTGGAAGCGGCCGGGGCAGCCGGAGCGGCGGCCGGGGCAGCGGCGAAGCTTACGCCGGCGAAGGCCAGCAGGGAGGCGGCGAGGACGCTGATGACGATCTGACGCTTCATTCTGAGTACTCCATTGCTGTGTGAGTGGATACCTGAAGGTTTTGCAAAACCTGACCCCAAGTCCAGGTGGTGTCCGGCTCTGCGGCCGGATCCTCGAAAGTCCCCAGGGCTGACACTTTCTGTCGGGGGCTATAACGCCCCCTGGGTGGGCCGGTTGACGCTTCCAGGGGATTGATTTCCCTGGGGGTATCCTCCGGGAGGGCTGGCATAATACGTGCCGATGACCAGGAAAATACCCGTATCCGAGCTCAGCCTGGGCATGTATGTGACCGAGCTGGACCGCCCCTGGCTGGAGAGCCCCTTCCTGTTCCAGGGCTTCGTCATCGAGTCCCCGGACCAGCTCTCCGCCCTCCAGGAATGCTGCCAGTACGTCTTCGTGGACGAGGCCCGCCTCCTGGGCGGGCCGGCCGAGCCGCGCGAGGGGGCTGTGGCGGACCTCACCCTGCCGGGCATCAAGGAGACCCCCGAGCGCAGCGGCTTCCGGCTGGCGGTACGCCGCGTGCTGGACTATCGCCAGAAGCTCTACCCCCACCTGCAGCGGGTCATGGACGACGCACGCCTGGGCAAGCTCATGGATGCCCGCGAGACCCGCGCCATGGTGCAGCAGCTCGTGGAGCTGGTGGCGGTGAACCCCCAGGCGGCGCTCTGGCTCACCAACCTCAAGGATCGCCACGCCCACACCGCCGACCACTGCTTCAACACCGCGGTGCTGGCGGTGGCCTTCGGCTCCCATCTCGGCATGCCCAAGGACACCCTGGAGCAGGTGGGCCTGGGGGCGCTGCTGCACGACGTGGGCAAGATGCGCACCCCGGTCACCATCCTCGACAAGCCGGGCGTGCTCACCGAGGACGAGTTCGACATCCTGAAGAAGCACCCGGGCGACGGCTACCAGATGCTGCGCAAGCAGGGCGGTTTCCCGCCGCTGGCGCTGGACGTGGTGCACCTGCACCACGAGCGCATCGGCGGGCAGGGTTACCCTTTCAGCCTCAAGGGCGAGGAGATCCCCTTGCACGTGCGGGTGGTGGCGGTGGCGGAGGTCTACGACGACATCAGCAGCGACCGCGTCTACCATGAAGGTATCCCGGCCGCGAACTGCCTCAACATGATGTTCCACTGGGCGCCGCGTGATTTCGGCGAAGACCTGATGCAGGAGTTCATCCGCTGCATCGGCATCTATCCCATCGGCAGCCTGGTGGAGCTCAACACCGGCGCGCTCGGCATCGTCATGTCCAGTAATCCCGACAGCCGCCTCAAGCCCGTGGTGATGCTGGTGCGGGACCGGGAAGGGCGTCCCTACCGGCGCAGGCCGCTGCTCAACCTGGCAGCGCCCGGCATCCACGACGGCGGCTTCTCCTGGCGCGTGGAGCGGGTGGTGGACTGCAAGGACTACGACATCGATCCCGCCCGGATCGCGCAGATGGAGGCGCGCCTGTGAGCCGCGAGACCCAGATATTCCTGAGCAACGGCCTGATGCTGGACGCCACCGAGTTCCAGTTCAGCTTCGTGCGCAGCTCCGGTCCGGGTGGCCAGAACGTGAACAAGGTGGCGAGCGCGGTGGAGCTGCGCTGGGACCTGCGCAAGAGTATCTACCTGCCGGTCGGCGTGCGCCTGAGGCTCGAGGCCCTGGCGGGCTCGCGGGTCACGGACGAGGGCGTGCTCATCATCCAGGCCCAGCGCCACCGTACCCAGGAGCGCAACCGGGCGGACGCCTTGGAGCGCCTCATCGCCCTCGTGGAGCAGGCGCTGCATCCGCCCAAGCCGCGCAAGAAGACCAAGCCCTCCAAGGGCTCCAAGCGCCGGCGTCTCGAGGGCAAGAAGCGCCAGGGGGACAAGAAGCGTCTTCGCAGCCGCAGCTTCGACTGAGGCGAATCACCTCTGGAAAAAGCAAGGCCGGCTTACGCCGGCCTTTCTTCTTACATGGGCTGCCGAGCGCGGCAGCTTCGGTCAGTGCAGAGGCATCTCCATGCCACGCGAGCCCATGGCTCCCACCTTGTCGGAATGGGCTTGAGCCGCCGCCGAGGTGACGCCGGTCTTCAGCGCCAGCCACAGCATGGCGGGGCTGAACAGCGTCACTAACAGCATGCCGGTGAAGAAGCCGAAAGTGTCGTTGCCGCCCATCCCGCTGGCGGAAGGGCCGAAGAAGCTGATCAGCCACATGCCGGCGAAGTAGGGCAGCAGCCACCAGGCGTGCTGCCAGCCGAGGCTCGAAGCGGGCAGCCGCTTCACCAGGAGGTGCCACACCAGCAGGAAGGCCACGTAGCCGCCCACCAGCACGAACAGCACGCTCATCACGTAGTTGCCGGTCCAGTAGATGATCCAGTTGGAGGCGATGAACGCGATCATCGAGACCGCGGCGGAGCCCTTCAGGCGGAACGGGCGCTCCGCGCCGGGCAGGATCTTGCGCAGGTGCAGCAGGATCACCGGGCCGATGGCGTAGGAGAGCACGGTAATGGAGGACACCGCAGAGACCAGCTTGGACCAGGACGGGAACGGGAAGAAGAACGCAGCGCCGAAGATATAGGTGGCGATCAGGGCGATCCAGGGCACACCCCAGCGGTTGAGCTTGGCCACGTGGGAGGGGGCGCCGCCCATCTCGCCGGCAGCCATCAGGATGCGAGGGCTGCCGGTGATGTAGATGAACGCGGTGCCGAGCGGCGATACCACCGCGTCGAAGTACAGCACCGAGGCCCACCATAGCGCACCGACGGCGGTGAGGATGGCGGCCAGGGGACCGAACATGCCCGCGAAGTGCAGCTGCGGCCAGCCGGAGCTGATGTCGTTGGGATCCAGTGCCACGATGAAAGCGTACTGCAGGCCCAAGTAGATGATGAGGGCGATCACCACCGAGCCGATCAGCGCGATGGGCACGTACTTGCCCGGGTTGCGGGTCTCGCCGGCGAGGGCGATGGCCTGCTGGAAGCCCAGGAAGCTGAAGATGATGCCGGCGGTGCCCACGGCGGTGAAGATGCCGCTGGTGGGGGTGCTCTGCAGCTGTGCCGTCATGTTCTCCGGGTGGAAGGAATAAGCCATGAGGATGAAGATGGTGACCACCGGCACCAGCACCTTCCACCAGGTGGTCACGCTGTTGATGGCGATGACCCAGCGGATGGCCATGAAGTTCAAGGCCACCACCAGCGCCAGCAGCACCAGCGAGCTCGCCGTACCAATCGGCGTGAGCAGGCCGCTAGCGTCCAGGAAGTGCCCCATGCCGAGGAAGCCTGATTGCGGCAGCAGGGTGTTCATGTAGGTCAGCACCGCGATGACTTCCACCGGCGGCACCGAGACGAAGGCCAGGAACAGCACCCAGCTCCAGATCTTGCCCAGCATGTCGCCGTGGCTCACGTGCACCATGTGCACCAGCGCGCCGGAGTTCGGGAACATGGTGGAGAGTTCCGCGAACACGAAGGCCAGGAACAGCACCGCGGTGGCGCCGATGGTCCAGGAGGCCATGCTGAAGGGGCCCGCCTGCATGGAGGCGTTGAGGGCGCCGAACAGCCAGCCGGAGCCGATGATGCTGCCCAGGCTGGCATACAGGAGTCCGATCACACCGGCTTCGCGTCGGACCTTGTCGGGAGCTGTCATTGCGCGGGACCCCTATATCGGTTTGATGGAGCCCCAGGCCGTGCGGCGCGGGGACCCGGCGATATTAGATGAGGCGGGTGGGCAGGACAACCGGCAGGGGATCAGTGCAGGGAGCGTCCGTCCCCTGGCCCGACGAACTGCGTCAGCCGGAGCAGGTCCGGCGAGACCGGCGCCCCGCCGTCCAGGATGGTGACCCCATCCGGGTGGTCGAGCTGCACCGAGAGCACGCGGCGGCCGGCGAGGGTGGCACGGCCCTGCCAGCGGTCCTGGCCGGTGCCGCTGAACTCGAAGCCGTAGACGCGGGTGAACTCGGGCCAGCCGGAGGCGCCCCGGCCCAGGCTCAGGCGGGTGAGCACGACGCTCTCGTCCAGGAACTGCACCTTGAGCTCGCGGCACAGCCGCGCGCAGGTCGCCACCATGCGCTCGCGTGCCCGCAGGCTGTCGTTCCAGAACAGGAAGCCCGCCGCCGCCGCGAGCAGCAGCAGGATGGCCACACCGGTGCCGCCCGCATCAAGGTACATGGGTGAGAGTCTACGCCAAGCTGACGCGGTTACGGCCGGCGTGCTTGGCATCGTAGAGCGCCTTGTCCGCTGCCTTGAGCACGGTCCAGGGCTCGTTCAGGCTGTCGCCGTGCTGGGCCGCGCCGATGCTGACGGTGATGGAGAGCATGTCCGGCTGGTTCTCGCCGGGCCCCGTGTCCTCGCTGCGCCGCCCGCCATGGCGCAGGTCGAAACGGCAGGCCTCGATGTCGGCGCGCACCGCCTCCAGTTCCTGCGACACCTCGTCCAGCCCGCGTCCCCCGTAGAGCAGACAGAACTCCTCGCCGCCGTAGCGGAACGGCCGGCCCGCGAGCGCCGGCTGCTGCAGGCGTGAGGCCACGAAACGCAGTACCTGGTCGCCCACGTCGTGGCCGTAGCGGTCGTTGAAGAGCTTGAAGTGGTCCACGTCCACCATGGCGATGGCATAGCGTCCGCCGAGCTGGCGCATCTGCTCCTCCAGCGCGCGCCGCCCCGGCAGGCCTGTCAGCTCGTCGAGGTAGGCCATGCTCCAGGAACCCTGGATAACCGCGTAGCCGAAGCCCAGGCCCGCCGCGCCCAGGAACAACGCACCCCAGGCTAGCGGCGCGCCATGCAGCACCGGCACCGCCATCGCCAGCGCCAGGAAGAACGCGGCGCTCTCGGCGTCGTGCTTGCGCAGCAGCTGGTCGTTGAGCCAGACGAGGCCGAGCCCGGTGGCGAGCAGCGCGGGCTGGGTCACGGCGCTGTGGTTGAGGAAGGAGAGGTGCACGAACTGCACATGCAAAGCCCGCGCCAGCAGCAGGCTCGGGAATGCCGCCATCGCCCACAGCGCCAGCGCCTCGCCGGCCAGTACCCCGAACCACAGGCCGCCGTAACGGCTGAACACGCCGCGCTCCGGGATGCAGGCGAATACCAGCACGTCCAGCGGCAGGAACAGGTTGAGGCCGCCGCTCAGCACCGCGTGGGTGAGCGGATCCACGGTGCGGCTGAGCGCGAACACGCCCACGTAGGCGGCGAGCAGCGTGAGCAAGGCGAAGAACATGCGGCTGCGATTGAACTGGGCGGAGAGGCCGAGCGCCGCCAGCAGGACCGCGCCGACAGAGAGTTCCACCGCGAGCTGGCCCGGCCGGGGGAAGGAGGTGACTTGCACCGCCAGGAGCGCCGCCAGCATGAACACGATCAGCTCTGGCAGCAGCGTATATAAGACGCCGATGAATATCTTCATATGGGATCCCAGGACGCCGCCTGCGGCGTCCGGAGCCTGCTCAGCCTTGCACCTGCATCTGGTCGTGGACCTCGTGCACGCCCGGCACGTACCAGCAGTCGTAGATCGCCATGCGGCGCTGCTCGTCGCTGTGCACCGCCCCGCGCAACGTCACCTCGCGGTCACGGGTGCGCACGTCGATGCTCTCGGCGTGCAGCAACGGGTCCTTCTCAAGCACCATGCGCACCGCGTCGGAGACCTCGTCGTCGTTGTCCTTCTCGGCCGGGCGGACCCGGATATGGTTGTGCACGTCGCAGCTGCCCGGCACCCACCAGGCGATGACCTCCGCCAGGCGCCGGTGCGAGAGGCTGTTCAGCTGGCCGTCGAGGCGTACCACGCAGTCGTCCACGTCGACGCCGATCCAGTCGCGGCCGGACTCGGTGGCGGGATGGGGGTGCACCGCGATGTCGCGGAAGGCGGGCTCCTGGGATAGGGCGGAGGTGGCGGCATCCAGCAGCGCCTTGCCGGTGCGCCGTTCGCCGGGCCGGAGCCGCAGGCGATCCTCGATGTCGTTCAAGCCCGAGAGCTCCATGGCGATGCGCCGGGCCTTGCGCTTGACGATGATGTTGGCCACTTCGCCTTCGAGCCGCAGACTGTCATGATAGGCGATGTGGATGGGGGATTCGTGCAGATTGATGTCCGGGTCCTTCGCCAGGGCCGCGAGCAGCGCGGCTACCAGGTCTTTCTGCGGCATGGGGGCACCTTGGGCTTCGGAGGGGTGTTCTTCTCATATAAGGTTGAGCCCAGGCGGCCCGCTTGGCAATAGGGAAGGAAAAGCTTTGGATCGCACGGCAAATGACAAATCCCGCCACGATGTACGCCCGGCCCTGCGCCACCTGCGCCGCGCCGATCCGCGAATGGCCGCCGTCATCGCCGGCATCGGGCCCTGCCGCCTGGAGTTCATGCCGCTGCGCAGCCCGTTCCACTCGCTGATGCGCGCCATCACCTACCAGCAGCTCTCGGGCAAGGCCGCCGCCACCATCCTCGGCCGCGTGGTGGCGCTCTTCCCGCCGGAGCTGGGGCCGCACCCGGAGGCGCTGCTGGCGCTGCCGGAGGCCTCGTTGCGCGGCGCCGGCCTCTCCCGCAACAAGCTCTTGGCGCTCAAGGATCTCGCCGCCAAGGCGCTAGACGGCACCGTGCCGGACTCGAAGGGCCTGAAGCGCATGCCCGATGCGGAGATCATCGAGCGCCTCACCCAGGTGCGCGGCGTCGGCCGCTGGACCGTGGAGATGCTGCTGATCTTCACCCTCGGCCGCCCGGACGTGCTGCCGGTGACGGACCTGGGGGTGCGCAAGGGTTTCCAGCGGGCCTACGGCATGAAGCGACTGCCTGCGTACTCCACCCTCGAGCGGGCAGGCCGGGCCTGGGCGCCCTACCGCTCGATCGCATCCTGGTACCTGTGGCGGGTGACCGACGGTGACGCCGAGCTATGAGCGCAGCCTTCCCTCATCTGCTGGCACCCCTGGACCTCGGGTTCGTGACGCTGCGCAACCGGGTGCTCATGGGTTCCATGCACACGGGCCTGGAGGACCGTGCCCGGGACTACGGCAAGCTCGCCGAGTACTTCGCGGAGCGGGCCCGGGGCGGCGCTGGCCTCATCGTCACCGGAGGCATCGCACCGAACCTCGTCGGCTCTCTCGCGCCTTTCGCCTCAAAGCTGAGCCGGTCCTGGGAAGTCGCCCGGCATCGCAGGGTGACCCAAGCCGTGCATGCGGAGGGCGGGCACATCTGCATGCAGATCCTGCACGCGGGCCGCTACGCCTACCATCCGTTCTCGGTGGCGCCATCAGCCCTCAAGGCACCCATCACGCCGTTCAGGCCGCGGGCCTTGAGTGCCCGCGGCATCGAGAGGCAGATCGCCGACTTCGTGCGCTGCGCCGCGCGCGCCCGGGAGGCGGGTTACGACGGCGTCGAGATCATGGGTTCCGAGGGTTACTTCATCAACGAGTTCCTGGTGGCCCGCACCAACAAGCGCGACGATGCCTGGGGCGGCGACTTCGCCCGGCGCATGCGCCTGCCGGTGGAGATCGTGCGCCGCACCCGCGAAGCGGTGGGCCGGGACTTCATCCTCATCTACCGCCTCTCGATGCTGGATCTGGTCGAACAGGGTAGCGACTGGGAGGAGGTGGTGACCCTGGCGAAGGCCATCGAGGCCGCCGGCGCCACCCTCATCAACACCGGCATCGGCTGGCATGAGGCGCGTATCCCCACCATCGCCACGCGCGTGCCACGCGCCGCCTTCACCTGGGTCACGGCGCGCCTGAAGCGCGAAGTGAAGCTGCCGCTCATCGCCGTGAACCGCATCAACATGCCGGGGGTCGCCGAGAAGGTGCTGGCGGAGGGCCAGGCGGACATGGTGTCCATGGCCCGGCCGCTCCTGGCGGACCCAGAGTGGGTGAACAAGGCAGCAGCGGGGCGCAGTGATGAGATCAACACCTGCATCGCCTGCAACCAGGCCTGTCTCGACCACGTGTTCGAACAGAAGCTCGCCACCTGCCTAGTCAACCCGCGGGCCTGCCGCGAGACGGAATTCCGGAGCGTGCCGGCGGCGCGCGCGCGGCGCATCGTCGTGGTGGGGGCAGGTCCCGCCGGGCTCGCCGCCGCCGTCAGCGCCGCCGAGCGCGGCCACGCGGTGACGCTGTACGACGCCGCCGCCGAGATCGGCGGCCAGTTCAACATGGCCAAGCGTGTCCCCGGCAAGGAAGAGTTCCACGAGACCTTGCGCTACTTCCGCCGGCGCCTGGAGCTCCTGGGTGTGACGCTGGCGCTCGGGCGCGAGGTGGACGCGGCCGCGCTACGCGCACAAGGCTTCGACGCGGTGGTGCTCGCCACGGGCGTGCGGCCGCGCGTCCCGGCCATCCCCGGCCTCGATCATCCCAAGGTGCTGTCCTACGTGGAGGTGCTGCTGCACGGCCGGCCGGTGGGCCGGCGCGTGGCGATCGTGGGCGCCGGGGGCATCGGCTTCGACGTGGCGGAGTTCCTGGTGCAGTCCCCACCCTATCCCAGCGTCGAGCCGCACCGCTTCATGCGGGAGTGGGGCGTGGACGAGGGTTACGCGGCGCGCGGCGGGCTCATGCCGGCGCGGCCGGAGGCTGCGGTGCGGGAGGTGTGGCTGCTGCAGCGTTCCGCTGGCCGGCCGGGCCGCACCCTGGGCAAGACCACCGGCTGGGCCCACCGTTCCTCCCTCAAGGCGCATGGGGTACGGATGCAGGGCGGCGTGGAATACCGGCGCGTGGATGACGCCGGTCTGCACATCACCGTGGACGGCGCGCCGAGCGTCCTCGAGGTGGACAACGTGGTGATCTGCGCCGGCCAGGAGAGCCGCCGCGAGCTCGCGGTGGACCTCGCAGGCATGGAGGTCCACCTCATCGGTGGGGCGCGCCTGGCGGGTGAGCTGGATGCCAAGCGGGCCATCGAGGAGGGCACGCGCCTTGGATTGAGCCTTTAGAGCCGCAAAAGCCCCGTGGATTCCAGCCGGGCAACAGTCTATGATTCTGCGAGGCCTGCGGGCCTCTGAAAACCAAGCCATCAACAACGGGGAAGATGCCATGACCAGCCGTGCCATTACCCATTGGATCGTGTACGCGGGCGTCGCCGCTGCGCTGCTGCTGCAAGGGTGCTCCTCCAGCAAGCCCTACGCACTGGTCGCGGAACTCCCGGCCAACGACCACCTGGTGTTGGGTTCCATCGAGGTCAAGGACGGCAAGTGCAGCGCGCACTTCGCCTCCCTAGAATGGAACGATTTCTACAAGCCGTCCTGCCAGGTGCTCAAGGACCAGTCCGGCTTCAAGAGCTTCAAGATCGGCGACAACCAGGTCGACTTCGGCGCGGTGGAGAACGGCTTCAAGGTGCTCACCACGCCGCCCAAGCTGCCGCCGGCGAACGTGACCCTGAACCCGCTGCCGGCCAACAGCACCGCCGCCGCCGCCCAGTCCGCGGCTGCCACCGCCTCGCCGGCCGCCACCCCGCCCACCGCGCCCGCCGCCAGCGAAGGCGAGGACTTCCCGGCCCAGTGGGCTGTCGCGCCGCACCCGGGCACTGTTCACCTGGCCGGCCAGAACCCGGGCTACCTCCTGTCCTCGGACAACCTGTTGATCGATGGCGGCGAGGGCACGCTGGATGTGACCTTCAAGGCCGCCTACAAGCCGCTGCACCTCACCGCCCTTGTGGTCGCGAACGAGCACGGCGATTTCCGCCTGGTGTTCAACCCGCACGTGACCGCGAGCCTGACGAGCGGCGGCAACTACGACGTATCGCTGGTCAACGAGGGTACCGGCATCTCCGGCAACATCTGGGACTCCCACGGCTTCGATTCTTGGACGCCGTCACTGCCGCCCACCTGGGCCGTCAAGGGCGAAGACAAGTAAGCGTCTTCGGACCCAAGCACCGGAAGGCCCGCGCGAGCGGGCCTTCTTTTTTCATGCCAGGGACGCGTGCAGCGCGCGTTGCCAGCGCCGCTCCCGCGCGGTGAGCCATCCGTTATCGTGCGGCTCGAAATGTGTGCCGGTCCTCTGCGGCGCACGCTCGAGTCCGTCCATGAGCCAGGCGAGCCCCAGCGCCGTCGCCTCATGCATCTCTGGGCGCTCTACCGGCAGGCCCGCGAGATCCGCGAGTCGCTGGCACAGGCCGTCCAGTTGCGCCAGTCCGCCGCTGACCTGGATGCGCCGGAACGCCATGCCCGCGCCTTGCATGCGCCGCAGGTTCGCATGCAGCAGGAACACGACGCTCTCGACGGCTGCCGCCAGCTTCTGCCCTGCATCGCCACGGCCGATGAAGCGGGAACGGAAGTGGGGTTGCCAGTAGGGTGCGCCCAGGCCGCCGACGCCGTTCAGGAACAGCGGCGGCTCCTCCGCCGCGGCCAGCGACGCTGGCAGCAGGCGCAATGCCGCCGCCGGCCTCATGCCGAACTGCGCCGCCGCCGCGTCCAGCGCCGCACCGGCACCGTTCACGGTGCCTTCCAAGGCGAACAGCGTGCCGCGCTTGGGATCGCGCCACAGCAGGCTCTGCAGCAGGTCCGGCACGCGCCGTTCACTCAAGGCTTGCACGAAGGCGCCAGTGCCGATGTTGATGTAAGCGATACCCCTTTCCGGCTCGCCCCGGGCGAACAGCGCCGCCGGTTGGTCCCCCGTGACCACGGTGAGAGGCAGGGTGCGGCCCGCGAGCCGTAGCGTGCCGAAGCGGTGATGGTTCGGCACGCAGTCCGGCAAGATCTCTTGCGGCACGCCGAACAACCCGCAGAGCTTGGCCGACCATTCGCCGCGGCGGATGTCCATGAGCTGGGTGCGGGCGCCGTTCACCGGATCCGCGACGCAGACTCGTTCCTCAGTCAGTCCGGCCACGAGATAGCTCGCCAGCGGTCCTGCCGCGAGATGGCCGCGCCGCATCGCTTGCCGGACCTCGGGGAGGTGCCGTAGGCACCAGGCGATCTTGCTGGCGCCGTAGTGGGGCGAGAGCACCAGGCCCGTGAGCCTGCGCACTTCCTGGGTGTGCGCTACGAGCGCCGCCACTTGGCGCGCCGCGCGCCGGTCCTGCCAGGAGAACACCGGTGAGAGAGGCCGACCGTTGCGCCGGTCCCAACAGGCGATGCTGGAGCGCTGGGTGGCGAGCGCCGCCGCCTGGATCTCCGTATCCGGCGGCAGCATGGCGATGGCCGCTTCCGCCGCCTGCCGCAGGGAGCGAAGCACCGCCTGGGGAGCATGCTCCACCCGGTCCCGGCCTTCGCGGCGGGTGGCGATGCGCCGCTCCGCCCGTGCCAGTACCGTGCCGGCAGAATCGAACAGCAAGGCCCGGCTGGCGTGTCCGCCCTGGTCCAGTGCCAGCACACAGCGGCGGGACATGTCAGTCGGCCGGCCGCAGGGGCAGGGCGCGGGTATCGCCGCGGGGAGTTCGATCAGGCAGGCTGCCGCGGATCTTCGCCAACACCTTCTGCGCATCCGCCCGGTACGAAGTGAGCTTGCCGCCGTAGAGGCCGATGAGCCGCGGCCGCGCCACGCGGTCCGTCTCCAGGATGAGCTCGCGACCGCGCTCGAAGGGGCGGGCTTCGTCTCGGGGCAGCACCCTCAGGCCCGCGAAGGCGCCGAGCTCCCGGAACGGCTGACGCGGGAAATAATGCTGCACCACCTGGTGCAAGTATTCCCGCTCCTGCTCGCTGGGGGAGACCGCGCCGGGTTCACGTCCGGGGAACGGCGTCTCGGTGGTGCCCACCAAGCTCTGGCCCTTCCAGGGCATGAGGAACACCGCGCGCCCATCCCGCGGCACCTCCATATAGAAGATGCCTTCGCGGCTGGGGATGTCCACCAGGATGTGGGTTCCCTGCACCAGCTCGCTGTGCACATGGGAAATGAATGAAGGGATGCGCGCTGCCACGTCGGCGACCCAGGGGCCGGCGGCGTTCACCAGCACCCGGGCCCGGCATTCCGATCGCCGGCCCGCTTGCTCATAGCGCACCATCACGCCATCTTCCTGCAACTCGGCGTCCAGGAAACACGCCGGCATGCAGAGATCGGCGCCCAGGTCCTGGGCGGAACGCAGCACCGCGCGGGTGAGGGCGGCATCGTCCGTCTGGGCGTCCCAGTACTGAAACACCTTGCGCAGCCCCTCTGTCCTCAATCCTCCCAGGGCATCCCATTCCCGGCGCGGCAGCGTGCGGAAGCGGGCGTGATGCCCGGGGCCTGCCAGCAGCGCATAGAGGCTCAAGCCCGCATAGAGCTGCCAGGACCGGCGGTGGGTGTCGCTATAGAGCGGGATATAGAAAGGCTTGATCCGCACCAGTTCCGGCGCGAGCTTGAGCAGGAGTTCCCGCTCCTGCAGGCATTCACGCACCAGCCCCAGTTGGAACTGTTCGAGGTAGCGCAGGCCTCCATGGATGAGCTTGCTGGAACGGCTGGAGGTGCCGTGGGCCACCCCATCCTTTTCCAGTACCCGCACGCTGTAGCCGGCGGCGGCGGCCGCCTGGGCCACACCGGCACCATGGATACCGGCGCCGACGACGACGAGGTCCAGGAGTTCAGGCATAGGCCTTCAGCATGTCGCCGATGGCATCGGTCTCCACGAGGTCCGCGCCCTGTTCCGTGAGCGCCACCGCCCGGGCCGGGTCCTGCACCTGGTACACCGCCCACTGCCAGCCGCCCTTGAGGTGCGCCAGGGCCTCGGTGAAGAGTCGGGTGCCGGCGAAGAGGTACTCGGGTTGGAACTCCGCAGCGAGCTTCGCGGTGGCAGGACCCGCATCTTCCAGCGCCCAGCCCACCGGGCCCGCGCCCATCTGCCGTGCGAGCTTCAGGGACAGGGCATCGAAGGAGATGATCACGCAGCGGTCCAGCACCGGCCTCACCGCCTGCATCACCTGCCGCACCACCGTCTCGTGGCCGAAGTGTTCCAGGCTCTCGGACTTTATCTCGATGAAGCCCTGCACGCCCTGGTGGCGGGAGAGATACTCCGCGAGCTCGGTGAGGTGCGTGGGATGGGTGCCGGCGTACTTCGCACCGAAGCGCGCCGCCTCGCCCACGTCGATCGAGGCGAGCGCCTTCGAATCCATCTCCATGATGAGCCGGTCGAGGCCGGCGGTGCGGCGCAGCGAGTCGTCGTGGCAGAGGAAGGGCACGAGGTCGGAGGAGAGCTGCACGTCGCACTCGAACCAGGGCGCGCCGGCTTCCACCGCCGCCTGGATGCCGACCAGCGTGTTCTCCGGGTAGCGCGCGGGGTAGCCGCGGTGTGCCACGAGGGTGGGGATGGTTTTCGAGTGCATGGATTGGATAGGCGCCTCTAAAAATTAGAGATTTTGCTCCTATGGCAAGGCAAAAATGCCCGAGCAACCGGAGTGTACTTTTAGTGTACATGAGGATTGCGAGGGCATTTATAATGCCGCCAGAGGACAAAAGATCAATTTTTAGAGGCGCCTATCTACTCGTATCTTAACGCGTCGATAGGATCCAGGGATGCTGCTTTCGCAGCCGGGGCGATGCCGAAGATGACGCCGATGCTGGTGGAGAAACCGATGGACACCAGCGCCGCCCACATCGGCACGTGGGCGCCGCGGAACGAGGGTACGGCGTAGACGATGAGCGTGCCGATGGCGTAACCCAGGATCAGGCCGATGATACCTCCCAGCATGGAGAGCGCCACCGCCTCCAGCAGGAACTGCACCAGGATGTCGCTGCGCCGGGCGCCGAGGCTCTTGAGGATGCCGATCTCGCGGGTACGCTCGGTGACCGAGACCAACATGATGTTCATGATGCCGATGCCGCCCACCAGCAGCGACACGCCGACGATGCCGCCCAGCACCACGGTCAGCATGTTGAGGATGCTGTTGAAGGAGTCGGTGACCTGGGAGGCGGTCTGCACCTTGAAGTCGTCGTCTTGACTCGCCTTGAGGTTGTGGCGGCGCCGCAGCAGCTGCCGTACCCGCTCCTTGATGGCGTCCATCTGGGTGACGTCGTTGACCTTGAGCTGGACGATGATGTCTTCCTTGGTGGCGCCGCCCAGCAGGGTGTGGGCCGTGCCGTAGGGGATCAGCACCTTGTCGTCCTGGTCGTTGCCGAGGATCGAGCCCTGCTTGTGCAGCACGCCCACGATCTTGAACCACTGCCCGCCGACCTGGAAATAGGTGCCGATGGGGTCTGCCGGCAGGTGCAGGTGGTCGATCACCGTCGCGCCGATGATGGCTACGCGCCGGTGCGAGAGGTCGTCACCGGGGGTGATGAAGCGGCCGGTCTCGGGGTAGTCGCTGAACACCTGGGCATAGGCCTGGGTCACGCCCAGGAGGCGCGAGGAGCTGGCCTCGCCCTTGTATTCGATGGCACTGCCGAACTGGCCCACCTGAAGCAGCGGCGTGAGACCGCTCACGCCCGGCACCTCGTGCTGGATCGCCAGCATGTCCTCCGGCGAGATGCGCGCCTGCTTGCCCTGCAGGATCTGCTTGAACGGCAGGTAGGCCTGAACGGTGAGACTGTCGGTGCCGAAGCCGGCGAACTGGCTGCTGATGGACTGGCTGAAGCCCTGGATCAGCGACACCACCGTGACCACCGCCATCACGCCGATGATGATGCCGAGGGTGGTGAGGAAGCTCCGGAGCTTGTGCGCGCGGATCGCGTACAGGGCGGAACGGACGCTTTCGGTGAGGGCGTACACGGGGCTACTCGTAGCGCAGCGCGTCGATGGGGTCGAGCGCGGCGGCCTTGGCGGCGGGTGCTATGCCGAAGATGATGCCCACGCCCATGGAGAAGCCCATGGCCAGCGCCACCGTCCAGAGCGGCACATAGGCGCCCTCGAACGCAGGCACCAGCTTCACCACCATGAGGCCGATACCGTAGCCGAGCGCAAGCCCGATGAGCCCGCCCAGGAGCGACAGCGTGACCGCCTCGATGAGGAACTGCAGCAGGATATCGCTGCGCCGGGCACCCAGGCTCTTCAAGATGCCGATCTCGCGGGTGCGTTCGGTCACCGACACCAGCATGATGTTCATGATGCCGATGCCGCCCACCAGCAGTGCGATGCTGACGATGCCACCCAGGATCACGCTCGCGGCGTTGAAGATCTGGTTGATGCTGTCGGCGAGCTGGGCCGCGGTCTGGACCTTGAAGTCGTCGTCCTGGCCGGCCTTGAGGCCGTGCTGGCGGCGCAGCACGGTGGTGATGCGGCCCTTGATCTCGTCCAGCTGCTTGACGTCGTTCACGTCCATGTCGATCTGGATGCTGGGATTGGTGGCGCCGCCGAGCAGGCTATGGGCGGTGCCGAAGGGGATGTAGATGCGCGAGTCCTGGTCGAAGCCGAGGAACGAGCCCAGTTCCTTGAGCACGCCGATCACCTTGAACCATTGACCGAACATCTGGATGAAGCGGCCCTCCGGGTTGTCGCCGAGCTGGAGATCCTTCACGACGCTCGCACCCACCACGGCGACGCGCCGGTGCGCGAAGTCGTCGCTGGGGGTGAGGTAGCGGCCCCGCACCGGATAGAACTCGGTGTTCTCGGCGTGGGTGTAGGTGGTGCCGGCGATCAGGGAGTAGGTGGTCTGGCCCTGGTACTGCACCTGGCCGTTCAGGAACGCGATGATCAGCACCGGTGTGATGCGGCTGATGCCCGGCACTTCGTGCTGGATGGCGAGCAGGTCCTCGGTGGTGATCTTGGCGGTCTTGCCGGCCAGCTGGTCGTTGCGCGAGACGTAGGCGTTCACGAATATCGTGTTCGAGCCCATGCCGCGGAAGTTGGCGGACAGGGCCAGGCTGAAGCCCTGCAGCAGCGACACCACCGCGATCACCGACATCACGCCGATGATGATGCCGAGGGTGGTGAGCACGCTGCGCAGCTTGTGGGCGAAGATCGCGGTGAAGGCCGCGCGCAAACTTTCGAGGAAGTTAGACACGGACCCCGCCCTTGGCCGGTTTGGGCTGGTTGACGGTATCGCCGACGATCTTGCCGTCCTTGATGCGGATCACCCGCCGGCAATGGTTGGCGATGTCCTGGTCGTGGGTCACCACGATGATGGTGTTGCCGCTCTTATGCAGCACGTCGAACATCGCCATCACGTCGCGGGCGGTGTTCGAATCCAGGTTGCCGGTGGGCTCGTCCGCCAGCAGGATCGAGGGCTTGCCGACCAGCGCCCGGGCGATGGCCACGCGCTGGCGTTGGCCGCCGGAGAGCTGGTTCGGCAGGTGGTGCAGGCGCTCGCCCAGGCCGACCTGTTCCAGGGCCTCGGTGGCGATGCGCTTGCGCTCGGCATAGGGGATGCCGCGGTAGATGAGCGGCTGCATCACGTTGTGCAGGGCGTCGGAGCGGCCCAGCAGGTTGAAGTTCTGGAAGATGAAGCCGATCTCGCGGTTGCGGATACCGGCCAACGCATTGTCGTCCAGTTCCGCCACCGGCGTGCCGTTCAACACGTACTCTCCGGAGGTGGGCTTGTCCAGGCAGCCCACGATGTTCATGAGCGTGGACTTGCCCGAGCCGGAGGGGCCGATGAACGCGGCGTACTCGTTGCGCTGGATGCTGAGGTCGATCCCGTCGAGCGCGTTCAGTACCGCATCACCCATCACGTAGCGTTTGGTGACGGCGCGCAGCTCCAGGACCGTATCGGTGCTCATCACGGGGTCTTCTTGGTGCCGCCCTTGCTGGCTGCGGCCGGTGCCACCGTCACGCTGGTCCCGTCCGCCAGGTGATGCAGGGTCTGGTAGGACCCGCTCACGACCGTGTCCCCCTGCTGCAGGCCCGAGGTGACCGCCTGGTAGGCATCGCTGGAGACACCGGTGGTCACGGGAGTCTTCTGCGCCTTGCCGTCGATCACCTTGTACACGTAGGCGCCGGAGGTGGGCTCCAGGCTCTTGGAGCCGGGATCGTTCTCGTAGAGGATCGCCTGCACCGGCACCGACAGCGTACCGGGCGTGCTCTGGGTGAAGATCTCGGCGCGCGTGCTCATGCCGGGCTTGAGCACTGCGAGTTCCTTGTCGGTGATGGCGATCTTCACCTCGAAGGTACGGCCCTGGCTGGCACTGGCGGTGAGGCTGTTGCTGGTGTCCGTCACCGAGGAGGCGACGAACTGCACCTTGCCGTGCAGGGTACGGTCCGGGAACGAGACCGCATCGATGTTGGCGTCCTCGCCCAGCTTGACGTTGGCGATATCGGCCTCATCCACCTGCACGTCGGCCAGCACCTCGGAGGGGTCGGCGATGTTCATGAGCGTGGACCCGGCGATGTTGGTGCCGGTGATCACGGTCTCGCCCACCTTCACCGGCAGGCTGGTGATCATGCCGTTGATGGGGGAGGTGATGACGGTCTTGTTGAGGTTCTGCTGGGACTGGGTGAGCTCGGCCTGGGCAATCTCCAGTGCCTGCTGCCGTGCCTCCAGTTCGCTGTCGGCGAGATCGAGCTGGTTCTTGAGGTTGTCGAAGCTGTTGGCGTCCACCAGGTGCTGCTTGTAGAGCTGCTGCTGGCGGTTGAACTGCAGCTGCAGGTTCGCGACCGTGAGCTTCTGGCTCTGGATCGCGATCTGCGCCTGCTGCACCGCCGCCCGCTGCTGCAGCACCTGGGCCTTGAAGATCTCCGGGTCGAGTCGCAGCAGCACCTGGCCCTTGCGCACGCGCTGGCCCTCCACCACCGGGATCTCGCTGATCTTGCCGATCACCTCGGGCTTGAGTTCCACCGGGTCCTTGTACTGCAGCTCGCCGGAAGCCAGGATCGAGCTGCGGATGGTGCGAGCTTCGACCTGGGCGGTCTCGACCTGTGTACCGCCGCGGCTGCCACCCACTTTGCTCAACACTATGATCAGGACGATGCCGCCTGCGATGGCCAGCGCGGTCCAGAGTTTGCGTTTCTTATCCATCTGCCCCTGCTTCGCGATCAGACGAGTTTGAGGATGGCCCAGATGCCATAGATCAGCACATGGGGCGCCAGCACGATGGCCGCGGACTTGCCGAGGCTGCTCTTGCTCCAGGCCGAGAAACCGATGGCCATGAGGGCAAGGGTCCAGAACAGCGCCAGGTGGATGCTGTTCGCGTAGTTGAACCAGCTATGGTCCATCGGCAGCTTGAATATCAACGTGTTCAGCGAGGTCACGTCGACGGATGAGAAAGTCGCCTGCTTCCCATAGGCGAGGATCGCTGCCAGAGTGGCGAGCGAGCCGACGAAACCTGGGAAGTAAGTCCAAGCGGTGAAGCTGAACCAGGAACCGAAGCCCTGCACCTCGGCGCCCACGATCTTGGCGGCCAGGAACAGGTAGAGCGCCTGGATCAGGTAGACCACGCTGAAGATGACCACCACGCCGATGGAACCCTGCATGATGATTTTGCCGCGGGTCAGCCCCGCCAGGGCGTTCTCGATCTGGTCACGGGTCAGGTTGTAGTTGCTCAGGACATCAGCCTGCTGCTGGCGTATCACGTCCCAGTCGGCGGTGCTGTAGTAGCAGACGATGCTCAGGATGACCGAGCCGAAGGTCAGCACCAGGGGCCACCACAGCCAGCCCGTGTGTTGGCGCAGGTCCTGCAATGTCTTCCTGGGCTCCAGAAGTATGTTGATCAGGCTGCCGAAGGCGGTAGGGCTGGTGTCGTTCATGGTGGTCCCCCGTATCTGTCTTGTGGAAGGCCGCGCCTGGCTCGGACTCCGATTCCCAATCAGACAATGCCGGGCGCGGCAGGTTCGGCGCAGGGGCGACGAACCGCATCAATCATAAGCAGGGGAGCACCCATCGGATAGTGATGATTGTCACCAGGGGGCGGTGACAAAAAAGCCCATGCCCCGGCCTATCCGGCCGGGGGCATGGGCTGCTTAGCTTATTCAGCTAAAGGGGCTGGGTTAAGCGGGTGCTTACCAGCGGCCGCGGCCACCGCCGCCGCCACCACCACCACCACCGCCGCCACCACCGGGCTGACGCGGCTGCGCTTCGTTCACGCGCAGCGGGCGGCCGCCCATGTCCTTGCCATTCAGCTCGCGGATCGCGGCCTGGGCAGAGGACTGATCCATCTCGACGAAGCCGAAGCCGCGCGGGCGGCCGGTCTCACGATCGGAGATCAGCTTGACCGAATGCACGGCGCCGAACTGCTCGAACTTCTGGCGGATTTCATCTTCGTTAGCGGAGAAAGGCAGATTACCGACATAAATGGACGTCATACGATTAACACTCTCTTGCAAGGACTTTAGAACACGCCACGGGATCGGAAGATGTTGAGGCTGCCGGCCGTGGTTTACCTGCGGTCTCCCCACCGGCGGCTACCTTGCGGCAGGGCATGGGTGGGTGACTGCTTTTTGTTCGAAGCTTAGTCACATCCCCCGGCGTGTCAGCAGGTCATCCCCGTAGACATCGGCAAAGATAGGTTGACAGGTCCCGAACGGCGAAAGAGCTTACGCGAGTCAAACCCCCCTGTCCAATGGCTGGAAGCCCTTGTATGGACTGAAAAAATCGCCCAAAAACCCCCTACGTATTTCGGGGTTTCCCGGTATAATTCGCCGTTTTTCCCGCCCCCCGACCCCCTGGACTAACCCGTGATCGAAAATCTCCGCAATATCGCCATCATCGCCCACGTGGACCATGGCAAGACCACCCTCGTGGACTGCCTGCTTCGCCAATCCGGCACCCTGGACGCCCGTGCCCCCATCACCGAGCGGGTGATGGACTCCAACGACCTGGAGAAGGAACGGGGTATCACCATCCTGGCCAAGAACACGGCCATCCGGCTCAAGCAGGGGAACACCGAGTACCGCATCAATATCGTGGATACCCCTGGCCACGCCGATTTCGGCGGCGAGGTGGAGCGGGTGCTGTCCATGGTGGATTGCGTGCTGCTGGTGGTGGACGCGGTGGACGGCCCCATGCCGCAGACCCGCTTCGTCACCCAGAAGGCCTTCTCCCACGGCCTCAAGCCCATCGTGGTCATCAACAAGATCGACCGCAATGGCGCGCGCCCGCACTGGGTGCTGGACCAGACCTTCGACCTGTTCGACAAGCTCGGCGCCTCCGACGAGCAGCTGGACTTCCCGGTGGTGTACGCCTCGGCCCTGAACGGCTTCGCCACCCTGGACATGGACGTGCCCGGCAAGGACATGACGCCCCTGTTCGAGACCATCATCAAGCATTGCCCGCCGCCGCCGGTGAACCTGGACGGCCCGTTCCAGCTCCAGGTCAGCCAGATGGACTACTCGAGCTACGTGGGTGCCATCGGCATCGGACGCATCGCCCGCGGCCGCATCAAGCGCAACAGCCCGGTGATCGTCACCGATTCCGAGGGCAAGACCCGCCGCGAGCGCGTGCTACAGGTGTTCGGCTTCCTCGGCCTGAACCGCGTGGAAGTGGAGGAGGCCCAGGCCGGCGACATCATCGCCTTCACCGGCATCCCTGCGCCGCGCATCTCCGAGACCCTCTGTGACCCGGAGCACGTGGAGGCCCTGCCGTCCCTGACCGTGGACGAGCCCACCATCAGCATGATGTTCGAGACCAACAGCTCGCCCTTCGCCGGCCAGGACGGCAAGTTCCTGACCAGCCGCCAGGTGCGCGAGCGCCTGTACCGCGAGACCCTGCACAACGTGGCGCTGCGCGTCGAAGACAGCGAGGACGCGGAGAAATTCCGTGTCTCCGGCCGCGGCGAACTACACCTCTCGGTGCTCCTGGAGACCATGCGCCGCGAGGGCTATGAGATCGCGGTGGCCCGTCCCCAGGTCATCTATCACGAGGTGAACGGCGAACGGCACGAACCCTATGAGAACCTCACGGTGGACGTGGAAGACCGCCACCAGGGCGCCATCATGGAGGCCCTCGGTTCCCGCGGCGGCGCGCTGCAGGACATGCGTCCGGACGGCCAGGGCCGTGTGCGCCTGGACTACATCATCCCGGCGCGCGGTCTCATCGGTTTCCAGACCGAGTTCCGCACCATGACCTCGGGCTCGGGCCTGCTGCACCACGTGTTCGAGAAGTACGCGCCGGTGAAGGCCGTGGGTATCAACCAGCGCGCCAACGGCGCGCTCATCTCCAATGGCACGGGCAAGGTCGTACCCTACGGCCTGTTCAACCTGCAGGAGCGCGGGCGCCTGTGCGTGGGTCCTGGCGAGGACGTGTACGAGGGCCAGATCGTGGGTATCCATGCCCGTGACAACGACCTCACGGTGAACCCGCTCAAGACCAAGCAGCTCACCAACATCCGTGCCGCCGGCCGCGACGAGAACATCCTGCTGACCCCGGCCCTGCGCTTCACCCTGGAACAGGCCCTGGAGTTCATCGAGGACGACGAGCTGGTGGAGATCACGCCGCTCAACATCCGCCTGCGCAAGCGGCACCTGAAAGAACAGGACCGCAAGAAGGCGGGGCGAGCCTCGGAAGCTGCCGCTTAAAGGCTGGTCTGCTGCGGGGTTAAAATAGGGCCATGCAGCACACTACCGACAAGCTCTACGCCGAAGCGCTCCAGCGCTTCGGCGTTTTTCTTGAGAAAGCCAAGGCTGAGAAGGGCATCCTCGAGCCCACCGCCATGGCTCTCGCCACCGTGGCGCCGGATGGGCGTCCTACCCTGCGCATCGTGCTGCTCAAGGGCTTCGATGCCCGGGGTTTTGTGTTCTATACCAACAAGCACAGCCACAAGGGTCGCGACCTGGCCCAGGAGCCCCGTGCGGCCCTGTGTTTCCACTGGCAGCCGTTATTGGAGCAGGTGCGGGTGGAGGGCGTCACCGAGAGCGTCAGCGATGCCGAAGCAGACGCCTATTGGGCCAGTCGCAAGCGCATCAGCCAGATCGGCGCCTGGGCCTCGCAGCAGTCCGAGGAGATGCCGCACAAGGACACCTTGCACCGCAACTTCGCCGAATACGAGAAGAAGTTCGAAGGCAGGGATGTGCCGCGCCCGCCCCATTGGTCCGGTTTCCGGCTCGCGCCGAACCTCATGGAGTTCTGGTCCTCCAAGGACGGCCGCCTGCACGAGCGCGAGCGCTACCTGCTCGGCGATTCCGGCTGGCGCCACACCTGGATGTATCCGTGAGCACCGCGCCGCGTCCGGCCACGCACCGGGTGTGCGTGGCACCCATGATGGATTACACGGACCGCCACTTCCGCTATTTCATCCGCCTCATGAGCCGCCACACCCGGCTCTACACCGAGATGCTCACCACCGGTGCGCTGCTGCACGGCGACCCGCGCCGCTTCCTGGAGTTTCACCCGGCGGAGCACCCGCTGGCGTTGCAGCTCGGCGGTAGCGAACCGGAAGCCCTTGCTGCGTGCGCGCGTCTCGCCGCGGCCTACAGCTACGACGAGGTCAACCTCAACGCCGGCTGCCCCAGCGACCGGGTGCAGCAGGGCCGCTTCGGCGCCTGCCTCATGAACGAGCCCGGCCTCGTGAAGGAGTGCGTGGCGGCCATGGCAGCCGCGAGCCCACTGCCGGTGACGGTCAAGACCCGCATCGGGGTCGATCAGCGCGACAGCTACGAGGAGCTCGTGGACTTCGTCGGCGTGGTGGCGGAGGGCGGCTGCCGTGTCTTCATCATCCATGCCCGCAAGGCCTGGCTGAAGGGGCTCTCCCCCAAGGAAAACCGCGAGATCCCGCCGCTGCGCTATGACGTGGCAGAGCGGCTCAAGCGCGATTTCCCCGCCCTCACCGTAGTGGTGAACGGCGGCGTGCAGACCCTGGACGCCATGGAACGGCACCTGGGCGCCTTCGACGGCGTGATGGTGGGGCGCGAGGCGGTGAGCAATCCCTACCTCTTCGCCGACGTGGACCGGCGCTTCTTCGATCCCGCCGCCCCGGTGCTATCCCGCACCGAGGTGCTGAGCGCCTGGCTGCCGTACATCGCGGCGCAGTTGCAGGAAGGCGTGCCGCTGCAACGCATGACCCGCCATGCCCTGGGCCTCTTCCACGGTTGCCCCGGCGCGCGCCAGTGGCGCCGCGCCTTGAGCGAGGAGGGTCACCGCGCCGGTGCCGGACTCACTGTGTTAAATGACGCGCTCGCCTCGCTCAAGGCCGCCGCCTGAACGGATGGGGTAGAATGGCCCCGCGTTACGCCCTCTCCCTATAAAGAAGAAGCCCCGGCTGATGTCATCCAA
The DNA here is from genome assembly GCA_036263155.1 of Gammaproteobacteria bacterium. Taxonomy (GTDB): domain Bacteria; phylum Pseudomonadota; class Gammaproteobacteria; order Natronospirales; family REEB76; genus DASUBN01. Next base: position 4,774 of record DATAHN010000128.1, on the reverse strand, counting down.
GGTTCCCGCCCGACGCCGTAACAACACCAAGACCCGAAAGCCGACGCTCGCCGAGCGGGCCGACCGCTATGCGCTCTACCAGCGCTCCGTGCAGGATGCGGATTGGGAGATCGGCTTCATGTCCGATACCTACAAGTCCATCCGCGGCCGCGTTCCCAAGCGTCTGCGGGAGGACTTCTGCGCCAGCGCGCTGTTCGCCTGTGCCTGGGTCCAGAGTGCGCGGGACCGGGAGGCGGTGGGCATCGACCTCGACTCCGCGGTGCTGGACTGGGGCCGCGAGCACAACGTCTCCCGTCTCAAGCCCTCCGAGACGACCCGCCTGAAGCTCCTGCAGGAGGACGTGCTCACCACCCGTCCCGCCCCGGTGGACATCGTGGCAGCCTTCAATTTCAGCTACTGGATCTTCCGCGACCGCAAGACCCTCAAGCGCTACTTCCAGAACGTGCGCGCGGGCCTGAAGAGCGACGGCATCTTCATGCTGGACGCCTTCGGCGGCTACGACGCCTGCCGGGTATTGAAGGAACGGGAGGAGATGGGCCGGTTCACCTATATATGGGACCAAGCCGCCTATGACCCGGTCACGGGGGACTTCACCTGCCACATCCATTACGCCTTCCCGGACGGGTCGCGGCTCAACAAGGCTTTCAGCTACTACTGGCGTCTGTGGACCCTGCCCGAGATACGGGAGATCCTGGCCGAGGCGGGCTTCGGCCGAGTCCAGGTCTACTGGCAGGGGACCGACCCCAAGACCGGGGAGGGCAGCGATGAGTTCACGCCGGTGGAACACGGCGACCCGGACCCGTCCTGGATAGCTTATATAGTGGCGGAGAAATGACCGGTCTTTGGGCTGGCCCGGGACCTCATATATTGGTAAATTGAGCCCACCGAAGGGGGGACCCAAGGCCCGCAGGGGCCTGCTCAGGCCATGAAGGAAACCAAACTCACCATCCTGTTCGCCGATGTCTGCGGCAGCACCAAGCTGTACGAGACGATGGGCGATGCCATCGCGCGGGACACCGTGGCGAAGTGCGTGTCCATCATGGACGAGGAGACCAAACGCCAGTCCGGCCGGGTGGTGAAGACCATCGGCGACGAGGTGATGTCGGTGTTCGACGACCCGAACGCCGCCGCCGACGCCGCCAGCGGCATGCAGGAGCGCATCTCGGCGGGCCTGGTGGTGCAGGGCAAGAGCATCGCCATCCGTGTCGGATTCCACTTCGGCCCGGTGATCGTCGAGGCCGACGGCGACGTCTACGGCGACGCGGTCAACACCGCAGCGCGCATGGCGGGGCAGGCCAAGCCCGGCCAGACCCTCACGACCTCCGCCACCATGGACAAGCTTTCGGACATCTGGAAGGCCTCCACCCGCCAGATCGATCGCGCGGCGGTGAAGGGCAAGAAGGACGAGATCGACATGATCGAGCTCCTGTGGCAGCGCGAAGACGTGACGCGCATGTCCACCTCCTTCAAGCCCACCGCGGAGACCACCAAGAAGGCCAGGCTCACCCTGCGCTACCGCGACCAGTCGGTCGAGGTGAACGAGCTGCACTCCTCCGTGGTCATGGGCCGCGCCGACGAGAACGACCTCGTGGTCAAGAACACCCTGATCTCCCGCATGCATGCCCGCATCGAGCTGCGCAAGGGCAACTTCGTGCTGGTGGACCAGAGCATCAACGGCACTTACGTGCGCACCAGCTCCGGCGAGGAGCTGTTCGTGCGCCGCGACAACTATCCCATCAAGGGCAGCGGCATCATCGGGCTGGGGCAGCGCCTCGCTCCGGAGTCGCCGGACGCTATCTCGTTCCAGAGCGAGGACTAGGGCGGGTATCTTCGCGGGGCCGGCTTCGAGGCCGGTCAGGACGTGGGGATGCCGAGACTCTTGGCCAGCTTCTGCAGTTCCATGAGGTGCGGGCTCGCGGGCCCTGCCACCGCCTTCTCCGAGTCCATCTGCTGGCGCACTGCGCTCACGAGGCGCGGGTACATCAGGCTCTCGCGCGCCTGACTCTGGTCCTCGGTGTCCAGGGTGGTCCAGTGGCGCGTGAAGTTCTGCAGGCTGCCATCGGTCCAGTCGTTCGCTTCCACGAAGGTGCGCACCAGTTCCGGGCCGGGGGCCGGCGGCAGTGCGGGTACCGCCGGTGCCTGGGCCTGGGCGGCCTGCGCCGCCGCGGCGGCATGGTTCGAGCGCTTGATCAGCAGCACCGTGCCGATGCCCGCCACGATCAGCACCACTGCCGTGATGCCGAGCAGCTTGGTGTTGAAGCGGGGGCGTGCCGCGGTGCGCTCGTCCTCGCGGTAGCTGAGCTGCACCTGCCCGCCTGTGACGGAGTCGATGAGCGACCGCCGCTGGCTGCGGTAGCTCTCCTGGCTCAGCTTGCCTGTCGCGTAGCGGCGGGCAAGGTCGCGGATCTGCGAGGACTTCACGGGTTGATGTCCCGCGCCACGCGGAAGCCCGTGAGCGCATCAGCCGCGCCGCTGCTCGGGCGGCTGAGGCTGGTGGTGCACTGCGCCAGGGGGTCCTGGTAGTCGCCGCCCATGGCCGCGGTGCCGCCGCCGGCGGCCACGAACTCCTGCACGTTGCCCACGTAGTTCATGAGGCCCCACGAGTTGGCCTTGCCGGTGCTGATGGAGACCAGCGACAGGCCCTTGATGACCTGTTCGCCCAGCGTCACGTGGCAGTTGAAGTCGCGGTTCGCGTCGCTCCCGCCGGTGCTGGCGGCGTATTGCCACTGCTCCTGGGTCGGGATGAAGTAGCGCATGCCGCTCTTCTGCGACAGCCAGGCCACGTAGGCCTTGGCGGTGGCGAAGGAGAGGTTGGTGGCCGGCATGTCGGCGCCGTCGCCCGAGGGCTGGCAGCCGCCGCCGCTCTTGCAGAACGCATTGAGGTCGCCCACCGACACCTCGTACTTGCCGATCGCGAACGGCGCACTCTGGCCGCCGCCCGCCGGCACCACCACCAGGGTGGGGCCGCGCACGCCGCCGTCCAGCATGTCGAAGCATTCGGCACGGCCCGACTTGCCGTAGCCGGCGAGGTCGGCGCTGCAGGGCTTGCTGCCGTTGGCGCTGCGCACCGGCTGCTGCACGGTGCTGAACTTCTTGTTCTCGTTGAGCCAGCTCGCGTTGTCGGACCAGCGCCGGACCGCCTCCGCCAGGTACTGCTGCGCCTGCGCGGTCTGGCCGGCCTGCATGTACTGCTGGTAGGCGACGAAGTACTGGTTCGCGTCGGCCTGGGCCTTCTGCAGGCTCTGGCCGAACTGCGCCAGGTCCTGGTTGCCCGCTTCCTGCTGCTGGCCCTGGTTGTAGTAGTCCTGGGCCTTGCTCAGCAGGTTCGACTTCATGGCGTCGCGGCCGAGGCCCGCGAACTTGGAGGGCCGCGCCGGCGGCGAGATCTTGAGGCCCTGGATCGTGGCACTGTCGGGGAATGCACTCCTGGCCGCGGTCCACAGGTCATAGGCGAGACCCGCGTCCGTGTCCTTGAGGCCGTCGATATGCTGTGCCAGGCGCTTCACCAGCGTGTCGGAGATGGTCGCCGACTCCTTGGGGAACTGCTTCTGCACGTCCGCAAGCTTGGTGCGCAGGTCGCTCATGCCCGAGGCCTGCAGGTTATCCACCATGGCGAACAGGTCGCCCTTCGAGGCCTGTGCCGTGTAGTCGCCCTGCGCCTTCTTGAGGTCGTCCAGCGGGGCATACTGCAGGCCGGTCTTGACCAGCTGCAGGGCGCCGCGGAAGTCATTGCTGGCGGCGCGGCCGCGCGCCAAGTTGAGGTACGCGAGCGCGTAGGCCTTGGGCGCCGTGTCCGCGAAGAACGCGTCGCTCGTCGGCAGCTGCGACTGCAGCGAAGCGTAGGTCTGCTTCGCGGCGTCCATCTGGCCGGCGTTCAGCTGTGCCTGGAACTGGTTCTTCGAGGCATCGATCTGCGCCACGCGCAGCCGTTCCACGCGCGCCTTCTCGAAGGCCTCGCGCGCCTGCGCCAGCGACTGCTGTGCCGGCGTGAAGTCCGGCAGCTGCGGCGAGTACACCTGGCCGTTGGCCAGCAGGGTATCGGCCGCGTCGAAGCGGTTCTGCTGGATCATCTGCTGCATCACTTTCACGTAGCTCTTGGCCACGTTGTCACGCAGCTCCTGGTACCAGCTCATGTCGTTCGGCTGCAGCAGCGCGGTGGTCTCCTGGAAGGCGTTGAGCACCTGCCGGTCCCAGTCGCTGTCGTACTTGGCGCCGTTGAGCAGGTTCTGCATCAGGTCGCGGTGCTGTTTCACCTGCGCGAGGCGTGTCTGCAGGTCGGCCGGCACGTAACCGCCCGTCACCTCGGCCTGGCTCAGGCTCTGCCGCTGCGTCAGGAGGTCCGGCAGCGCCAGCAGGTGCGAGTAGGTGTAGAGCGTCTTCTCGGCGTCGTCCCAGCGCTTCTGCGCTGAGGCGGTGGCGAGCGCGGTGGCCAGCGCTGCCTTCAGCGGGTCGTTCATGCGCTGCAGCGTCGCGTCGCCCGGGTTGAGGTTGTGCAGCTTGTTCATGTCGTCGCGGATCTTGTCGAAGTCTCCGAGCGTCTTCAGGTTGGGCGCTGCATCACGCAGCCTGCCCTGCAACTGCGCGATGAGCTGAGCGTCCTGTTGATGTTTGAGTTCGCGCTTGACCGTGTCGCTCAGGTCCAGCAGCTGCGCGTCGCTGGAGGAGTAGTCGAGCGCCACCTTCAGCATGTCGTTGGCGCCGGCCCAGTCCTTCTCGTTGACCGCCTGCTGCACCATCTGGGCATAGCGGTTGGTGAGGCGCGCGTCCTTCAGCA
>DATAHN010000127.1:0-38805 GCA_036263155.1 Gammaproteobacteria bacterium | reverse complement strand
CGAATGGACGCTGCCGCTCACGTTCTCGCCCAAGGACAAGAAGGCGCTGTACTTCGGTAACCAGCACCTGTTCCGCACCCGTGACGGCGGCAAGCATTGGGACCTCTTGAGCCCCGACCTCACGCGCAAGACCCTCACAGTGCCGCCGAGCCTAGACAAGGTGGCCGCCGCCAACACTGCCACCGTGGGCGAGCGGCGCGGCGTGATCTACGCGATCGCGCCCTCACGCTTCTCCGCCTCCGACATCTGGGCAGGCACCGACGACGGCCTCATCTGGCGCACGCGCGACGACGGCAAGCACTGGACCGATGTGACGCCCGAGGCGCTCATCCCCTGGTCCAAGGTCGGCATCCTCGAGGCCGGGCACTTCTCCGCCGGTACCGCCTACGCGGCGGTGGACCGCCACCGCGTGGACGACTACAAACCCTACATCTACCGAACCCACGATGGCGGCAAGACCTGGACGCTGGTGGTGGACGGCATCCCCGACGGCAGCTTCGTGAACGCCGTGCGTGAGGACCCTCTGAAGCCGGGCCTCCTATACGCCGGCACCGAGCTCGGCGTGTACGTGTCCTTCGACGATGGCGGTCGCTGGCAGCCGCTGCAGATGAACCTGCCCGTGACCTCGGTCCGCGACCTGGACGTGCACCACGACCAGTGGAGTGACGACCTCGTGATCGCGACCCATGGCCGCGCGTTCTGGGTGCTGGACGGCATCTCCGCCCTGCGCCAGCTGGACAAGCTCGCGGCGGTGGAGCTGTTCAAGCCCGGCACCGCCGTGCGCATGCACCTCGCGGCCTTCACCGGCACGCCCATGCACCGCGACGAGCCCCAGGCCGCGAACCCGCCCAACGGCGCGCTCCTGGACTACTGGCTCGCGGCCGACGCCCAGGAGGTGACGCTGGACATCCTGGACGCCAAGGGCAAGCCGGTGCGGCACTTCTCCAGCACCGATAAGCACGCGGCGCCGGACCTCGCCAGCATCGGCGCCACGCCGGACTGGTTCCCGGCACCGGCTTCGCTCTCACCGAAGGCCGGCATGCATCGCTTCGTGTGGGACTTGCGCCACCTCGCACCGGAGGCGCTGGGTGGCGCTGACGCGAACGGTGTATGGGTGCTGCCCGGCAGCTATACCGTGAAGCTCACGGTGGACGGCAAGAGCCGGACGCGCATGCTCCAGGTGGTGAACGACCCGCGGGTGAAGGCGAAGCCCGCCGATCTCGCGCGCCAGCAGGCGCTAGCGTTCAAGGTCCAGGCAGAGCGGGCCAAGCTCGCCGGGGTGATGGCGGAGGTGAGCGGCATGCTGAAGCAGCTCGCAGCCCTCGCGCCCAAGGCGCCGCCGGAGCTCGCCAAGCACCTCAAGGCCTTCGAGGGCCAGGTCACCGCCGAGACCGAACTGCATGCGGTGCCGCCGGGCTACGGCCAGCCGGGCGCGGCGCCGGAGAAGCTCGGCAGCCTCTCCTACGTGGCGGGCGCCATGGACGCGCTGCAGCCGGCGGTGGAGAACGCCGACGGCGCGCCCACGCCGGACGCGCTCAAGGGCTTCGCGCTGCAGCAGGCCAAGGCCGCCGCCGCCATCGCCGCCTGGCACAAGCTCCAGGCCGAGCGGGTACCGGGGCTGAATGTGGAGCTCAAGGCCGCGGGGATGGATGAGCTGGGCAAGCACAGCGACTGATGTTCCAAAGCCGGTTCGCCGCATGCGGCGGACCGGCTATCATTCCCGCGTGAACGAGAGCCCACAGGAACTCACGCCCGCCACCGCGCGCCGCGTCGCCGCGATGCAGCTGGCGTTCTTCGCCTTGCTGCTGGCGGGCTTCGCCGTCTCCGGCACCTACACCCAGATCGCGGACCACGCCCGCGACGGGATCCCGCTCGAGTTCTGGCGGCCGTTCACCTGGGAGACCACGAGCTGCCTCGTGCTGTGGTTCCTCGTCCTCCCCATGGCCTGGTGGGTGCGGCGCTTCCCCCTTAGCCGCGCCAGTTGGATGCGCGACCTGCCGGTGCACCTCATGAGCACCGTGCCGTTCTCCCTCCTGCACGTGGCCGGGATGGTGGGGCTACGCAAGCTCGTGTACCGCCTGATGGGCGACAGCTATGACTTCGGCGCCTGGTGGCCCAACTGGCAGTACGAGTACCGCAAGGACTTCCTGGCCTACTGGATCACCGTCGGCGGCCTCGCGGCCTTCCATATATACGGCTTGTGGCTGGACAGCCGGCGCGCCGCTTCAGACGTAGGTGATGCGCCACCGGCAGGCGCCCCGCTGGAGCGGCTAGTGGTGCGCAAGCTAAACCGCGAGTTCATCGTGAATTTGGCGGATGTGGACCGCATCGAGGCGGACGGCAACTACGTGAGCCTCTATGTGCAGGGCAGCGTGTACCCGCTGCGGGAATCCCTGGCGGCGCTGGAGAAGCGGCTGGACGGCAGGCGCTTCGCGCGAGTGCACCGGGGCCACATCGTGAACATCGACCGCATCCGCGAGATCCAGCCCTGGGACCACGGTGACTACCGCATCCTGTTGAAGGACGGGAGCTTCGTGAACTTCAGCCGCAGATATCGCAGTCGTTTAAGCCACCTGTTTCACTGAGCGAGCGGCAGTTTCGCGATCAGCGGCGCCTGCAGCTGGTCCTTGGGCGGCAGCTGGTTCTTCTCGTCGAAGCGGCTCCACTGGGCGTTCGCCACCAGGTAAAGCTCTCCGCCCACCACTTCGAACAGGGTCGGCTCCGGCACTCGTGGGTCGGAGGCTTCCAGGACCTCGGTGCCGGTCACCGCCAAGCCATCCTGGCTGAGCTTGAAACTTACCAGTCGCTGCGGCTCGGCGCCGTTCTGGCTGGCTATGAGCGAGCCGCCATGGAGTTTCAGCCCGTCCACGTAGTAGGGCGAGACATGCTCGGGCATGCGCAGCCTCAGCAGCCGGTGCGCCGGGAGCTCATAGGCATAGAGGCCGTTCGGGTAATCCGAGACGTAGAGATGGCGGCCGTCGGCCGATAGCGCGAGGCCCTGGGCGGAATCCAAGGCGCCCGCCGGCGTGAGCGGCTGGAGCGCTCGCGTCCCGGGTGCCAGCCAGAATACTCCGCCGAACGCATCGGACACGTAGACCCCGCCGTCCGGTGCCACGCAGAGATCACCGAAGGCATGCGCCGCCGTGTCCGGCGGCGCATAGCGCGCGAGCAGCTTCCCGGAACCCAAGTCGAAGCGCAGCAGCTCGGTCTTGCCGTCCAGTTTGGGGTCATAGTCCTGCATCTGGGGCAGGGCATCGCTCACGGCCCATAGCACGCCGCGGGCGGGATCCACCGCGATGCCCAGCACGCTCCACAGGCCGGAACGGCGGTCCGCGAAAGGCGTCTCCTTGCCGGCATGCACCCGCACGATCTTGCGCAGGTGCACGCTCGCCACGAAGAAGTCGCCGCTCCCCGGGTCGTGCGCCAGGCCCTCGGGGATGAAGTCCGGTTCGGCGAGACGGAACGCCTGTACCACGTGGCCCACCGGCTGCAGCAGCGCGGCGAAGCGCTGCGCCAGGGCCGGGTATCCCGGCGCCTTGGCAAGCTCAGCGAACTCCGGCTTGCCGAGGTCGACGTGGATGCCCTGGGCCGCAAGCTCGTCCAAGCTGGCCAGTGCGCCCGTGGCGCCGCCGTGCTGGGCCTGTGCCAGCGCCTGCAGGTATTCGGCACGCGGGTAGCCGGGACGAAGCTGCAGGATCTTTGCCGCGGCCGCCTCCAGCGAGACATAGTCGTGTCCGTCGGCGGCCTTCTGCAGCTGCGCCTTCAGCTCCGCCAGCTGGACGTCGGCGGATGCGCTGGACGCGAAGACCAGCAGAATGGCGATATAGAAACTGCGCATGGGCATCTCCGAAGGTGATATCCGCTTGACCGCCGGACCGGCGCTTGGTTCCCGGCCCCGGCCTGCCGCCGCACGTCCCAGGGCAGCGCCGCTCGTCCCCTCCGCCGTGGTAATCCGCGAGTCTGGCGCTAGAGTGAGCCCATCTATGGCACGGAGCGGGGACATGCGCGGGATATTCATCTTCTTTGGGACGCTGATGCTGGGCACCGCCGCGGCGGCGCCGGATGCGGGCTGGCCCGCCTATGGCGGCGATGCCGGCGGCAGCCGCTACTCGCCCCTGGCTGAGATCACCCCCGCCAACGTGGAAGAGCTCAGGGTGGCCTGGATCTTCCGCACCGGCGAGCTGGGAGAGGGGGTGAAGGACTGGAAGCGTTCGGCCTTCGAGGCCACGCCTGTCCTCCATGACGGGGTCCTCTATCTCACCACCTCCAGCACCGACGTGGTGGCGGTGGATGCGGCCACCGGCACGCTGCGCTGGAAGCACGCGAGCGAGGCGCGCAAGGACCTGCACTACTCCGACGGCGTGTCCCGCGGTGTGTCCCTGTGGGTGGACGATACGAGCCCCGCCTCCGCTCCCTGCCACGCGCGCATCTATGCGCCGACCCTGGATGGCCGCCTTCTGGCACTGGACGCGGCGGACGGCAAGCCCTGCGCGGATTTCGGCGAGGGCGGCGCCGTCAACTTGCTCAAGGATGTGCGGTCACAGTTCGAGGAAGGCGACGAGTGGCGGGATTATCTCGTCACCTCGCCGCCGGCGATCATCGATGGCAAGGTGGTGGTGGGTTCGTCCATCGGCGACAACCGTGCCGTCGTGGAGGAACTCGGCGTCGTGCGCGCCTTCGATGCGCGTAACGGCAAGCTGCTCTGGAGCTGGGATCCGATCCCGCGGGACCCCTCGAATCCCGTGTTCAAGGAGTGGGGCGCCGAGAGCGTGAAGACCGCCAGCGCGGCCAACGCCTGGGCGCCGCTCTCGGTGGACGCGGCACGGCACCTGGTGTTCGTGCCGACGGGCTCCGCGAGCCCGGACTTCTTCGGTGGCGAGCGTCCCGGTGATAACCGCTGGGCGAACTCCGTGGTGGCGCTGGACGCCGCCACCGGCAAGCTCGTGTGGGGCCGGCAGCTGGTGCATCACGACATGTGGGACTACGACGTGGCTTCGCAGCCCACGCTGGTGGACCTCGTGCACGATGGCAAGCACGTGGATGCGCTGATCCAGGCCACCAAGACCGGATTCCTCTACACCTTCGACCGCGCCACCGGCGCGCCCTTGTTCCCCATCGTGGAGAAGCCCGTCCCGCAGGACGCGGTGCCGGGCGAGCGGCCCTCGCCGACGCAGCCGTTCCCGTCCGCGCCACCGCCGCTGGTGCGCCAGGACCCGGTGAAGCCGGAGGAGGCCTTCGGCGTGGCGTACTTCGACAAGCGCAGCTGCAGGAAGCGCATCGAGCAGTACCGCTCGGAGGGCATCTTCCAGCCGCCTTCCACCAAGGACTCCCTCATGCGGCCCGGCAACGCCGGCGGCTCCAACTGGGGCGGCATCGCGTTCGATCCCAAGCGCCAGATCGCCGTAGCGGACACCATGGACCTGCCGTTCGTGGTGGCGCTGGTGCCTCGCGACCAGATGCAGGCGCAGCTCGACGACGAGCAGTACGACGGCTGGGAGTTCGCGCGCCAGCGCGGCACGCCTTACGGCATGCGCCGCACCGCGTTCAAGTCGGGCCTCGGCATCCCCTGCGTGCAGCCCCCTTGGGGGACGCTCACCGGCGTGGACATGCAGCGCGGCACCATCAAGTGGAGGATCCCGCTGGGCGATACCCCGGGCATCCACATGAACCTCGGCGTCCCGGTCCTCGGCGGACCCATCGTCACCGCCTCCGGCCTGATCTTCATAGGCGCGACCCTGACGGACGACCGCTTCCGCGCCTTCGATACCGAGACCGGCAAGCTGCTCTGGGAAGTGAAGCTGCCGGCAGGTGGCCAGGCCACGCCCATGACCTATTCGTTAAATGGACGGCAATATGTCGTCATCGCAGCGGGCGGATACAAGGGCGATTCGACCCGTGGCGACTACCTTGTAGCTTATGCTCTTCCTAGATAGACATGCGCCATCTACTGCTATCCCTCGCATTGCTGCCGGTCGCGGCCTTCGCCGATCCCGTGCTGGAACTCGGGCAGGTGACGGTCACTGACACCCGCGCGCCGGTGCCGCTCAGGACGCTCGCCGATAACACCACGCGCCTGGATGAGACCAGTCTCGCGCTCAAGAGCGAGACCCATCCGGCGCAGGTGTTCAGCCTGGTGCCGGGCGCCTGGGTCACGGCCGGCGGCGGCCAGGAGAGCCTCATGGGCCTGCGCTCGCCGCTGTTCACCGGCCAAGGGGCTTGCGGCGCGTTCCTGCTGCTGGAGGACGGCATCCCGATCCAGCCCGCCGGCTTCTGCAACGTGAACGCGCTGTTCGAGCTCAACCTCGAGCAGGCGGCGGCGGTGGAGGTGATCCGTGGCCCGGGCTCGGTGCTCTACGGCAGCGACGCCCTGCACGGCATCGTGAACGTGCTCACCCGCGCACCGGACAGTGAGCCTCAAGACAGCGCGGGCCTCGAGCTCGGCAGCCACGGTTACGCGCGCGCCGAGAGCAGCGTCGGCGCCTGGGACGGCGCGCGCGGCTGGCGCCTCAGCGCGAACGCGGCCCACGACGGGGGTTTCCGCGCCGACGCCGGCTTTGACCAGCAGAAGCTGGACATGCGCTACGACCATGCCGAGGGGAACCTGAGCGCCGAGACGCTGTTTGCGTTCACCAACCTCAACCAGGACACGGCGGGCTACATCTACGGACCGGATGCCTACAAGGACGATGCGCTGCGCGAGTCCAATCCCACGCCCGGCGCCTACCGTGATGCCCGCAGCCTGCTGCTGGCCCAGCGCTGGCAGCAGGATCTCGGCGGCGGCACCGAGCTCGACTTCACGCCCTACGCGCGGCGCAACACCCAGGCCTTCGTGCAGCACTTCATCCCCGGCACGCCGGTGGAGGACAACGCCCAGAACAGCCTGGGCTGGCAACTGATGCTGCGCACCAGGCCATCGGATTCAGTGGAAGCGCTCTACGGCCTGGACGGCGAATACGTGCACGGCAGCCTGCAGGAGTTCCAGCCCGCGGCCCTGACCACCGGCACACCGGAGCAGAACGCGAGCCGGCCCCAGGGCCTGCACTACGACTACGCGGTGGACAGCCGCACCTTGGCGGCCTACGCGGACCTGCGCTACACGATGGCGCCGCGCTGGATCCTGGACGGCGGCCTGCGCGCCGAAGGCGTGCGCTACAGCTACGTGAACTTCCTGCCGGCGGGCGACACCCAGGCGGATGGCACGCCCTGCGTGCTGGGGCCCTGCCTCTTCAACCGCCCGGCGGACCGCAGCGATCAATTCTTGAACGTGATGCCCAAGCTGGGTGTCACCTGGCTCGCCTCGGATTTCCAGAGCGCCTATTTCAAGCTCGGCCGCGGGGCGCGGGCACCCCAGGCGGCGGAGCTCTACTCGCTGCAGTCCCAGCAGGATGTGGCGGACCTCAATTCCGAGACCCTGGACGACTATGAACTCGGCTGGCGCGGGAAGGCGGAGGGGTTCGCTTGGGATGCCGACACCTATTACATGCTGAAGCGGCACTTCATCTTCCGCGACGCGAACGGCTTCAACGTCAGCGATGGGCGTACCCGGCACCGGGGAGTGGAGTTCGCGCTCTCCTACGCAGTTGCGCAGCAGTGGACGCTGCTCCTGGACGGCAGCTACGCGGTGCACAGCTATGCGTTCACCGCGGCGCTCGCCCAGGGCAACAGCGTCCAGGACGGCGACGACATGAAGTACGCGCCCCGGAGCCTGGGCTCGCTGCGCCTGCGCTGGCAGCCGCAGGAAGCCACAGCCCTGGAGGCGGAGTACCAGCACGTGGGCGGCTACTGGCTGGATGAGTCCGATAGCCACCGCTATGGCGGCCACGACCTCCTGAACCTGTACGCCCGCCGGGGATTGGGTGGCGGTTGGACGCTGGCGCTGCGTATCCTCAATGCCGCCGACACCGCCTACGCGGAACGCGCCGACTTCTCCTTCGGCAATTACCGTTACTTCCCGGGTGATGGGCGGCAGTTCTTCGCGGGGCTCGAGAAGGCTTGGTAAAAAGAAACGGGGCCCTCAGGCCCCGTTCCAGTATCGATCTCAGCAGTCGAAGATTTACTTCTTCTTGCCCGCAGCCTGTTCCTTGGCGATCAGGAACTCCACGCATTTCATGATGTCGGCGGAGGCCATGCCGTAGCCGGCGCCGGTCTTCCACTTGCCGTTCACGATGATCGTGGGCACGCCTTGCACGTCGTAACGATTGCCGAGCTGCTGGGACTGGGCGATGCGGGACTGCACGCCGAAGGAATCCCAGGCGCCGTCGAAGTCCGCGGGCTTCACGCCGTATTTGCCGAAGAAGGCCTTGATGGCGTCCTTGTCGTCGCGCAACTCGCCCTGGTTGTCCAGGTGGATGGCGTTGAAGAACGGCTCACGGATCTTCTCGCCCACGCCGAGCACGTCGGCGGTGAAGGCGGCCTGGGCGTCCACGTAGAACTCGGAGCCCTTCATGGCGGCGGGCACGCGCTTGAACACCACGTCCTTGGACTTGCGTTTCTCCCACAGCTCCACGAAGGGTTCGAGGGCGAAGCAGTGCGGGCAGCCGTACCAGTAGAACTCGATGACCTCGACCTGGCCGGGCTTAACGTCGGTGGACTGGGCCGGGTTCACGGCCACGTAGTTCACACCTTCCGTGAATGTGGTCATGTCGGCGGAAGCCGCCGCGGAGGCGAGCATCAGGACGGGGAGCAGCAGCCACTTCTTCATCTGTCAGGTCCTCGGGTTATTTCGCAGCAGCGGGCATCGCGGCCTGCTCCTGCGTGACCAGCTGGTTCACCACCAGCATGATCTGGGAATAGGGCACGCCGAAGTCGCCGCCGGTGAGCCACTTGCCGTTCACCACCAGGGTCGGCACGCCGAACTGGAACAGGCCGTAGCGGTCCGCCAGCACGTTAGCCTGGGCGATCTTGGCGTCCAGCGCCGGCGAGCTCCAGGTGGCCTCGAACTTCTTCGGGTCCACGCCGAACTGCTTGACGAAGAAGCGCTCGAAATCCGCCTCCGTCTGCATCACGTCCTTGGCCTGGTGGATCTCGTCGAAGGTGGCCTTGTGGGACTTGGCGAGGATGCCGAGCGCCTCGGCGGTGTAGTAGGCGCGGGCGGCCGGCTCCCAGTCCGGCTGCAGGATCGCCGGCACGCGCTTCAGCACCACGTTCGCGGGCTTGCTGCGCTCCCAGGACTCGAGGTACGGCTCCAGCGCGTTGCAATGCGGGCAGCCGTACCAGAAGAAGTCCACCACCTCGATCTGGCCGGGGTTCACGGCGGTCGGCTGCGCCGGCAGCACCGTCTGGTAGTTCACGCCCTGTTTATAAGTGTCTGCCTGGGCGGAGCCCGCGGCCAGCAGCAACACGGATGCCAGGAATGCGATGGATCTCATGCCGACCTCGGTGCCTTAGGGGTACATAACGCGGAGCGTCCGGCCCGGTGGACCGTCAGTGCTGCGGCGTGGCGCCGTGCAGGCCCTCGATGTAGCTGGCCACCGCCTGCATCTCGGCGGGGGTGAGCCGCGCGGCGATGGTCTCCATCATCTTGTTGGAGTCGGTGGTGCGGCTGCCGGCGGCGTAGGCCTGGAGCTGGGCCACCACGTAGGCGCCGTGCTGGCCGCCCAGTGCGGGGATCTTCATGAGCGCGTTGCCGGAGCCGTCCGGGCTGTGGCAGGCAGAGCAGGCTGGCACGTTCTCGGCCTTGTTGCCATTGCGGTAGAGGGACTCGCCCTGCTTCACCTGGCCGGCCTCGGCCTCGCCCACGTTGCGGGTCTGGCTGGAGAAGTAGGCTGCCAGGTCCTGCATGTCCTGGTCGCTGAGCTTCTGGGCCTGGGGCGACATGATGGGGTTCTGGCGCTTCCCGGACTTGAAGTTGCCGAGCTGCGCCTGGATGTAGCTCGCGTTCTGGCCGGCGAGCTTGGGGAACTGCGGGCTCGCGCTGTTGCCGTCCATGCCGTGGCAGGCGCCGCAGACCGTGGCCTTGCCCTTGCCGGCGGCGGCATCGCCGTCTGCCTGGACTTCGAGGGCCACGCCGGTGGCGGCCAGGAGCAGGGCGATCGTCAGCAGCTTCTTCATGGGCGCGGTTCCTTGGGCTGTTCGGGATGCGATTTTCGGGCGGGGAAACCGCCCGTTCGGGAGTCCTGGATTTTACACTAGGGCCCCCACCCGCCAAGGGCTTGCCATGCGCCTGGACTTCCGCCACATGCGTTTCCTGCTGAGCGCCGCCGCCCTGGCGGGCCTGCCCGCAGACACGGGCCGCGAGGTCGCGTTCGCAGGGCGCTCCAACGCCGGCAAGTCCAGCGCCTTGAACGCCATCAGCGGCGTGTCGGGCTTGGCCCGGGTCAGCAAGACCCCGGGCCGCACGCGGCTCATCAACCTGTTCGGCCTCGAAGGCGGCATGCGCTTCGTGGACCTGCCGGGCTATGGCTATGCCAAGGTGCCGGAGGCGGAGCGGCTCAAGTGGGGTGCCATGGTCGAGGACTACCTCAACGCGCGTCAGAGCCTGGCCGGCCTGATCCTGGTGATGGACATCCGCCATCCCCTCACGGACTTCGACCGGCAGATGCTCGGCTTCGCCGGGGACCTGCACCTCCCGGTGCACGTGCTGCTCTCCAAGGCTGACAAGCTCGGCCGCGGCGCCGCCGCCAAGACCCTCGCCGACACCCGCAAGGGCTTGCGCGGCTGGGGTACGGCGCAGCTCTTCTCGGCCCACTCAGGCGAGGGCGTGGAGGAGGCGCAGAAGCTCCTGGCGGATTGGCTCATGGGGCAGACGGATAAAAAATAACCCCGGCGCCAAAAGGGGGAAAAGCGCCGGGGTTATCAGGAGCTACATCCGGCTTGGGGAGACCGGCTGTAGGGCCCGCCCATGGGAGACGGGCGGGTTGAACGCCGTTGCGACGCTCAAGAGTAAGACCCGCGAGCGGGGATTTTCGTTCCATCCGCGCAACAAAAATTTTGTATCCCCCTGTAACCGCTGGGCTCCAGTGACATAAATCAGTTAATTATCTGATTGATTAATTTAATATCACAGGATATCCACAGGCCAAAATGCTCAAAAAGTAGGCTGGAAAAGCATTCCAGAGCGTCGCGAGCGAGAGCAGAACGAGGCGTGCGGCGGCGAGGAACCGGAGTGTACTCCGGTGTACATGAGGGTTCGCCGCATGCGGCGGGACGGGCGAACAATTGTTCGCCCTGGACCGTCTGCGAAGCAGGCGGGCGAGCCGCTGCACAACGACGTTATGCCGAGCGCAGCAGCTCTGGAATGATTTTCAGTGGGCTTCCTGCCAGTTGGAGCCAACACCCAGGTCGACCGTGAGCGGTACCTTCAGCTTGGCGGCGCCGGACATGAGCACCGGCACTTCCTTCTCGATGACGGCGACTGCGCCCTTCTCTACTTCGAACACCAGCTCGTCGTGAACCTGCATAACCATGCGCGCCTTCACGCCGCTCTGCTTGAGCCATGCGTGCACGGAGATCATGGCGCGCTTGATGACATCCGCCGCGGTACCCTGCATGGGCGCGTTCACCGCGGCGCGCTCGGCGTACTGGCGCACCTGCTGGTTCTTGGACTTGATGTCCGGCAGGTACAGGCGGCGGCCGAACACCGTCTCCACGTAGCCCTGCTCGCGGGCGAGCAGGCGGGTCTGGTCCATGAACTGCTTCACGCCGGGATAGCGCTTGAAGTAGAGGTCCACGTACTCCTGCGCCTCGCCGCGGCCGATGCCGAGCTGCTTGGCGAGGCCGAACGCGGACATGCCGTAGATGAGGCCGAAGTTGATGGCTTTCGCGGCGCGGCGCCGCTCGTCGCTGACCTCCTCGGGCTTGAAGCCGAACACTTCCGCCGCGGTGGCGCGGTGGATGTCCATGCCCTGCTCGAAGGCCTTGAGCAGGCCGGCATCGCCCGAGAGGTGCGCCATGATGCGCAGCTCGATCTGCGAGTAGTCCGCCGCCACCAGCACGTGGCCCTTGGGCGCGATGAAGGCCTGGCGGATGCGCCGGCCCTCCTCGGTGCGCACCGGGATGTTCTGCAGGTTGGGGTCGGTGGAAGAGAGACGCCCCGTGGCTGCCACCGCCTGGTGATAGGAGGTGTGCACGCGGCCGGTCTTGGCATCCACCTGCTCCGGCAGCTTGTCGGTATAGGTGGACTTGAGCTTGTTCAGGGAGCGGTACTCCAGGATCACCCGCGGCAGCTCGTGCTCCTCGGCGAGTTCCTCCAGCACGTCCTCCGCCGTGGAGGGCTGGCCGCTGGCGGTCTTGCGCACCACCGGGATCTCCATCTTCTCGAACAGGATCGCCTGCAGCTGCTTGGGCGAGTCCAGGTTGAAGGGACCGCCGGCGAATTTCTGGGCCTTCTCCTGCAGCCCGACCAGCTTCTGGGTGATCTCCTCGCCCTGGGCCTTGAGCATGGCCGTGTCGATGAGAACGCCGCAGTGTTCCATCTCCAAGAGCACCGGCACCAGCGGCATCTCGATCTCGTCGAACACCTTGCGCAGCGCCGGCACCGAGCGCAGCTTAGGCCAGATGGCCTGGTGCAGGCGCAGCGTCACGTCCGCGTCCTCGGCCGCGTACTTGGCGGCGTCTTCGATGCGCACCTGGTCGAAGCCGATTTGCTTGGCGCCCTTGCCGGCCACGTCTTCGTAGTGGATGGTCTTGTAGTCCAGGTACTTCTCGGCGAGGGAGTCCATGTCGTGGCGGCTCGCCACGCTGTCCAGCACGTAGGACTCCAGCATGGAATCGTAGCGCATGCCCTGCATGTGGATGCCGTAGTTCGCCAGCACATGGGCGTCGTACTTGATGTGATGGCCGAGCTTGGCGCGCTTGGGGTCCTCGAGCAGCGGCTTCAGGCGCTTCAGCACCTTGTCCCGGTCGAGCTGGGCGGGGGCGTCGGCGTAGCGGTGCGCCAAGGGGACGTAGGCGCCCTCGCAGGCCTTCACCGCGAAGGACACGCCCACGATCTCGGCCTGCATGTACTCGAGGCTGGTGGTCTCGGTGTCGAAGGCGAAGAGCTCGGCGGCCTCGAGCTTCTTCATCCACTCGTCGAAGCTGGCTTCGTCCAGCACCGCTGTGTGCACGCCGGGCGGCGGCGCCGGGCGGGAGGGCGGCGCCGGCGGGGGCGCCACGTCCTTCTCGCGGTGCGGCTCTTCGCCGCCTTCGTCCAGCGCGCGCAGCCAGCTCTTGAAGCCGAAGCGGGTGTAGAGCTCGCGCAGCCGCGCCTGGTCCGGCGCGCGCATGGCGAGGTCCTTGGGTCCGAGCGGCAGCTCCACGTCGCAGCGGATGGTGGCGAGCTGGCGTGAGAGCAGCGCCGCCTCCTTGTGCTGCTCGAGCTTGGGCGCGAGCGTCTTGGCGCCGCGCACCGGCACCTGCGGCACCTCGCCCAAACGCCTGTACATCTCTTCCAGGCTGCCGAAGTAGGTGAGCAACGGCGCCGCGGTCTTGGGCCCGATGCCCGGCACGCCCGGGATGTTGTCGGAACTGTCGCCCACCAGCGCGAGGTAGTCCACGATCTGCTCGGGCCAGACGTCGAACTTCTCCTTCACGCCCTCGCGGTCGAGGCGCGTCTCGGTCATGGTGTTGACGAGCGTGATGCGCCCTTCGTCGTCCACCAGCTGCGCCATGTCCTTGTCGCCGGTGGAGATCAGCACCGTGAGCCCCTGCTCCAGGCCGCGCTTGGCGAGCGTGCCGATCACGTCGTCCGCCTCCACGCCCTTCACCTTGAGCAGCGGGAAGCCCAAGGCCTCCACCAGCTCGTTGAGCGGGTCCACCTGCGCGCGCAGGTCGTCCGGCATGGGCGGACGGTTCGCCTTGTACTGCTCGAACAGGTCGTCGCGGAAGGTCTTGCCGCTGGCGTCGAACACCACCGCGGTGTGCTCCGGCGTATGTTCCTGCAGCATGCGCTTCAGCATGTTCGCCACGCCGTAGATCGCGCCGGTGGGCTCGCCCGAAGGCGAGGTGAACGGCGGCAGGGCATAGAACGCGCGGTAGAGGTAGGAGGAGCCGTCTACCAGCACCAGCGGCGGCTTTTCGCGCTTGTTCATGGCTGGGCTGGACCCTGGGTGGCGGCGGCAGGCGCAGGCAGCGGCGGAAGCACCGCGCCCGGCAGTGTCACCGGCGGCTGCAGCACGCAGGGGGCGGGCGCGAGTTGCGGCACGCCGTCCGCATCGGTGGTCTCCATGGACGCCCCGGTGACCGCGGGTGCACGGGTGCTGCCCGGTGGCGGCAGGAGCAAGAGGTTCAGCGGCATACCGTCGGCGGTCTGGCGGCGCTCGTCCTCATATATGCAGCCCGCCAGCAGGAGGTCGCGGGGACGCAGCACCGGCGGCGGCAGGGTGTTGGGGAAGGCCACCGTCGGCATCCTGAGAAACAGCGGGCCGATCTGGCCGCAGCCGGCCAGCGACAGCAGCGGCAGCAGCGCCAGCAGGCGGGACGGGGATACGGAGCGGGGCGGCATCCGGCCAGTATAAACGGTGCGGCCCCGGCGGCGGTGCTAGAGTGTCGCGCAGCGATGGGGGAGGTGAGAGACATGCATCTCGCGTTGTGGGGCTTCGGCCTGGTGACGGTGCTGGTGGGCCTGATCGGCCTGCTGTTGTTCTTCGGCGGCTGCAAGCACCTCCTGCACGGGCGCTTCGGCGCCGGCGGCGGGCGCCTGCTCTTCGGTCTCGTGTTCCTGTTCTTCTTCGCGTTCGTCGCCTCCGCGGCGCTCGGCTTGCGCGCGTACCTGCGCCTCACCTACGAGCAGCCGGTAGCGACCTTGAGCTTCGCCGCGCTCGGCAGCCAGTCTTACCGTGCCACCCTCACGGATGTCTCCGGCCGCATCACTACCGCCGAACTGCGCGGCGATGACTGGCAGCTGGACGCGCGGGTGCTGAAGTGGAAGGGTGCCGCCACGGTGCTGGGCCTGGACCCCCTGTACCGGCTGGAGCGGCTGGAAGGCCGTTACCGCAACGCGGGTCAGGAGAGCCATGACTATCACAGCGTGGTGGAGCTCTCGGCGGACACGGGCCTGGATCTCTGGCGCCTGGCCCAGGGACACGGACGCTGGCTGCCCTGGGTGGACGCTACCTACGGGAGTGCCACCTACCTGCCCATGGCCGACGGAGCCCAGTACAGCGTCTCCCTGAGTCCCACGGGACTCCTGGCCCGCCCGACCAATACCGCCGCGGAGGAGGCGCTCCGGCGCTGGTGATGGCCGGAAGACCGTAGCGCTCTTCAACCCGCCATTTTGGCTCTATCCAATACGGCCATGGTTATGCGCGAGACGCACACCAGGCGGTCCTTGTGGTCCGTGATCTTTATCTCCCACACCTGGGTAGTGCCGCCCAGGTGTAGCGGCCGCGCGGTGCCCTTCACCTCGCCCTCACGCATGGCGCGCACGTGGTTCGCGTTGATCTCGAGGCCGACGCAGAGCTGTTTGTCATGGTCCACCACCAGATTCGCGCCGGTGCTGCCCAGCGTCTCCGCCAGCGCCACCGAGGCTCCGCCGTGCAGGATGCCTGCGGGCTGCTTGGTGCGGCTGTCCACCGGCATCACCGCCGAGAGGTAATCCTCGCCCACTTCCGTGTAGCGGATGCCGAGGTGGCTCACCAGCGTCTCCCGCTGGTAGGCGTTGAGATCCTCGACGGTGAAGGGTTTGAACCAGATGGCCATGGCTTGAGCCTACCCCACTATTGAGAGAGGGTACTGACCCTCGGTCAGTAGAAAAAACCCAATGTCGGCTCTTGCCAAGTCTGTAGTACTGTTGTATATCTGCATAACACCTAGGGAGGGGAGGTGGCCGGCCAGGATGGGCGGTCGCCGTCCCAAGCCGACTCCAAACCACACACAGAGGAACGTCCCATGAGATCCAAACTTCTGACGCTGGCCGTGAGCCTCGCCCTCGCCGGCCTCAGTCAGGCTGCCCTAGCGGACAGCCAGCCCCCGGCCTGGGTGGCCGAGAGCAACCAGGACACCCAGATCCTGCTCAAGACCTTCGCCGACTTCGCGCCGGAATCCGCCGGCCAGGTCGGGGTGGACGGCCTCGACGACCAGGCCACCAACCTCACTCCCGACTTCATCGCCCGCCTGAACGCCGCTCTGGACGCCGACGTGGCGCAGTTCAACGCGCTCATGACGAAGACCACGGATCCGCACGTGAAGCAGGACCTGCAGATCCTCATCACCGCCGCGAACAACGCCAAGCACGACAACGAGCTGGGCCACAAATACCTGCTCAACTTCACCGACGTGCCGCAGCTGGTGTTCGGCGGCACCCGTGCCCTGGTGGACCCGCAGATCCCCCTGGAGCGCCAGCAGAAAGTGGTGAAGCGGCTCGAGGCCTACGCGGGGATGCTGCCGGGCCGTCCCTCCATCTTCGACCAGGCCAAGGCGCTGTTCGAGGCCGACCTCAAGCGTCCCGGACTCGTCGGCCCCTACAAGGGCGAGATCGAACAGGACCTGGAGGACCAGCCGCATTACGTCAGCGGCCTGAAGGAACTGCTGAGCCAGAGCAAGGTCACCGGCTGGGAGCCGGCCTTCGCCAAGCTCGAGGCCCAGATGAACGACTACATCGCCTGGGAGAAGGCGGTGGTGCTGCCGCATGCGCGCACCGAGAGCCGCTACCCGGCGGAAGAACTGTACGCCAACAACCTGCACGACCTGGGCGTGGACGAGGACCCGCGCGCCCTGATCCAGGAAGCCGAGTTCTCCTTCAGCGAGATCCAGCACCAGCTGGACTTCGTCGCCGCCCAGGTGGCCAAGGAGCACGGCTACAAGAGCAGCGACTACCGTGACGTGATCCGCGAACTGAAGAAGACCCAGCTCAGCGGCAAGGACATCCTGCCGTTCTACAAGAAGCGCCTGGCGGCCATCGAGGCCATCATCCGCAAGGAGCACATCGTGACGCTGCCCGGCCGCGCCATGGTGATCCGCATGGGTTCCGACGCCGAGTCCGCCCAGCAGCCGGCGCCGCACATGAACACCCCGCGCCTCATCGGCAACACCGGCGAATACGGCGAGTTCATCCTGCCCAACAACGCCGGCCAGAAGGGCGGCATGGACGATGACACCTTCGACGCCGCGGCCTGGACCCTGACCGCGCACGAGGGCCGTCCCGGCCACGAACTGCAATTCGCCAGCATGATCGAGGGCGGTACCTCCATCGCCCGCGGTGTGTTCGCGTTCAACAGCGCCAACGTGGAAGGCTGGGCCCTGTACTCGGAAGCCGAGATGCAGCCCTACGAGCCTATCGACGGCCAGCTCATCGCGCTGCGCGACCGCCTGCTGCGCGCCGCCCGCGCGTTCCTGGACCCGATGGTGAACCTCGGCATGATCACGCCGGCGGACGCCAAGGCGTTCCTGGAGCGCGAGGTGGTGCTGTCGCCGGCCTTCGCCAAGGAGGAGGCGGACCGCTTCGCGTTCCGCGCCCCCGGCCAGGCGACGAGCTACTACTATGGCTACCACAACTTCATGACCATGCGCGGCGCGGCCCAGGTGGCGCTGGGACCGAAGTTCGACCGCCAGAAGTTCAACGACTTCATCCTGAGCCAGGGGCTCCTGCCCCCGAGCCTGATGCAGCAGGCGGTGAACGAAGAGTTCATCCCGAGCCAGAAGTAATAGGTCGACCAAGCCCCGCCGTGGGGACACGGCGGGGCTTTTTTATGGGAACCGAGCTATTTGCGCGCTGGTGTCGTTGAAGCCGCCCTCGGCTTGCTCACATACGCGAAAGTATGCTCCGCCGCCTCGGGTGTCTTCGCCTAACCATCGGGCAAATATCTCGGTTCAGTCAGCTGCGGAGATAAGCGGCCCCGTCGCGCGAGCGGCGGGGCCGGTTCTTTTTTGCAGCAGGCGTTCGGCGCTATCATCGTCCCGAGCGAGACCGGGAGGACCCATGGCGACCAGGAAGAAGACCAGCAGGAAGAAGAAAGGCGGCACCGGCACCGGTAGGACCGGGGCGAGGAAGAAACTCAAGCACAAGAAGAAGACAGCTTAGGTGGACCTCGAGGACCTGAGGAGAGACCACGACGAGTTCACCGGCAAGGCCAGTGACGTCGCGCGGCAGCTGGCCTTCGCCGGCATCGCGCTGGTCTGGATCTTCCGCAGCGGCGAGGGCCGGGAGGCCTCGCTGCCGGCTGCGCTGCTGTTCCCGACCGTGCTGCTGGTGTCCGCGCTGGCGGCGGATCTGCTGCAGTATTTCCTGGGTTCGGTGGTGCTGGGCTTCTACGTCGCCGCCCGGGAGCGGCAGCTGGGACCCCTCAGCAAGAAGCAGTTCGAGAACCCGGCCTGGCTGCCGTGGACCGCGGACATCCTGTGGTTCGTGAAGTGCGGCCTGGTCATCGCCGCCTACGTGGCGATCTTCGTCTACGTCGCGAAGCTGTTCTGAGCCGAAGCTCAGCTGCGCAGATACGAAGCGCCATTTATATCCAGGATGCAGCCGCTGGCGAACATCATGCCGTCGGCGGCGAGGCGCAGGATCGCCTCCGCCACTTCCTCTGGTGAGGCCACGCGGTTGAATGGGCTCTGCCTGCGGATGCCTTCTCCGACCGGTCCCTTCAGCAACTCCGCCACCATGTCGGTGCTGACGAAGCCCGGCGCCACCACGCCCACGAAGATGTTCCAGGGCGCGAAGGCCTGGGCCAGCGACTGGGACAGCTGGTTCAGCCCCGCCTTGCTGGCGCCGTAGGCGGGCGCCTCCGGTTCGCCGCGGAAGGCGCCACGAGAGGAGACGTTGACGATGCGCCCGCCGCCCTGCTTCCTCATCACCTCGGCCGCGAGGAAGCACAGGTTCGCCGGTGCCGTGAGGTTAGCGCCCAGGGTGTCACGCCAGGTGGCCTGCCAGTCGGCGTACGAGAGGCCAGGGATGGGCTTGAGCTGGTAGATGCCGGCGTTGTTCACCAGCACGTCGAGGCGTCCGTAGTGGGCCGCCACCCCCTGCACCAGGCGTTCGCAGGCGGCAGGGTCCGTGAGCTCCGCGGCGAAGGACCTGTGCCCCTGGCCCGGCAGCTTCGCGGCCACGCCGTCGCCCGCGCCGCCCGCCTTGCGCTGGTGCACCGCCACCCGCGCGCCCGCGGCGGCGAAAGCCTGCGCCGCGGCGAGGCCGATGCCGCGCGTGGCACCCGTCACCAGTACCGTCTTGCCCGTGAAGTCCATACCGGTGCTCCCGTGATTCACGGGATGATAACAAAGGAGTTGTTACAATCCTTCGCATGAGCGAGCTGCTTCCCTCCGTCGAGGTCCAGACCGGTCCCACGCCCGTCGCCAGCGTCATCTGGCTGCATGGCCTGGGCGCGGATGGCCACGACTTCGAGCCCATCGTGCCCGAGCTCAGGCTGCCGCCGGAGCTGCAAGTGCGTTTCGTGTTCCCCCACGCCCCGGTCAGGCCAGTGACGCTCAACAACGGCTACCCCATGCGCGCCTGGTTCGACATCGTGAAGATCGGCGCTAACCAGCCGCGGGACGTGGCCGGCATGCAGGCCTCCCGCGCCGCGGTGGAGGAGCTCATCGCCCGCGAGAACAGCCGCGGCATCCCCACCGCGCGCATCGTGCTGGCGGGCTTCTCCCAGGGCGGCGCCGTGGCCCTCTTCGCGGGCCTGCAGCATCCGGACAAGCTCGCGGGCATCATGGCGCTCTCCACGTGGCTGCCGGTGACGGAGGGCATCGGCCTGAAGCCCAGCGCCGCGAACCTCGCCACGCCGGTCTTCTGGGGCCACGGCACCCAGGACCCGGTGGTGCCGCTGCTCCTGGGCGAGCAGACCCGCAATGCGCTCACGCAGCTCGGCTGCGTCATCACCTGGCATACCTATCCCATGCCGCACAGCGTAAGTACAGAAGAGATCGCCCATGTGCGGGCGTGGTTGTTCTCGGTACTACGCTGACTGGATCAATGCTCTAGCGTATAGATGATGTCGGCGCTGTTGGCCGCGCCGGTCTGTGCCTGCAGGATCCACTTGGTGCTCAGGGTGTAGATGACCCGGAAGAAATAGAACGGGTCGTTGATGCCCTGGCCGTAGCTCACGTACAGCCGCGGCGAGAGATACTTGCCCAGCATCCATGACGGCGTGTAGGTAGTGCCGTTCTGCACGCTCTGGATGCTGAAGTCCGAGGCGATGCTGCCGCCGCCCAGCGGGATGGTGACGTTGATGGCCTGGCTCTGGTTCGCGCTGGCGTTGGAGTTGCTGGAAAGGCTGCTGGCCGTGACCACGCCGGGGGTGGAGAGCGCCGAGCCGGTGCCCTCCAGGCCCGGCGTGCCGAACAGGAGATAGTTGGTCATCTGCGCCTGCGGCAGCGGCGGGTCGGAGAACAGCGTCACCAGCGGATCGCGCAGGGTGCCGCGCACGATCACGCCCACCTTCTGTTCCACGCTACCGAGCTGCACCAGCTCCGGGTGGGTGGCGGCGCGCACCGCGCGGATGTCGAGCGCCGGGTCGGAGATCGGCCCGCCGGTGAACATGAGCCGGCCGTACTCGATGGCCAGGCTCTGCTTGATCGCCTTGTACTCGTACCGCCCGTCTTCGATGCCGAGCTCGCCGTTGCCGGTGGTGGCGTGGCCCGGCTCGTCACCCGCCGTCACCGCGCCAGTGACCCGGCCCGAGAGGCCGAAGCCATCGACCCGCACGTCGGGGCCCATGATCACCTTCACCTGCGAGCGCAGGTGCCACTTCTCCTCCGGCAGCCCGCCTTCCTCGCCCACGATCACCTGGTCCGCCGAGACCTGCGCGCTGCCGGTGAGGTCGCGGGGCCGGATGTCCGCGTGCGGCACGGTCACGTTGCCGTCCACCCGCAGGTTGCGGCCATCGGCAGCGAAGCCGATGTCCGGCGACAGGTCCAGTTGCGCCTCGGGGATGTCCACGCTGCGGAAGTCCTGGCCGCGCAGCCGTCCCTGCACGTGCCAGGTGCCGCTGTCGCGTCGGGCCGAGGCGGTGAGCGCGAGGTCGCCTCCGCCGGAACGGGCACCGCCCTCGAGATTGAGCAGGTCGCCATTGCCATCGAGCTTCAGCTTGAGGTCGGTCATGTGCAGGCCGATGCGCGCCACCGTCACCTCGCCGCCGCTGAACGTGGCGTTGCCGGAGAATTGCGGGTCCGCCGGCGTGCCGGCCAACGCCACATCCAGCGTAAGCCGGCCCTTGGCCTGGCTCACCTGCGGCAGCAGCGCCGGCACCAGCTCGAAGTCGTGCATGTCGCCGCGGATGCGTCCGCTCAGGCGCTGCTCCGTGCCGGCGATGCGCACATCGGCGTTGAGGTCGCCGCCGTCGCTGAGCCGCCAGGTCACGCGTCCGGTGGTGAGACGCGGGTTGGAGTGCAGGTGCGCCTCGCCGCCGGTGTAATCGAGCAGCGTGATCTCCTTGCCGCCGGCGCTGTTGCTGACGCGGCCTGGCGAGAGCCGCGCGTCCAGGTCGAGGTGATGGCTCTGGGCGCCGCCACCCGCCGCCAGCGTCGCGTCCAGCGTGCCGGCGTAGGTCAGGCCCGGCGGCAGCAGCGACTGCAGCGAACTCAAGGGCAGCGCCGTGAGGGAACCTTGCGCCTTCCAGCGCTGCTTGTCCGCTTCCAGGCTCGCGCAGGCCCGCGCCTTGTCCTGCACGAGACAGGCGAGCGGCAGCTTCAGCACGTGGGGTTCGAGCATCAGCGACCAGGGTGTGGCGGCATGCCAGAGCCCTGCGCCGGCGGGCGCGAGATCCACGTGGGAGAGCGTACCCTGCCAGCGCTTGTCCTCGTAGGCGCCGTCGCCGGCGAGATGCAAAGCGCCGCGGTCCGAGTCCATGTCCACCCGCAGTGTGTGACGGGCCAGGCTGCCGTCGGCGCGGGCGTCGAGCTGGCTGAGCTGGATGCCGGGCAGCGCGACGCCGACGCCCCGCAGCAGCGCGCCGCCGCCCGCATCGCCGCTGGCACGGGTGCTGAAGTGCAGGCCCTCCGCCTGCCAGCGGTGCCAGGCGAAACGGGTGAGGTCGAGGTCCGCCTGCAGCAGCGTGTAGTGGCGGCCCGCGTCCAGCTGGCCCTGGCTGTGCAGCGCGCCGGAAGCGTCAGGCCAGGCCTGTGCGAGGTCCGGCGCGTCCACCCGCCAATTCAAGCGGGTGCCGGCGTTGTCGCCGTCCAGGTGCAGCGCATCGTCGCCGAGGCGCGCATCGAGCTCCACCTGCTGCCAGTCGCCGCCGGTGAACGCCGCGTTGCCGCCGGCGAGCAGCGGGCTGCCGCGCAGCGTGCCCTTGAGGGTCTGAAGCTTGATCTGTGTGCGGGGCGGCGCGCCTGCCGGCAGCTCGCCCGTGCCGTCCAGCACCGCCGCGAGCTTGCCGGGCCACTGCCGGGACAGGCGCGTGGTATCCGCGCCGACCACCTCGGCGTGGGCCTGCCAGTGCCGGCTCGCCTGCTGGTAGCGGCCGGAAGCCGTGAGCCGCCCGCCGAGCCAGCGGCCCGTGAGCTTGTCGAGGGTGCCGCCAGCGAGGTCGCCGTGGGCGGCGAGCAGCCAGTGCCCCTGGGGCAGGAGCGGCTTCATCCATGCCTGCTTCAGCTTCGCATCGCCGCGCAGGCCGCTGGCGTCCGCCGTCAGTGTCCAGGCGTGCGTGCCGTTGCGGGCCAGGCGCAGCGCCGCCTGTACCTGCGCCTTCGGCGCGATGGCGCCGTTCAAGTCGGCGCGCCACGCGTCCCGGTCGCCCTCGAGTCTCACCTGTCCCTGGGGCGAGACGATCTCGGGCGCGTCCAGCGGCCAGCTCAGGTCTTTCCAGCCGCCGCTGAGCGAGGTGCGCGCATCCGCCGTGAGGCCGAGGCTGCCCTGGAGGTCCACGCGTCCGCCGTTGGCGAAGTCCAGGATCAGCGTGCGCAGGTCCAGTGCCTCGCGCTTCAGCGTCGCGTCGAAGCGCGCGTTGGCGCCGTGCACGAACGGCGCGCCCCGCAGCGTGGCCTCGCCCTTGAGCGCGGTGGCGGCGAGGCCGCCGCGGAAGCCGAGGCGCGTGTCGAGCCCATAGTCCGGCCAGCCGGCGCGAACCTTGCCGAGCTCCAGGTGCGCGAGCTTGAGCTCGCCGTCCCACGTGGGCGCCGTGAACGCGTCCTTCAGCGTGCCGGTGAGGCTCGTAGCGTAGGGCGCCGTCAGGCTCTGGCGCAGGGTGAGCGCCCGGTCGTCGCCCTTGAGCTCGGTGTGGCCGTGCAGCGCCGCCCAGCCCGGCTGGGTGAAATCCCAGTCCAGCGCCGCGTCCACGCCGTAGTCGTGGCGCGGGGCGAGCCGGGCCTCGCCCTGCACCGTGAGGTCCGGCCCATGGGCTTCCAGCTCGTGCACCTGGATCGCATCGTTGTCCACCCGCGCGCTGAACGCGAGGCTGTCGAGTCGGATCGGCGGCGCCGTGGGGGAGGGCGAGAACGTGATGTCGCTGGCCTCCACGCGGCCGAGCGCGAGACTCACGGGCAGCAATGGCATCACCGGCGGCTGCAGCGGGAACGTCAGGGACTTGCCGGGCCCGGTGGAACGCACCTCCACGCGCACGCCTTCCGCCCGCACCGTGCTCAGGGAGACGCGGCGTATGAACAGCGCCACCGGCCGCCACTGCAGCGTGAGCGTGTCGATGTGGGCGTGCAGCGAGCCCGAATCCCAGTCCAAGCCGTGCAGCACCATGACGCGGTCGAGCGCGCCCTCGCTGGACTGCACGTGCAGCGCGCCGTGAGTGCGGGACTCTGCCTGCGCCAGCGCCCAGCGCAGCGCGCTGCCGCTGCGCAGCCACAGGGTGAGGCCGATCAGCGCCACCAGCAGCAGCACCGCGAGGGCCAGCAGCAGACGCATGAGCCGCTTCACAGGTCCGGCCCGATGCTGATGTGGATGTGGATGCGGTCCAGGTCCGGGCGCTTGACCGGATGGGCCACGTCGAAGCGGATCATGCCGATGGGCGTGCGCCAGCGCAGTCCGGCGCCCACGCCCTTCTGCAGCGACACGGTGAAGCTGTTGGTGGCGTCGCCGGCGTCCACGAATGCGGCCACGCCGAAGATCGGTCCGAACAAGTGATCGATCTCGACGCTGCCTACCGTGAGATCCTTGCCGCCCACGTTGTTGCCGTTCACGTCGCGCACGCCGAGGGAGTTGTAGTCGAAGCCGCGCACGCTCTGGTCGCCGCCGGCGAAGAAGCGCTGCGAGATTGGCAGCTCGTTGAAGCTCTTTACCGCGGTGCCGGCGACTTCGCCGCGCAGCAGCAGGCTGTCCGCGTCGCTGAGCGGGATCAGCAGCTTGCCCATGAGGTGCAGCTGCACGAAACTGGTGTCGGAGAACAACGAGTCGCTGGCGCCGCGCAGATCGGCGGATAGGCGGTAGCCGCGGGTGGGTAGGATCAGGTCGTCGCTCTTGCTGCGCGACACGGTGACGCCGGGCAGCAGCAGCCGGCTGCGCGTCACCACGCCCTCCACCTCGCTGCGATCGTGCTGCAGCTGCAGGTACTGGTTCAGCGACCAGGCGCCCGGCGAGCTGAAGCGGCTCACGCCCAGGATGTCGGTATAGGCGATCGCGTTGCCCAGCACCTCGCGGCTGTTACCGTAGCTGTATACCAGCCGCTCGCTGGCCGGGTCGCTCAGCGGCACGGTGTAGTTGACGAGGAAGCTGCGCATCACCCGCGAGAACTGGGTCTGCACGCTCAGGGTGTGGCCCCGGCCGTTGAGGCGGCGGTTGGTCCAGCCCAGCGTCAGGCGCGGACCGGTGTCGGTGCCGTAGCCCACGCCCACGGTGTACTTGTTGCGCTTGCGCGGCGTCAGCGTCACCCGCACCGGGATGCGCCGGTCGGCGGCCTCGCTGCGCAACGCCTCCACGTTCACCGCGTTGAAGTAGTCGGCGTCGTTGAGCGCATACTGCAGCGACAGCAGCGCCTCGTTGTCGAAGGGGTCGCCGGGCTTGAACCTGACGTAGCGCGCCAGGAACGCCGGATCCATGAAGTCCTGCACGAAGGTCACGGCGCCGAAGAAGTAGCGCGGGCCGGTATTGAAGCGTAGCGTGATGTCGGCCCAGCGCTCCTGGGGATTCACCGCCAGGCGCGTCTCGGTGAAGCGTGCGTCGATGTAGCCGCGCCGGGCCGCCAGTTCCTGGAGCGTGCGCTTGCTCTGCTCGTAGGCCTTCTGGTCGAGCGTGTCCCCCGCCTTGTAGGGCAGCGAGGCGAAGAACTGGTCGTACACGTCGTCGAGCTTGCCGGCGCCGGTCAGGATCACCTCCACATGCCGCACCTTCACCGGCGGCGGCAGCGTCACGCTGTAGTGAGCCTCCCAGCCGTCCCCCACCGGGGTGAGCTTGGACTCCACGCGGGTGCCGTAGTAGCCGAAGGGCTGCAGCGACTGGCGGATCTCGTCCGGTGCCCGCGCGTCCAGCCGCTCGACCATGCTCACGGTGAGGTTGGGCGCGTCCCGGTAGGCCGCGATGCTGAGGTAGGCCATCACGTTCTTGAGCAGCACCCCGTCCACGCCGTCCACCGTCACGTCCACGTGCGGGGCCGCCGCCGCGGCGCGGGCCCAAGCGAGCAGGAACAGCAGCAGCGCGCCGCGCCGCATCAGCCGGTGAGCTCCAGCGGCGCGAGCGTTTCCGCGGGCGTGAGGCCGAACACCCGCGCGTAGAAGGCGAGCTCCGCCTCCAGCACGCGGCACAGGGTGTCGGCGCGGCGGAAGCCGTGGCCTTCCTCGGGGAAGGTGAGGCAGGCGGTGGGCACGCCGTTGCCCTGGAGCGCCAGCACCATGCGCGCGGTCTGGTCCGGCGGCACCACGGTGTCCTTGAGGCCCTGGAAGAACAGCACCGGCACGCGGATGCGCGCCGCCGCGTGCAGCGGCGAGCGTTCGCGATACACCGCGCGTGCCTCCGGCCACGGGCCGAGCAGCGTGTCGCCGTAGCGCGCCTCGAACTTGTGGGTGTCGGTCATGGCGGTCTCGAGTTCGCTGATGCCGTACTGGATGGAGGCGGCCTGGAACGCGTCGCGGAACGCCACCGCCGCGAGCGCGGTGAAGCCGCCGGCACTGGAGCCGCTCACGGCGGCGCGGCGGGGGTCGGCGAGGCCCTTACCGGCAAGGTACGCGAGCGCGTGCACGCAATCCTCGACGTCCTTCACACCCCACTCGCCGGCGAGGCTGCGCCGGTAGGCGCGGCCGTAGCCGGTGCTGCCCCGGTAGTTGAGGTCGAACAGCGCGAAGCCGCGGCTGGTCCAGAACTGCACCCGCGGCTCCAGCGCCGCTCCGTTCATGGAGGTGGGTCCGCCGTGGCAGCGCACGATCAGCGGCGGCCGCTCGCCCTCAGGCACCGCACAGGATCCATGGGCGGGCGGGTAGTACCAGCCGTGGGCCGTCTCGTCCCCGGAGGTGGGGAAGCTCACCGTCTCGGCGCGACTTATGTAACCGTCCGGCAGGGTGAATCCCCGGCCGCTCACGTTCGCCATCGTGCTGGGCTTGCCCGCTATCACCGCCGGGGCCGCATCCCAGGCACCACCCACTAGCGCGATACGTCCTTTCGCCGCATCCAGATGCTCGATGTGGGTATAACGCGCTTCCAGGGGATGGCGCTTACCGTCAGATCCGATCCGCACCAGGCTCGAGGTGCCGCGCTCCACCCGTACCGCGACGACCTCGCCCCCGGCGAGGAAACCGTAGCTCGACATGCCGAAGTTCCACTGGGCGTAGCCGTAGTCCGCCGCGTCCGGGCAGAGTGCCTCGGCCTTGCCGTCGGCGTATCTATAGAGGTTCCACCAGCCGGTCCTGTCCGACACGAAATGCAGCACGCCCTCCGGCGACCAGCGGGGTTGGAAGATGGACTCATCCGGGCCGCCGGCGATGCGGCGCGCGTCCTGCAGCGCGCCGTCGGCGGCGATCTGCGCGAGCCAGAGCTCGCAACCGTCCCAGGGCATCTGCGGGTCGTCCCAGGCCAGCCAGGCGAGTTGCCCGCCATCCGGCGAGAGCACCGGCGAGCTGAAGAAGTCGCGGCCCCGGGCGAGCGGCGTGAGTGCACCGTCTTCGAGTGACACCGCCACCAGTGAATCCTCTGGCCGCGTGCCGCCCGTATCCTCGCACACGCAGAGGAGCCGCCCGCGCAGCGCATCCCATGACAGATCCGCGTAGCGGCGCGGTCCTGGCGCGGTGATGCGGCGCGGCGCGGCGTCTTCCAGCTTATAAATGCATTGGTCCGCGTCGTTGCAGAAGAACACGCCGCCGGTGGTGACGGCATAGGCGCCGCCGCCGTACTCATGGGCGCGGCTGCGCACGCTGAAGGGGCGCGGCGTGAGGTCACGGTCCCCGCCGTCCGCGTGGCGCACCAGCACCACCCGGCCGCCTTCCTCGGGCCGGCCTTCCAGCCAATAGATGCCATCGGCGGCCGCGCGGGGCTGCATCAGTCGCCGCTGTGCGCCGGCCGCCATCTCCACCGACAGGGGCGAGGGCCAGCTGCCGCAGGCCGCGGCGCGCTTCATGGCTCCGCCGCGAACTGGAAGCGGCGGGTCTCGAGGCTCTCGCCGGCGGCGTCGAAGCGCCGCTCCGCGAACTGGATGCCGCCGTCCCGGTGCAGCAGCAGCAGCGTGGAGCAACGGGTGCCGTAGTCGGGATCCACCATGAACGTGGCGGAGGCGAGCCGTTCCCGTTCCAGGCCGATGCCGGTGTCAGGCAGGGTGTCATCCGCCGCCGGCGTGCGATCCGCCAGCAGGCGGAACAATGCTTCACCGGTGACCGCGCCGGTCTCAAGCAAGAACTTCATGCGCGTGGCGGCAGAGCGCACCTTGGGCCAAGGCGTATCCAGGAGGTGATTGCTGAGGCCATGGATGCCGGGCTCCACCTCCGCGGGGCCGCCGCCGCGGTTCGAGTAGTAGTGCAGCGACTCCCGGTCGCCGCAGAGGAGGCCGAACGCGCCGTACTCGCGGGCGCGCTGCTGGACCTCATGCAGGTAATCGGCGGCGGAGAGGTCTCCGGTGAGGAAGCCCGTGGTGAGCTCACCACGGGAGCGCGGCGCCTTCGGCGGATCGAGGCCGTCGCGGTAGTTGGTGATCACGGCATAGCGTCCGCCGGCGGTCACTCCAAGCCAGGTGCCGCCCGCTTCCAGGTCGCGCCCGGCCAGGAGCTGCGGCGCCTCGGGCCAGAATGCCGCCGGCGCGGCGGCGCGTGCGTGACGCTCGTCCCGGTTGCCGGCGAGGATCAGGCTGTAGTCGGGATGCGCGCGCAAAGCGAATACGAGCAGGCACATATCACATTATATGGCTGTGAAAGCGCCCCAAAGCTACTGCGCTTGGCATAGCTTCGTTGCGGTCCGGCTCGCGCTCCTCACGTACCTTAAGAGTACGCTCCGGGCGCTCGCCTCCCGCGCCTCGCTCTGCCTTCGCTCGCTACGCTTTGGGGCTCGTATATCTTTTCCGCGCGGCCAGGGGCAGGAGCGCGAGACCGGCGAAGATCAGCAGCATGCCGGCCAGTTCCTCCACGGGCGGCCGCTCGCCGAGCTGTAACCACCCACTCAGGACCCCCACCACAGGCACGATCAGCGAGGAGAGGCCGCTGATGGTGGCCGGGAGCCGGCCCACGATGAACAGCCACAGCAGCCAAGCCAGGGCGGTGGCGAACACCACGTTGTAGAGCAGCACGACCGTGAACACCGGCGTCCAGTCGGTGGCTCGCCCCGGCACCAGCCAGGCCAACAGCGCCAACGGCAGCGAACCCAGCACCATCTGCCAGCCCGTGAGGGACAGGAGTTCCCAGCGGTCCTTGACCGGGATCCGCTTCACCACCAGCACCGACAGCGCCCAGGCGATGCCGCCGCCGATGGCGAGCGCGCTGCTGCCGAGGTCGGCGCCGTGGCGCCAGGGGGCGAAGATCAGGGTGAGGCCGAGGAAGGCCAGCAGCACCGCCAGCCACTGCAGGCCCTTCAGGCGCTCGCCCAGGAAGAACGGGGCAAACAGCAGCAGCCAGAACGGCATGGTGAACACCAGCACCGCGCTCTTGCCGGCGCCGCCGTGCACCAGCGCCCAGGTGGTGCAGCCGGTGAATATGCTGGTCTGCAGGAGGCCGAGCAGGAGCACGCGCCAGGGATGCGGCGGCATGAGGCGCTGGCGCGCGAGCGGCAGCACCGCGAGCAGCAGGAGGCCGCCGCCCAGGCAGCGCTGCGCGCCGAAGGTGAAGGGGGCCACGTAGTCCAGCGCGACCTTCACCGCCACCCAGTTGTAGCCCCACACCAGGGCCAGGAAGCCGAACGCGGCGAGCGCGGCGCCGTCCAGCCTCGCTTCGGTGCGCACCTTTGCGTTCAACGCTGCGCCGCCCGGTTCGGGTCCGCGTGCCGCAGCGCGGCGAAGGAGCGGCCCGTTTCCTCCTCGAACCAGGCCTTTATCAACCTATAAGAGATGGACCGGCTCGGCGGCATCATGACTCCCTGGTCCACCGATGCCGCGATCTCATCGCGCGAGAACCAGGCGGCGTGCTCCAGCTCACCGTCGTTGCAGCGGATCGCGCTGCTCGCGGCCTCGGCGCGGAAGCCCAGCATGAGCGAACCCGGATAAGGCCAGGGTTGCGAAGATTGGTAACGGATGGCGCGCACCTCGATGTTGGTCTCTTCCCGCACTTCCCTCGCCACCGCCGCCTCCAGCGTCTCGCCGTGCTCCACGAAGCCGGCGATGGTGGAGTAGCGGCCCTTGGGCCAGGAGGCCTGCCGACCCAGGAGGCAGCGCGCGCTGTCCGTCACCAGCACGATGATGGCGGGATCGATGCGCGGGAAGAACTCGGCGCCGCAGGCGAGGCAAGCGCGCTCATGGCCGGCGCGACGGCTCTCGGTGGGCGCGCCGCAGCGGCCGCAGTGCCGGTGCATGCGGTGCCAGTGCACCATGGCGCGGGCGTAGCCGAGCAGCGCCAGCTCGTCCGCGGGCAGGAGCGCGCTCACGCCGCGCAGGTCGTCGTGCCGCGCCTCCGGCAGGTCCGCGCCTTCCTCGAGGCCGAGCGCGAAGCAGGGCCGGCCGTCGACCTCACCCAGCAGCACGCGGCAGAACGCCGCTTGCACGAGAGGCCGTGCGATGGAGGCGTCCAGCAGCAGCGCGCGCGGTACATCGCCCGTCCAGGTGTAGGAACTCAGGTCCCCGCGTACCGGCACGTAGCGCGTCCCGGCGTCAGCGAGCGCTGCCGCGAGCCAGGCGGCGTCGCGGCGCCGCGCGTCCAGGCGCTTGGCGTCGAAATGGAACGGGATGATGTCGTGCATGGTCCGGGGCAGGGGGCGACGGGCGCCCATTATCGCACGCCGTGTTCAGGCTTCCTCCAGCGCATCGCCCAGCAGCGAGCGTATCAGCGCCGCAAGTTTCTCGGCCTCGGCCGCGTAGTAACGCTTGGCCGGGAGCTTGCCCCACACCGGCTGGGGCCAAGCCGGGTCGTGACGGTAGCGGACGATGTG
Organism: Gammaproteobacteria bacterium; assembly: GCA_036263155.1. GTDB lineage: Bacteria > Pseudomonadota > Gammaproteobacteria > Natronospirales > REEB76 > DASUBN01. Next base: position 8,522 of record DATAHN010000127.1, on the reverse strand, counting down.
GTGCACGTGCAGCTGCGGCACCTGGTTGCCGAGCGCGGCGAGGTTGAGTTTGTCCGGCGCGAAGCCGCGCATCAGCGCGCGAGCGAGCAGCGCCGACTCGTCCCATAGGCGGGCGCGGTCCTCATCGTCGAGCTCGTGGACCTCGCGCGCACCTTCGCGCTGCGGCACCAGGATGAACCAGGGGTAGTTCGCATCGTCCATCAGCAAGAGGCGGCAGAGCCCGAGCGAGCCCAGATCCCGGCAGTCCTTGGCGAGTTGCGGATGGAGTTCGAACATCGGGCACCGATATGTTGAATGGGGTGGGAATTCGGACCCGGGGTCCCCGGAGCGGCATGTTAAGCTGTTTTACATTATCCCTTGAATCGCCGGCCCCCGGGGTACGCGACGCGTCATGAGCGCTTCCAGCAAGGCCCTGCGTTACGTCGCGCTCGCCGTCCTGCTCACCGGCGTGTATTTCCTGTGCAACTACCTGCCGCTCTACCTCAAGCTCACCCATAACGGGCTCGCACCCTTGTGGCCCGCCACTGGCCTCAGCATCGCGCTCTTGTGGATCTGGGGCTACCGCTGGTGGCCGGTGATCGTGGTGGGCGAAGTGCTGAGCGCGCACCTGCTCGGCCGCAGCTGGGCCATGAGCGGCATGAGCGGGGCAGCGCAGCTCGGCGAAGCGGTGCTCGCCGCCTGGCTGCTGGACGGCGTGGGCGTGCAGCCCTCGTTCGCCCGCACCCGCGACGTGCTTCTGTTCGGCGTCGCCGGCTGCGTGCTGCCGGCGTTGCTCGGCGGCGCCATCGGCACGGCGGGCCTGTACCTCGATGGGCTGGTGGCGGCGCCGGCGCTGGCGTCATCGTGGGGCGGCTGGTGGCTGGGCGATGCCATGGGTGCCTTGATCTTCACGCCGCTCATCGCCCAGTGGCGGCGCTGGCCGTTCAAGGAGCCGGCGGCCGGGCTGGAGTGGCTGTTCTCGATGCTGGTGCTGTTCCTCTGCGCCGCCGCCATCGCGCGCATGCCCGTGTCGCTGGAGTCGAGCCTGTTCTTCCTCTTGCTGCCGCTCATCGTGCTGATCTCGGCGCGCAGCGGCGGCGCCGGCGCCAGCAGCAGCGCAGCGCTGCTCGCGCTGTTCGTGCTGGCCTTCGACCTGCAGGGACTGCAGGACCCGTTCATGGCGGCGGTACGCGTCGCATTCGTCGGCGCCAGTGCCTTCACCGGCCACCTGGTGGCGACCGCGTTCGCGGAACGGCGCGCCGCGGACGCGGCCCTCTCCGCCGAGCAGGACCGTGCGCTGGTGATGCTGCAGGCGATAGGCGAGGGCGTCATCACCACCCACGCCAACGGCAAGGTCTACTTCATCAACGCGGTGGCGGAGAAGCTCACTGGCTGGCGCGCGGCGGACGCCGTCGGCCGTGCCATCGAGGACGTGTTCCCGCTCTCGCTCGCGAGCGGCGCCACTGAGGAACACACCGTGCGCCACGCGCTGGTGCAGGGCTCCGTGTCCGAGATCCTCACCCGCCGCCTGCTGCGCGACCGGGTCGGCGTGCTGCGTCCCGTGGAAGGTGCCATCACCCTGGCGCGCGGCCGCGACGGCCAGGTCATCGGCGGCGTGGTGGTGTTCCGCGACGTGTCCGAGGCGGAGCACCTGCGCGAGCGGCTGGTGCACGAGGCCACCCACGACGCGCTCACGGGCCTGCGCAACCGCGCCGCCTTCGACAAGGAGCTGCGCGAGCTCACCGGCGGCAAGGACCGCCGGCAGAAGCACGCGCTGCTGTACCTCGACCTCGACCAGTTCAAGCTCATCAACGACACCCGCGGGCACGAGGTGGGGGACCGGCTGCTGATCGAGCTCACCAAGCGCCTGCGCGCGCTGGTGCATCGGCCGGACGTGATCGCGCGCCTGGGCGGCGACGAGTTCGGCGTGCTGGTGCTGGACGCGCACGAGAAGACGGTGCAGCTCCTGGCGGAGGAGCTCAGGCGCACGGTGCTGGACTACCGCTTCAAGGAGCGCGACCTCGTGTTCAGCGTCGGCGTCAGCATCGGCGTCACGTTCTTCTCGCCGGGCGAGCGCGCGCCGGAAGTGTTGAGCCGCGCCGATATCGCCTGCTACATCGCCAAGGGTGCGGGGCGCAACGCCATCCACGTCTACCGCAGCGACGACCGCAGCATGATGCAGCACCACTCCGAGATGGCTCGCGTCTCGCAGCTCGAGACCGCCATGGACGAGGGCCGCTTCCGCCTGTTCGGCCAGCGCATCCTGAGGCTCGACGATGCCGTCCGCGACGGCCAGTTCTATGAGGTGCTGCTGCGCCTGTATGAGGATGGCCAGGTGGTGCCGCCGGCGGCGTTCCTGCCCACCGCCGCGCGTTTCGGCCTCGCCACCCGCATCGACCACTGGGTGGTCGATCAGAGCTTCCGTTTCCTCGCCGACAAGCGGGGCCAAGGCATCCGCCTCAGCATCAACCTCGACCCGCGCACGCTCGACAGCCCCGACTTCCCGCGCCACGTGCAGGAGCAGCGCGCGCGCCACGGCGTGCAGCCGGCGGACGTGTGCTTCGAGGTCACCGAGAACGTGGCGCTGGAGAACCTCACTCGCGCGGTCGAGACCATGCACCAGCTCAGCCGCGACGGCTTCCGCTTCGCGCTCGACGACTTCGGCAGCGGCGTCGCGAGCTTCGGCTACCTGCAGCAGCTGCCGGTGCAGTACGTGAAGATCGACGGCCGCTTCGTGCAGAAGTTCGGCGAGGACCCGGTCAATCCGCTGGTGGTGCGCACGCTCTCGGAGCTCGCCCGCATGCGCGGCATCCAGTGCATCGCCGAGTGCGTGGAGAATGCCGCCACCAAGCAGGAACTGAGCAAGCTGGGCGTGGATTTCGGGCAAGGCTTCTTCCTGCACAAACCCGAACCACTTCCTGCATAAGTTCGCAATCCCGCATATAAAGCGTCGCGAGCGAAGGCAGGGTTAGGCGCGCGAGGCGAGCAAGCGGAGTGGACACGTAGTCCATGAGCATTGCGAGCCGAAGCGCAACGAAGCCCTGCCGAGCGCAGCAGCTTTTATGCGGGATTGTGGCAGACCGCCTCGACATTGTTCCCATCGGGGTCCATCACGAACGCCGCGTAGTAGGTCGGTGAGTAGTTCTCCCTGAGGCCCGGCTTGCCGTTGTCCTTGCCGCCGGCACCCATCGCCGCCTTGTAGAAGGCATCCACCGCCTTGCGGTCCTTGGTGCGGAACGCGAGGTGGGCAATAGGCTTCTGCGCCGGGCCTTGGGCCGCCCAGATAGTGGAGCCGCCGTCCTGCCCGATACCGAAGCCGCCGTCATACTCCGATACCAGCTTGTAGCCCAGGGGCGCGAGGGCCTTGGCATAGAAGGCCTTGGCCTTGTCTGCGTCCGTGACGCTGAGGGAGATGTGGTCCAGCATGGTCGTCTCCTGAAGTGAGTGGGGATGTCACCATTAGGCCTCTGCGCCGCGCGCGCCGCTATCAATAACCTGCATGTTTTCAGCGGTTTGGAGGCTGCAGGAATCTGACAGTCCACCCTCCCAGGCGGGGGTCTAAAATAGCTGCATGTCGCGCGAGTACACCCAGCTCTATTCCAGCCCACTGGTCACGGTGGGCGACGTGCTGTGCTCGGAAGGTTGTGGCGACGGCCGCCACGAGGAGAGCTGTCCAGTGGCGAGCCTCGCCTTCGTGCGCAGCGGCACCTTCGTGCGGCGCGACCGCATGGGCAAGCACGTGGCAGACGCCACCCGCGTGGTGTTCTTCGACCCTACCGAGCCTTATATGGTGGACCACCCCCTGCCGGGCGGCGACCGCTGCACCACCGTCTCCTTCGGCCCCAAGACCCTGCGCGAGGCGCTCAAGCCCCGGCGCGGCGAGCCGGAGCGGGTCTTCGACCGGACCACGCTCGCCGGCAGCAGCGAGATCCATCTCTTGCACCGGGAACTCTTGCTGGCGACGTCGCTCGGCGACGGGGTCATGGTGGAGGAGACGGCGCTCGCGCTGCTGCAGCTCTGCGTGCAGGGGGACGAGAGCGCACCGCGCCTGCGGGGTGCCGCCGCGAACCGCGCCGCGGAGCTCGCGGGCCAGGCCCAGGTGCTCATCGCCGAGTCGTTCACGGGGAAGGTGACGCTGGAATCCCTGGCGGAGCAGCTCGACGTCTCGCCGTTCCGCCTGTGCCGCGCGTTCCGCCAGGCCACCGGCGGCAGCCTGCACCAGCACCTCACGCGCCTGCGCCTCGTCACCGCCCTGGAGAAGCTGCCGCAGTACCAGGAGCGGCTCACGGATCTCGCGCTGGACCTGGGGTTCAGCAGCCACAGCCACTTCACCCATGCCTTCCGCGGCTACTTCGGCCGCGCGCCCTCCGCATACCTGGAACGGACCTGAGGGCTCAGCCCTCCGCCAGCCCGTCGTGGCTCATGACGCGGTTGCGCCCGGCCTTCTTGGCGGCGTAGAGCGCCGCGTCCGCCGCCGCCACCAGTTCTGAAGCAGGCACGCCGCGGCTCGCCACCAGCGAGGCGGTGCCGATGCTGAGCGTCACGTACTCCGACACCTGCGAGCTGCCGTGGGCGAGGCGCAGCGCCTCCACCCGCGCGCGCAACGACTCGGCGTAGCCGCGCGCCTGCTCCGGGTCCAGGTCCGGCAGCACCAGCGCGAACTCCTCGCCGCCGTAGCGCGCCACGAAGTCCGCGGGCCGCATCAGCCCGTCCGCCAGCGCCTGCGCCACCAGCTTCAGGCACTCGTCGCCGCGCAGGTGGCCGTGGCTGTCGTTGAGCGCCTTGAAGTGGTCGAGGTCGGCCAGCATCAGCGTCAGCGGCCGGCCGGTGCGGGTGGCCCAGCGCCACTCGTGCGCCAGCACCTCGTCCAGGCGGCGCCGGTTCGGTACGCCGGTGAGCGCGTCGTAGGAGGAGATGCGGTGCAGCTCCAGGTTGGCGCGCTTGAGCTTGTCGTTTGCGTCGGCGAGCTCGCGGTTCACCAGCGCCACATGGATCGCGCCCGCCACCTGGTCCGCCACCGCGCGGCACAGGCTCTGCACCTGTGGCGTGAAGCTGTCGCGGGCGGTGCTCTCCAGGTTCAGCACGCCCAGGGTGCGCTCGTGGTAGCGGATCGGCACCACGTATTCCGAGCGTACGTCCGGGTGGCCCACCACGTAGTCCGGATCGCCGGCGTCGGCATACACCAGCTGCGGTTCGCCGGTGCGCGCGCAACGGCCGCACACGCCGACGCTGGTGCGCCACTCGTCCCCGCCGGGGATGCCGAGCTGCATCTCGCCGGACATGGTCTCGATGATGAATCGCGCGCCGCTGTCGTCCAGCACCAGGATGCTGGCGACTGCGACGCCGAGCTCCACCGCCAGGTAGTCGGTGACCTTGCGCAACAGCGCGTGCAGGTCGTCGCCCTGGGTCGCGAGCCGCGACAGCCGGTTCAGCGTCTCCATCACCCGCGTGTGCTCGCGCAACGCGGCGTTGAGGCGCGCACCCTCGATGGCGCCGGCGATCTGTTCGGCGATGCTGGTGAACACCTGCCGCGCGTGCGGAGTGAAGCCCTGCGGGTTCGCGCTCTCCAGGTTCAGCACCCCCAGCACCCGGCCGCGGTAGCGGATCGGCACCACGAACTCGGCGCGCATGCCCGGCAGGCGCGACACGTAGGCGGGCTCCGCCGCCACGTCCTCGATGTAGATGGCCTCGCCGGTGCGTACGCAACGCCCCGAGATGCCGGTGTCCACGCTCCACTCGCCGGCCGGCGCCACCCGCGGGGCGTTCTGGGCGAACACCTCCACCACGAAGTTCCGGCCCGCGTCGTCCAGCAGCATGATGCTGGGCATGCACAGCGGGAAGTGCGCGTTGATGTAGTCGGCGATCTGCTGCAGAAGCTCCGGCGGACTGAGCGGCTCGAGCGCGATGCGCGAGACCTCGCTCATCACCTCGTTCAGCACCGCGTGTTCCATCAGCGTCTCGTACACGCGCGCGGCGTCTATCGGGCCCGCCACCTGCTCCGCCACGGTCTCCAGGATCGGCAGTTGGTCGCAGAACGCGCCCTGCCGCGTGCTCTCCACGTTCAACACTGCGATCACCTCACCGCGGTGGCGCACCGGCACGCACAGCTGGGCGCGCACGCCGGGCGTGGTTTCCATGTAATGGGGGACCTGCGTCACGTCGTCGTAGAGCGCGGGCTTGCCGCTCGCCGCGACCTCGCCCACCACCCCGAGACCGAGCGGGCGGGTGAAGCCGGGGGTGATGCTGGTGGGGACTTCCGAGCGCACCGCCTCGCACACGAAGCGCTGGCGCTCCTTGTCGACACTGGCGAAGGCGATGAAATCCCAGCCGAAGTGCCGGTACAGGGCTTCGGTCACGCGGGCCAGCATCGGGCGCAGTTCGAGGTCGCCGCTCGCGATGCGGGCGATCTCGTTCAGCGCCTTGAGGTGGCGTTCCGCGGAGTTCCCCGTCTCGGACATGCTCGGTTGTCGTTATGGCCGGCGCCGCCTTCCCTGGGCCCGCCGCCGTGGTTGTCTCATCCGCCGTCCCGGCAAATGTCTCATCCTGATGTTAAACCCGATGCGCTTGCGCGTCTTGGCATAGGATATTCCCCATGCCGCGCCTGATCCTCGTCTCGACCCTCATCTGCCCCGCCTGCGGGTATGCGGAGATGGGCACCATGCCCACCGACGCCTGCCAGTACCTCTACGAGTGCTCCGCCTGCCGCGCGCTGCACAAGCCCAAAGCCGGTGACTGCTGCGTGTACTGCTCCTACGGCTCGGTGCCCTGTCCGCCGAAGCAGAGCCTCGACCGCGACACGGGCGGCAAGTCCGCCTGCTGCCGTTGATTCACGCCGGCGGCGCCAGCAGCGGCGCCAACGCTTTCTCCAGGCTCTCTTCCGTCACCGGCGTGCCGCCGGGCCAGAGTTTCGCGCGCACGATGCCGCTCGCGTCGATCACGTAGGTCACCGGCAATACCCGCGGCGCGCGGAAGCCGTCGTCCTCGGCGCTCTCTGCCATGAGTGCGGGATAGGAGAACGGCGCCATGGCCTGCTTCACCTCGGCAAGATCCTCCCCCTCGTCCTCATCCAGCCCCACCAGCACCACGCCGCGCGCCGCGTACTTCTTCGCGAACGCTTCCAGGAGCGGCATCTCGTCGCGGCAGGGCCCGCACCAGGTGGCCCACAGGTTCACCACCACGACCTTGCCCTTGAGCGCCGCGAGGTCGAAGGGCTTGCCATCCAGCGTCACCCCCTTGAGCGGGGGCGCCTTGTCGCCGGTATCCAGCGCGTAGGCGTGCGGCATCCAGGCCAGGGCGGCGAGAGCGAGCAGGGCAGGCAAGATACGCATGAGCCGACTATAAGGATTCACGCGTTCCGGGGCTATGCTTTGGATGCCACTTTCGCCGGAGTCCTCCGCATGCGCCGCTTCCTGTTCCTGCTGCTGTTCACCCCCGCCGTCCTGGCCGCCGCGCCCCAGGGGCTGGATGCCCTCGCCGGCTACGCCGGCCGCTGGAAGGCCGAGATCCATCGCTTCAAGACCGCCTACAGCGACAGGGGCGAGGATCTGTTCGAGCTGCGCAATGACTGCTGGCGCAGTGCCGGCTTCTTCGTCTGCGACCAGTTCGTGGGCGGCGAGTCCAAGGCCCTGCTGGTGTTCCTCTACGACGCCAGGAGCGGCGGCTACGCGAGCTATCCCATCGCTGCCGCCGGCGTCCCGGTGGTGCATCCCGGCGCGTTGGTCCTGCAGGGCCCGGTGTGGACCTTCCCCTGGGACACAGAAGAGGCGGGCAAGATCACGCACTTTCGCGTCGTCAACACCTGGGAATCGGCCGACAGCATCCTGTTCCGCCAGGAATACTCCGCCGACGGCAAGCAGTGGGCCCTGATGGCCGAGGGCCACGAGACGCGCCTCAAGCATTAGCTTCTGTCAAACCGCATGTGGCGGTGAAAAACGCTACCCTGTGCACGTCCATATCCCTGGGGTGATCCGCATGAAGTCCCTGCTGTTCGCCGCGGTGCTCGCGGCCTCGAGCCTGCCCGCGCTGGCCGCCGATGCCACCTCGCCGCTGGACCGGCTCAACGTGTTCGCCGGCACCTGGAAGACCGAGTCCGAGAAGTTCGACACGCCCTACAGCAGCGCCGGCACGGTCTCCTCCACCCTGGTGAACCAGTGCTGGAAGGCCGGCAACTTCTTCATCTGCAACCAGAGCGTCAACGGCCAGTCCGCGGTGCTGCTGGTGTTCACCTACAAGGGCGGCGACAGCTTCAACATCTCCAACATCCCCGCCGCCGGCGGCTACGCTTCCAACGGCTCGCTGGTGGTGAACGGCGGCGTCTGGACCTTCCCAGGCCAGACCCACAAGTTCGGCCAGGTGGTGTACTTCCGTACCGTCAACATCTACAGCGACAACGACAACCTGGACTACCGGGAAGAGTATTCGACGGACCAGCAGACCTGGACGCTGATGGCCAAGGGCCATGAGGCCCGGCTGCGCAATCCCGCCACCGTCCCCTGAAGCTGCTCTCTTACATCGTCGCTTCCTGATCCATGCGGCGGGGCCGT
>DATAHN010000126.1:0-3408 GCA_036263155.1 Gammaproteobacteria bacterium | reverse complement strand
AAGTACTCCATGTGGCCGCCCTGGTAGGAGCTGACGGCGATGGCGTCCGCGTCCTCCTGCAGGGCCGCCCGCACCACGTCCTCCACCGCGCGGTTGTGGCCGAGGTGGATCACCTCCGCCCCCTGGCTCTGGATCAGCCGGCGCATGATGTTGATGGCGGCGTCGTGGCCGTCGAACAGGCTCGCGGCGGTCACGAACCGTAACGGTGTCTCAACCTTCGCGAGGTCAGCCTGGATCTTTTTAGAACTCGTATTCACTCGTCCCTCGCGAAGGTTGAAAACCGCGCCTTTTGTTCCCTGGCGGATGAGGAGCGCTCGCTGCGCGTCCTGCTCCGCAATCGGCCCAGTGCGGACTCCTGTCCGCCCGCTCGCCACATGTGGCGAGCCCAGTTGCTCGGCCGTCTGCGCCTAGCCAGGAAACAAAATTCATCGGTTTGTGGAGCAACTAAGACATAAAGCCTTCGATACCTGCACATTATAAGGTCTAGCCCCCCTGCTAGACCCGGTCCAGACCGCCCCGGGAAGCCGTGCCAGAGGCACCCCTATACGCGTATAATCCCGCCGCCCTCGGACCCCCGGGGGCAGTTTTTTATGGAACCCAGGATTTTCAGGCCGCGTGAGACGGTCTATATAACGGTCCTGGCTTCGTCCGCAGCAATCCGTTCAGGAGGAGTCCATGGAGATTTTCGCCACCCTCGAGAAGATGGGGCATGAAGAGGTCGTGTTCTTCCAGCACAAGGAGTCCGGCCTCAAGGCCATCGTGGCCGTGCACAACACCGTGCTCGGACCCGCCCTGGGCGGCTGCCGCATGTGGCCCTACAAGAGCGAGGACGAGGCGATCACCGACGTGCTGCGCCTCTCCCGCGGCATGACCTACAAGGCCGCGGTCTCGGGCCTGAACCTGGGCGGCGGCAAGGCCGTGATCATCGGCGACCCCTCCCAGAAGTCCGAGGCGCTGTTCCGCGCCTTCGGCCGCTTCGTGCAGTCGCTGGGCGGCCGCTACATCACCGCCGAGGACGTGAACACGGCCATCGCGGACATGGACTACATCTTCATGGAGACGGACTACGTGGCGGGCGTGCACCCGGTGCACGGCGGCAGCGGCGACCCCTCGCCCTTCACCGCCTTCGGCACGATCCAGGGCATCAAGGCCTGCCTGATGAAGAAGTACGGCCACACCGACCTCGCCAAGGCGAGCTACGCGGTGCAGGGCTTGGGCCACGTGGGCTTCCACGTGGTGAAGCACCTGCGCGACGCGGGCGCCAAGGTGTTCGTGACCGACATGCACAAGGACCGCATCGAGGAGTGCGTGAAGCTCGGCGCCGAGGCGGTGTCCATGGACGACATCTACAAGGTGGACGCCAAGGTCTACGTGCCCTGCGCGCTCGGCGCCACGGTGAACGAGAAGACCATCCCGCAGTTCAAGTTCGAGATCATCGCCGGCGCGGCCAACAACCAGCTCGCCACCAACGAGTGCGGCGACATCATCCACAAGAAGGGCATCCTGTACGCGCCGGACTACGCGATCAACGCCGGCGGCCTGATGAACGTGTCCATCGAGCTGCAGGGCTACGACCGGGAGCGGGCCAACCGCATGGTCACCGGCATCTACGACATCATGGGCAACATCTTCAAGCTGGCGGACAAGGACGGCATCCCCACCTACGTGGCCGCCGACCGCATGGCGGAGGAGCGCATCGCGGCCATGGGCCAGGTGAAGCTGCCCACCGTGAACCAGCCCTACGAGCGGCACTTCTCCGGCCGCCGCAGCGCCAAGCTCTAGGAACCGGTTCCCGCCATGCCCGGTGAGGCATGGCGGGAAGCCGACCTGGACCGGGCCCCCGCTTCCGCGGGGGTGACGGGAGGCTGGGTGGCATCGGTCACGTATCCGTGACCGGCGGTACACTATCTATCTATATATAGAGATGCCCATGGATAGGATCGTGACCAACGACATCGGCGTCCGCATCAACGAGGAACTCGACCTCCTGCGGGACACGGTGCGGCGCTTCGCCGAGGCCGAGATCGCCCCGCGCGCCGCCGAGATGGACGAGAAGGGCGAGTTCCCCGCGGACCTGTGGCGCAAGCTCGGGGAGCTGGGGCTGCTGGGCGTGACCGTGCCCTCGGAGTACGGCGGCTCAGGGCTTAGCTACCTCGCCCACGTGGTGGCCATGGAGGAGATCTCCCGCGCCTCCGCCTCGGTGGGCCTCTCCTACGCCGCCCATTCCAACCTGTGCGTGAACAACCTCTACCTCAACGCCACCGAGGAGCAGAGGAAGAAGTACCTGCCCAAGCTCTGCTCCGGCGAGTGGGTCGGCGCGCTGGCCATGTCCGAACCGGGCGCCGGCTCCGACGTGGTGGGCTCCATGAGCTGCCGCGCCGAGAAGAAGGGCGGCCAGTGGGTCGCCAACGGCAGCAAGATGTGGATCACCAACGGGCCGGACGCGGACGTGGCCCTGGTGTACATGCGCACCGCCGGCAAGGACGCGGGCTCCAAGTGCATGAGCGCGTTCATCGTGGAGAAGGGTTTCAAGGGCTTCAGCAGCGCGCAGAAGCTGGACAAGCTGGGCATGCGCGGCTCCCATACCTCCGAGCTCGTGTTCCAGGACTGCGCCATCCCCGAGGCGAACCTGCTCGGCAAGGCCAACGAGGCGGTCTATATATTGATGCGCGGCCTGGACTCGGAGCGCCTGGTGCTCTCGGGCGGGCCCATCGGCATCATGCAGGCGGCGCTGGACGTGGTGCTGCCCTACGTGCGCGAGCGCAAGCAGTTCGGCCGGCCCATCGGCGAGTTCGAGATCATGCAGGCGAAGATCGCCGACATGTTCGTGTCGCTGCAGACGGCCCGCGCCTTCACCTACCGGGTGTGCGAGCGCTTCGACAAGGGCGAGCCCTCCCGCACCGAGGCGGCCGCCTCGCTGCTGTTCAGCTCCGAGAACGCGGTGAAGGTGGCGCTGGAAGCGATCCAGAGCCTGGGCGGCAACGGCTACATCAACGAGTACCCCACCGGGCGGCTGCTGCGGGATGCGAAGCTGTATGACATCGGGGCGGGGACCAACGAAATTCGTAGAATGCTCATAGGACGTGAACTGTTTCACGGTTCTTGAGCCCTAAAACCTGTCTCATATGCACGACGGATCGTTCGGGGACTACGCCTATCACCAGTGGCTCGTGCCTCTCGGGATAAGCTTAGGGACGCTGCTCTTAGGGTTATTCATCTGGTGGATTTTCTGTACTGCCTTGAATTCCGCGTTGACCGGATGGGTGACGCTGGCAGATCACTATCGCTCCAGGAACATCCCCAAGACCGATTCGGCAAGAGGCTATGTGAACATAGGGACCGGCACGCCGGGCCGTGCTCATCCACCGATGCTATTTGCGGCATCTAAGGAAGGTTTGCATCTCTGGA
>DATAHN010000125.1:0-3279 GCA_036263155.1 Gammaproteobacteria bacterium | reverse complement strand
CGGGAGAAGTACGGCTTCCGCGTGCACGTAGACGCCGCCTACGGCGGCTACTTCACCCTGGTGGATAACCTGGGTCCCAATGCCCGCGCCGCCTACGACGCCGCATCCGAAGCCGACTCCATCGTGGTGGACCCCCACAAGCATGGCCTGCAGCCCTACGGCTGCGGCTGCGTGCTGTTTCGTGATCCTTCAGTGGGACGCTTCTACAAGCACGACTCGCCCTACACCTATTTCACCTCCGCCGATCTGCACTTGGGCGAGATCAGCCTGGAGTGTTCCCGGGCCGGCGCCGCCGCGGTGGCGCTCTGGGCCACCCAGCGCCTCCTGCCCATGACCCGGGGCGGCGAGTTCGCGCAGGGCCTCGCCGCCGGGCGCGAGGCGGCCCTGTCGCTGCACGCGGCCTTGTCGAGGGACGGGCGTTATCTGCCCGGCCCCGCGCCGGAACTCGACATCGTGGTCTGGACCCTGGCGGGCTCGGGCCGCAAGCAGGCGGGAGAGCGGGCGCAAGCCGTGTTCGACGCCGCCGCCGGGCGGCAGCTTCACCTCGCGCTGCTGAAACTTCCGGAGGCCCTCGCGGGTGCCTGGTGGCCCAAGCTCAAGGCGGACGCGGACACCACCGCCGCGCTGCGTTCCTGCCTCATGAAGCCGGAGCACAAGGAGTGGCTGCCTAAGATCGTCGGGATAGTGGGCGCGGCCACCGCGGACGTGCTCGCGCGGGGCTGACTCAGCCGGCTCCGAGCAGCCTGCCCAGGGACTTCACCACCTTCTCCGGCATCAGGTAGGCGAGGGCGGTGAAGAGGGCGGTCGCGATCACGGGCGTGCGCCAGGACCAGTAGAACGGCCCGTCGCCGCCGGTGGCATCCCACCACAGCCAGATCAGCAGGAACAGCGCGGCGCAGCTGAGGCACACCGCCAGCGCCGCGGCGCCGCGTTCGCCCAGAATGTCTCGTCCTGCTTTCATGTCCTGCCCCCGTGCTTGGGCATAATATATAGCATCATATATAGGGCATCTCCTGCCCTCATGACGTCCAAGCATGCCTTGTAAGGGGAGAGCCTCAGAGCGTCGCGAGCAGCTTTGAGGTGGGTTGTTGAGCACTCAAGGATAGGGATTTATCGTGGCCCAAAAAAACTTTTTCGTGCATATCTTTGGCGGCATGTGGAAGGTCTGGGACTTCCTCTGCCGCTCCATCGTCAACCTCATCATCACCATCCTGGTGCTGCTGTTCCTCATCGGCAGCCTGAGCGAGCACCGCGTGATCGTGCCCAGCTCCGCCGCGTTGGTGGTGGACATCCAGGGCCGGGTGGTGGAGCAGCTCTCCGGCCAGCCGGGCCAGCGCGCCATCGACCGCATGCTGGGCCAGAAGCACGAGCCCGAGACGCGCCTCGCAGACATCATCGAGGCCATCGAGCGCGCGGCGGACGACAAGCGCATCAAGGCCCTGGTGCTGGCCACGGACCAGATGCAGGGCGCCGGCCTCACCAAGCTGCAGGACATCGGCCGCGCCATCCGCGACTTCAAGAAGAGCGGCAAGCCCGTGTTCGCGCTGGGCTCGGGCTACGACCAGAGCCAGTACTACCTCGCCGCCCAGGCCGACACCGTGTTCATCCACCCACAGGGCTACGTGTTCCTCCAGGGCTACGGCGTCTACCAGCCCTACTTCAAGGATGCCCTCGACAAGCTCGGCGTGGAGTGGAACGTGTTCCGCGTCGGCAAGTACAAGTCCGCCGTGGAGCCCTTCCTGCGCAACGACATGTCGCCGGAAGCGCGCGAGGACTACGGCCAGGTGCTGGACGACCTGTGGGGCGACTACCAGAGGGACGTCACCGCCGCCCGCAGGCTGCCGGGCGAGGCCATCAAGGACTACATCGGCGACCTCAACACCCGCCTCGCGGCGGTGGGCGGCGACGGCGCCGAGCTGGCACTCAAGTCCAAGCTCGTGGACCGCATCGCCACGCCCGACGAGATGCAGGCGGCGGTGGCCAAGGTCACCGGCACCTCCAGCCACACGTTCCGGCAGATCGACTTCCGCGACTACCTCGCCGCCGACCTCGAGCCCCACGGGCGGGGCGGGGAAGTGGCGGTGGTGGTGGCCGCCGGCGACATCATGGACGGCGACCAGCCCCCCGGCACCGTCGGCGGGGACTCCACCTCCGAGCTCATCCGCCGCGCGCGGTATGACGATTCGGTTCGCGCCCTGGTGCTGCGGGTGGACAGCCCCGGCGGCAGCTCCTTCGCCTCGGACCTGATCCTCCGGGAAGTGGAGCTCACCAAGGAAGCAGGCAAGCCCGTGGTGGTCTCCATGGGCAGCCTCGCCGCCTCCGGCGGCTACTGGATCTCCATGGCCGGGGACCAGATCTTCGCGAGCCCGTCGACGGTCACGGGCTCCATCGGCATCTTCGGCATGTTGCCGACCTTCCAGAACACCCTCGCCAAGGTCGGCGTGCACACCGACGGGCTCGGCACCACGCCCTTGAGCGACGCGGGCGACATCACCCGCCCCATGAGCCCGCAGATGAAGGACCTGTTCCAGCAGACCATCGACCACGGCTACCAGGAGTTCATCACCAAGGTCGCGGACCACCGCCACATGAAGGTGCAGGACGTGGACGCCATCGCCCAGGGCCGGGTCTGGTCCGGCACCCAGGCCAAGAAGCTCGGCCTCGTGGACAAGTTCGGCGGCATCGAAGACGCGGAAGCCGCCGCCGCCAAGCTCGCGGGCCTGGGGGACAACTACTCCATCACCTACATCGAGAAGCCGCTCAGCTTCAGCGACCGCCTGCTCATGAGCCTGGCGGAGAACTCGGGAGAGGAGGGCATGCTGAAGGCGCCCAGCGCCGGCATGGGGCCGTGGTATGGGAAGCTCGTGGACGTGGCGAAGGGGTTGGATGTGTTTAGTGATCCGCATGGGGTCTATGCATTCTGTTTCTGTGACATCCGCTAGCTAAACGCCGCGGGCGTCGCCATAACTTCGTTCTGCTGCGGCTCGCAGTCGGTCACATACGCCAAGAGTATGCTCCCTCTGCTCGCCTCGCACGCCTCGTTCTGACGACGCGCGCAACGTTTAGGGGTGTGTTTTAGGGAATCGTGAAGGGAGTAACGCGATGAAGCTGGAAAACTGGAGTTCCGCCACAATACTGGGGTTGTTAGCAGCGTTTGCGGGTGTTGTGACCCCCATTATTTGGGATCATTACAAAACGAAATCATCTATTGAGTTAGATCAATTGGCTTCGACTGTAGTAGCAAGTAGTTCAGAAGAATTAAATAATTTAACCTTGATG
>DATAHN010000124.1:0-6415 GCA_036263155.1 Gammaproteobacteria bacterium | reverse complement strand
GGTTATTCCCGAAAAAAATGAGCCATGGCGGATCGTTCCGCCATGGCTCAGGTGCTCGTGCCCGTCAGGATGACTTGCGCGGCAGCGGCAGCAGCATCGAGGTGTTGCGCCGGTACTGCTCGTAGGTCGCTCCGTGCTCGCGCTTGAGGTCCCGCTCTTCCAGGAAGATGCCAAGCAGGATATATCCGGTGCTGGCGCCGGCGAGAACCAAGTGTCCCAGGCTCATGTCGGGAGTGGACCAGAAGCCAATCAGGAGTCCGAGCATGATGGGATGGCGGATGAAGCGGTAGAACGCCACCTCCACGAACGGCACGGGGGTATAGGGCGCGCTCTTGAGCCGCAGGTACACCTGGCGCAGGCCGAACAGGTCGAAGTGGTTGATCATGAACGTCGAGCTCAGCAGGATCACCCAGCCCAGCCAGAACCCCGCCTGCAGCAGCAGCCGACCGATGGGATTCGCCACGTTCCACACGGTGCCGGGGATCGGCTGCCACTGCCAGCACAAGAGGCCGAGCACCAGACCCGAGGCGAGCACGTAGGTGCTGCGCTCCATCGCGGTAGGCACGAGCCGGGTCCAGACTTTCTTGAAGCCGGGGCGGGCCATCACGCTGTGCTGGAATGCGAACAGCGCGAGCAGGCCGAGGTCTATCACCAGTGCCGCCGGCATGCCCGTCTCGGGGGGCGAGTCCACGCTCTTGGGGACCCAGAGGTTGCCGGTGAACAGGATGGCGTACAGCAGCGCCGCGACACCGATCGAGTAGCAGAGGAGGCCGTATAAGAAGACGATGATTCCCATGGGATTACTCCACTCGTTGTAGTCGGGTTTTCAATCAATCAGCCGGGCGAAAAAACTGCATACCGCCCCGTTCCCTGCCTTGGCATACGGATATAGCCAGAGCAGTTCCCCGGCATGTCCGCCTTCCACCACGCGGCAGCAAATCTCGGTCTGCTCATCGTCGGGGGAAGCCTGGATTGCGGTGTCGAGACCGGCATCTGACAGCTTGAGGTGCATGCGTATCTCTCCTGTCCTGGCATTGGATACCGACGCTGGCAGCTTA
This sequence comes from Gammaproteobacteria bacterium, assembly GCA_036263155.1. GTDB lineage: Bacteria > Pseudomonadota > Gammaproteobacteria > Natronospirales > REEB76 > DASUBN01. The sequence continues at coordinate 5,357 of DATAHN010000124.1, read as the reverse complement.
GGGCCGGCCTGCCGGCCCGACATCGGGAGAAATACCCATTTTTTGTGCCGCCGGGCCGGGATGTGGCGGCCCAGAAAGCCACCATAAAAAGACGCCATGGCGGAGAGGAGTGTGATCCCGCCATGGCGCGCCGACCCCGGTATCGCGGTCAACGGTAAAAATACGGGTCCAACACCATCACCTCGGTGATATGGTTCACAGGCAGGCTGTTCTTGATTGCGACGCGGCGGATCGCTTCGGGGGTGGGAGCATCGTAGATGTCGAAGCTCTTCTTCTTGTCGCGGCTCACGTAGGAGTGCACCCAGGTCACGTTGTCGCTGGCGTTGTTCTCCACTACCAGGCGGCAGAGCGAGGAGCCTTCCTCGCTGCCGTTGGGGATGGGGACTCCGGAGGCGAAATCGCGCTCCACCACGTAGCGAGGCATGGACCGGCTCCTGCAGAGCGCCATCGGGTATTCCGACGCTGGGCAGCATAGAGAGGGGGGGCAAGGGGGACATCGGGATTCTTCCCTATTTATTGTCCTCCGGCGGAGTCGCCGATGGCGGGCTCGCCGGAAGCCGATTCAGCCCATCCTTCGCCTCTCCCGACCTTTCCCAGGCGCGAAGCCGGGTGCTCCCGGTAGGGTTCGCGTTTAGCAATCGCATGCAGGCCACCCCTGTTCCCCGTCTCTCAAAGGAGAACATGCCGTGCGAGCGGTTTATTCCTCCGGCTCCAGCGGACCTCCGCCCACCCCCAGCTTCACGGCCGCCGCGGCTGCCTCTCCGCGTGATTTGACCCCAAGCTTGGACAATACCGCGGAGACATGGTGTCCCACGGTCTTCTCGGACAGGAACAGGCGCCGCGCGATCTCGGCGTTGCGCAGACCCTCCATGACCAACATCAGGACCTTGAGCTCCTGGTTGGTCATGCCGGCAGGGTTGTGGCGAGTGCGCTCTTGGGCACCGCGCGGAATGCTCCGCACTCCGATGGCGCGCAGCTTGCGCTTCACCTGTGCCGCCATGGGGTTCGCCCCCAGGCGCTCGAAGATGGCGAGCGCCTCCCGCAGGGAGGCCTCCTCATCGCTGTCCGCGAGCGCCATGGCCTGCTCGTAGGGCCAGCCCAGCGCCTGCCAAGCTCCGGCGGCGCCGCGCCAATCGCCGCGCATTTGCTTGAGGTAAGGCGCGCCTGCGCTCGCAGGGGGATCTCGCTCCAGCCGGCCGTTGCGCCACAGCCAGAATCCGAGTTCACCCTGGGCCCAGGGATCGGCCAGGCTGAGGCTCATCTCGTAGGTGTGCGCGAGGTCCCCCAGCAGTTTCTCGGTGGTGACGCCGTGCATCCAGGCGGCCTCGGCGCGTGCTGCCATCACCGGTCCGAGGCGCTGCAGCTCGCCGGTGGGCACCGCCAACCGGTAGGCTTCATCGAGTGGGGTCTCCATGTCGGGATCGCCGCGGCGCGCCCGCAGCCGCCCGAGGGTCACCAGGGCGGGTATGCGGATGATGGCCGCCGCGTTTGCGTGCCGCAGCACCGACCCCGCGTCATCGGCGGCCTCGTCCCACCGGCCGAGCCCAAGCAGGGCGCCGGAACGCTGCGCCTTCATGTAGCGCGTCCAGGAATCCAGGTCCCGTTCCTCGCAATAGGCGATGCCGGCGTTCAGGTACTGCATGGCCGCGGGCATGTTGCGGGTGCGCAGGTAAGCGGTACCGAGGTTGGTATAGGCACGCGAGGCGTGTTCCTCGAAGCCTTCCGCCTTCGCCATCAGCATGGAGCGTTCCAGCTCCTCGTGCCCGGAAGTGCCATCAGCCAGCAACTTCACCGCACCGACGTTGCCGAGGGCATGGATCTGTATCTCGGTCTCGCCGAGCCCGGTGGCAAGGAGCAGCGCTTTGCGCCCCCATTCCAGGGATTTCTGCATCTCCGATGACAGCATGTAGAGCTGCGCGAAGTTGCTGTAGGCCATAGCCAGCTCGCGGCCGGGCGGCAGCGCCTCCAGCAGCGCCACGGCCTGCCGTGCATGCTCTTCCGCCACCTGCTTCTGGCCCGCATACCAGGTGATACGGGAGAGCCAGCGCAGGTCGTCGCCTTGCTTGAGCCTGTCGCCGAGCTTGCGCCAGAGCTCCAGGGCAGCCTTACGGGCCTCTATCGCCTCGGAGATCTGGTCTGTGAGATAGCACTCGTAGGAGTAGCGGTCGAGCAGCTGCGCGCGCTGTTCGCCCGTGAGCGACCCGCCATGGCGCAGCGCCACCTTGAGGTAAGCGGCGGCATCGCGATGCGCGCCCACCGTTGCGGCATCCTCGGCGGCCGAGGGAGCGAAACGCAGTACCGCCGCGTCGTCACCAGCCTGGTCCGCATGGTGTACCAGGCGCCCGACCGCGACCTTCTCCGCGCCGTGGGCCAGCAGGGCAGCCAGCACCGACGCGTGCAGTTCCTGGCGCTCCGCTGGAGCGATGTTGTCCTCTACGGCGCGGCGCGCCAGCTCGTGACGGAAGCTCAAGGAGTAATCCGGCTGCACCACCATGCCCACCGCCAGGCACTCCTGCAACGCATCCCGTCCGGGCTTGACGGTGCCATCCATGAGCCAGCGTTCGGCCTTGCCGGGGACGATCGCGACCAAGTGGGAGATGCGCCGGGCCGCCTCCGGCAGCCGCGCGATACGCGCCATCGCGGCGTCGCGCACGGTGGCGGGGATGTCGCTGCTCGAGGTGGCCAGCACCTCAGTTACGAAGAACGCGTTGCCGCCGGTGAGCTCATGCAATCCCGCGGAGGAACGACCGGCGGCTTCGGCCAGGGAACCGACCGCACCCTCGCTGAGGGGAGGCAGGCGGATGCGGGTCACGGACTTGTGCGGCAGATCCCCGAGCACCGAGCGCAACGGATGCTTGTCGTTGACCTCATCGTCACGGTAGCTGATGACCAGCAGCATGGCCAGGCGCTGCAGGCGGCGGCCCAGGAACTTGATGAGGTCAAGCGTGGCTTCGTCGGCCCAGTGGGCGTCCTCGACCACCACCACCGTGCCCGGGGGCAGTTGCGCGAACCGGTCCAGCGTGAGGTTGAAGACTACGTGACGGTTCGCCGCGGCGCTGATGGCGGTGACGAAGTCCGGGCCCACCTGGCGGGCGATGTCGTGGAGCGGCGCCAGTGGGTGTGGAGTGAACAGCGCCTCGCAGCCGCCCCACAGAATCCGCGACGACTTGGCATGGCGTGCCGCGAACTCGCGCAGCAGCGAGGTCTTGCCGATTCCTGCCTCGCCGGAGACCAGCACGACATGTCCTATGCCCGCCGCGCAGCCGCTGAGCGAGGAGGTCAGCATGTCGAAATAGGGCTCACGTTCAAGCAACTGCATGGATGTCACCTGGACACACGCCACAATCGATCGATCCGGGCGATCAGTGGCAGGCAGTTGTTGTATTGTGACCTGCGTGCGACACATTATAACGCAGGCGGGAACATGCGGCTGGCAGGTCGAGCCAGCTCAATCTTCCCATGCTCTAAGATGTCTCCAGTGCAGACCGGGATCGCGTGGATGAGCACCGAAGACGACAAGTGGATGCGCGAGGCATTGCTGCTCGCCTACCAGGCGGAAGCCGCGGGCGAGGTGCCGGTGGGCGCGTTGGTGGTGAAAGAGGGGGTACTGCTCGGCTCCGGCTGGAACCAGCCCATCGGCGCCCATGACCCCACCGCCCATGCGGAGGTGATGGCGTTGCGCAACGCCGCCCGCATGGCGGGGAACTACCGGCTCACCGGCACCACCCTCTACGTGACGCTGGAGCCCTGCGCCATGTGCGCCGGCGCCATGGTCCACGCGCGGGTGGCGCGCCTCGTGTACGGTGCCGCCGATCCCAAGACCGGCGCCGCCGGCTCGGTGTTCGACCTCGCGCGCAGCGACGCGCTCAACCACCGCCTCGAAGTCACGGGCGGCGTGCTGGCGGATGAGTGCGGGAGTCTGCTGAGGGATTTCTTCAGTCGCCGGCGTTGAAATGGAAAAACCCCCTTGAGGAAGGGGGTCTTTGCGTTTGGATTGGCGGAGAGGGTGGGATTCGAACCCACGTGGGGCGTTTAGCCCCCAACCGATTTCGAGTCGGTGCCGTTGTGACCGCTTCGGTACCTCTCCAAGAGGCGCGTATTTTACAGGACTTGCCGGGTTTGGGCAGCCTTCTCATGGCGGCTTCCCGGGCTCTTGGGTAAAATTCGCGGCAGAATCCACGGTGTCCACGCCATGCCCCCACGCCACATCTACAAAGTCATCTTCATGAGCCAGGGCAAGCTCTATGAGGTCTATGCCCGTAAAGTGAGCCAGGAAGGCTTCTGGGGCTTCATCGAGATCGAGCAGTTGGTGTTCGGCGAGCGCGGCGGGGTGGTGGTGGATCCGGGTGAGGAGCGCCTCAAGACCGAGTTCGAGGGCGTGAAGAAGAGCTACATCCCCATGCACTCGGTGGTGCGTATCGATGAGGTGGCCCGCGAGGGCACCGCCAAGATCACGGCGGTGGAAGGTGGCACCAACGTCACGCCGTTCCCGGTACCCCTCTACACCCCGGGAAAGAAATAAGGCGTGCGCTTCGCCTCACTGGGCAGCGGCAGCCGTGGTAACGCCACCCTCATCCAGGCCGGAGACACCATCCTCATGGTGGACTGCGGCTTCTCCATCGCCGAGACCGAGTTGCGCCTGGCCCGCTGCGGCGTCGAGCCCGCATCCCTGGCGGCGATCCTGGTGACCCACGAGCACAGCGACCACGCCTCCGGCGTGATGCGCTTCGCCGCGCGCCACGGCATCCCGGTACGCTGCACCGCCGGCACCCGCCAGGCCTGCCTCAAGCTCGGCTTCGCCGCGGCCGAGCCCTTCGACAGCCACGCCAAGCTCGTCATCGGCGAGATCGAAGTCACGCCGGTGACGGTACCTCACGACGCACGCGAGCCGGTGCAGTTCCTGTTCGACGGCGGCGCCCACCGCTTCGGCCTGCTCACGGATGTAGGTAGCGTGACGCCCCACATCAAGCGCATGTTCAGCGGTTGCGCAGCCTTGCTGCTGGAGTGCAACCACGACCGGGACATGCTGGAAGACGGGCCCTATCCGCCATCCCTGAAGCAGCGGGTAGGGGGCCCCTTGGGGCATCTCAGCAACGCCCAGGCGGCGGACCTCTTGCGCGCCCTCGACAAGCAATGGCTGCAGCATCTGGTGGCGGCGCACCTGTCCGAGAAGAACAACAAGCCTGAACTGGCCAGGATGGCGCTTGCCGAGGCGATGGATTGCGATGAGGAGTGGGTAGGGATAGCAGACCAGGAGTACGGCTTGGAATGGCGCGAGATTTCCTAGGCCCTCAATAGAAGCTACTGCGCTTGGCATGGCTTCGTTGCGGGGCAGCTCGGAGTCCTCACGTACTGAA
>DATAHN010000123.1:0-3695 GCA_036263155.1 Gammaproteobacteria bacterium | reverse complement strand
CGCTCCCTTCGTCGCCGTGAACTGCGGCGCCATCCCCAGCGAACTCATGGAGAGCGAGTTCTTCGGCCACAAGAAGGGCAGCTTCACCGGCGCCATCGCCGACAAGGACGGGCTGTTCCAGGCGGCCCAGGGCGGTACCCTGTTCCTGGATGAGGTGGCGGAGCTGCCGCTGCCGATGCAGGTGAAGCTCCTGCGCGTGATCCAGGAGAAGGCGATCCGCGCCGTGGGTGCCCCGCGCGAGACGCCGATCGACGTGCGCATCCTTTCCGCCACCCACCGCAACCTCGGCGAGCTGGTGCGAGCAGGCCGCTTCCGCGAGGATCTTTTCTACCGCATCAATGTGATCGAGCTGCGCGTCCCGCCGCTGCGCGAGCGCGCCGAGGACATGCCGCTGCTGGCGGCGCACATCCTGGTGCGCCTCGCGTCAGACCTCGGCCGCAAGCCCGTGAGGCTCGCGCCGGACGCTTTGGAACTGTTGGCCGGCTATCCCTTCCCCGGCAACGTGCGCGAGCTCGAGAACATCCTGGAGCGGGCCATGACCCTGGCGGAGGGCGCAATCATCAATGCCTCCGACATCCAGCTGCATGCACCGGCGGCAGAGCCGGCCGCCGAAAGCGAAGTTGCAGGTGGCGCCGCCCAACCCCTGGGCAAGCACCTGGGGGACGTGGAGAAGGAAGCGATCCGCAAGGCGCTGGAGCAGACCCGCTACAACAAGACCGCCGCCGCTAAACTCCTGGGCATGAGCTTCCGCCAGCTGCGCTACCGTATTAAGAAACTGGGACTGGAGTAACCCGGGCCAGAACTGACAAAGTTTGTCAGTTACTGACAAGGTTTTGTCAGTATGCCCCGTGGAAACTCTAGCCATCCCTGGAATGTAGGCGTTTCGCCGCGAGTATCGAGTTGGCACGCCAGTTGCTTACTCTCTATGCAGGAGTGTACATTCGTCGCTCCAGACCTAGGGTTCCTCCACACCTCGAGGAGTGAAGAAAATGAAGACGTTGCAGAAGGGCTTTACCCTGATCGAATTGATGATCGTGATCGCGATCATCGGCATCCTGGCGGCCATCGCCATCCCGGCGTACCAGGACTACATCGCCCGCTCGCAGATGTCGGAAGGCATCCAGCTGGCCGGCGGTGGTGAGGTCGGCCTCTCCGAGTTCTACCAGAACAACAGCCGCTGGCCGAACGGCTCGGGCGCCACCAAGGGCCTGGAGTCCGTGTACAGCACCGCGAGCGACAACCCGACCTACGGTGCGGGCCGCTACGTGACCACCCTGACCCTCACGGGCATCACGGGCGGCACGATCGGCGTGGTCGCCACGATGAAGGACACCGGCGTGAACGCCCATATCGCCAGCACCAGCGTTGAGATCTGGACCGGCGACGGCGGTAACACCTGGCACTGCGGTCCTTCCAGCACCACCGACGCCGGCGCGAACGGCCCTGTGGACCAGAAGTACCTGCCGGCTTCCTGCCGCGACGCCAGCGCGCCCTGATATCAGGTCTGCGTTTTCCCAAGCTTGGGAACCTATGCCCCGCGCGAGCGGGGCATAGTTTTATGCGGAACCGGAATCCATCGCGTCCATGCTGAAGCTCCTGCGCAAACATGGCTTCCCGCTGGCCTGCCTGGCCGCGCTTGCGCTCGCCCTGCTGGTATACGTGCCGGGCCTGCCCGGGAGCTTCGTGTTCGACGACATGAGCAGCATCGTCAGGAACCCCGCGGTACATATCCGCGACCTGGGCCTCGAGAGCCTGCTGCAGGCGGCGCTGTCCTCTCCCGGCGGCGGCCTGATGCGGCCGCTCAGCATGCTGAGCTTCGCGCTGGATGCCTACTTCTTCGGCCTCTCGCCCTTCGCCTTCAAGCTCACCAACATCCTCATCCACCTCGCCAACGGTCTGCTGCTGGGACTGGTGGCGCGCGAGTTGCTGCGCACGGTGCAAGCGCGCTTCGTGTTGTCGCGCCGGGAGATCGAGTGGCTGAGCCTTGGGGTTGCGCTGCTCTGGTGCGTGCACCCGCTCAACCTCACCGCCGTGCTCTACGCGGTGCAGCGCGAGACCGCGCTCGCGGCCTTCTTCAGCGCGCTCGCGCTGCTCTCCTACCTCACGGCACGGCGGCGCCAGTGCACCCGTGGCGACGGACACTGGCTTCTATGGCTCGGCACGCCTCTCGCCGTGGCGGCGGCGGTGTTCAGCAAGGAGAACGCGGCGACCGTGCCGCTCCTGTTCCTGGTCATCGAGTTCACCTTGCTGCGCTTCCGCGGCCGGGACGGTGCTCCCAGCCGGGAGGTATGGCTGTTCCACGGGGTGTTCCTGCTGTTGCCCGGGCTGGCAATCGCGGCGCTGATCCTGCTGCACCCCGCCACCCTGTTCGCGAGCTACGTAGGCCGCGACTACACCATGTGGGAGCGGCTACTCAGTGAATCGCGCATCCTGCTGGACTACCTGCGCTGGGCCCTGCTGCCCGATTTGAAGCAGCTCGCTCTGTTCCACGACGACATCGCCCCGTCGCGCGGGCTGTTGCAGCCGGCCACCACGCTGCCGAGCTGCCTCGCAGTGGCGGTCCTGGTGGCGACGGCCTTCGGCCTGCGCCGGCGTGCGCCCCTGCTCAGCTTCGGGCTGCTCTGGTTCTTCGCCGGCCACCTGATCGAGTCCACGGTACTGCCGCTGGAGCTCGCCTTCGAGCACCGCAACTACCTGCCGCTGTTCGGGCTGATGCTGGGCACCCTGGGCAGCCTCTACCTGTTCGCGCGGCCCCGGGGCGAGGCGCGCCTGGTGGCGGCACTGTTCGTCATCGGCATCGCCGCCATGGCCTCTGCCACCGCCGTGCGGGCCTCCGAGTGGGGCAACGAGCTGGATTTCGCCCTATCAGAATCGAAGCACCATCCCGGCTCCCCGCGGGCGCTGTCCGAGCTGGAGTGGGCCTACCTGAACTATATAGTCACCACCCGGGACGCCGCACTGGTGCCCCTGGCAGAGGAGGCGGCGCAGCGCTCCAAGCTCGCCGACCGCTACAGCATCAATCAGGACGTGAGCCTGGCCTTCATGTATTCCAAGCTGGACGATGTACCCAACGCACGCCGCCACCTGGCTGCCGCCGCCGAGGGAGCCAAGACCGCCCATAACACCCCCACCCTGCAATTCAGCCTGCAGACCCTGATGGACATGGCGGTGCCCGAGAACCAGGCGCTGTTCCCGGACATGCGTGCGGTATTCAAGCAGGCCCTGGCGAGCCCCCTGCTCACCGCTGATGCCTGCTACACCGCCAACATGCTGAACAGCTATTCGCTGTTCCTGGACCGCATCCAGGAGATCCCCGACGCCATGGGCGCCATGCACCGCGCCACGGTGCTGTGCCCATCGAACGGCCAGCTGCGCGCCAACTTCGCGCGCCTGCTGCTGCGCTACGGTGATCTCAAGGATGCCCGGACCGAACTGGACGCCCTGCGGGCGCTGGCGGACCCGCGCCGGAGCAACGAGCTCGCCGAGCTGGAGGCCGACTATGCGACGCAGCAGCATCGCAAGCACGGGAGCTGAGATGGCTGCCCGGGCGCCCGCTTCCGTTTAGAATCACGCACCCTCCAAATCCCGCTGCAGGCGGACCATGCGGCTCAAGCTCGACGACAACCTCATGCGTCCGCTGTTCGCTCTCGCGGCCGGCCTGCTCGCGGTGCTGGCCTACTGGCCCGGCCTCTCCG
>DATAHN010000122.1:0-17209 GCA_036263155.1 Gammaproteobacteria bacterium | reverse complement strand
CGGCGTGAAGCTGGGCATCTCGGACAAGGTGCACGCGCTGTACGAGTACCAGGGCAAGCTGCTGCTCGGCGCGCCGGGCACCATCTACCAGTTCCCGCTCGCATCCCAGGACGACAGCCTGAAGGATGCCAGCAACGTCTTCATGCACCTGGACCTCAACCGCTACGGCATGGTGCGGGCGATCGCCGGCATGGGTGCACGGGGATTGCTGGTCACCACCGAACTCGGCTACCTGATCTCGGTGGATTCGCAGGGCCACGTGCTCAAGTCCTGGCGGCCCGGCGAGGACGTGGACATCCGTCCACGCGCACCGGACCGCATCGTGATGCATGGCGACCACCAGGCCTATCTCGCCACCTTCGGCAACGGCCTGCTGGACTTCGATCTCTCCACCTCCAGGACGCGGCAGATCGCCGGTACCACCCCCTCCGAGCTCTCCTCCAACGACATCGTGGAGGACCTGCTGCAGGCCACGCCCCGCACGCTCTGGGCCGGCACCTTCCGCGGCCTGTTCCAGGTGGACGCCGCCACCGGCAAGAGCACGCTGGTGCCCATGACGCCGGGCAACATCGAGCCAGTGGTACAGGGCCTGTACCTGGATCCGCAGCACGTGCTGTGGATCGGCACCTACGACGGGCTGTGGCGCCTCAAGCTGGATGCCGCCGGCAACCCGCTGGCGCGCCCCGAGGCGATACCCCAGTTCCACCGCATCCAGGTGCTCGGCATCGAGCAGGACCCCCAGGGGTTCCTGTGGCTCGCCAGCGTCAACTCATTGATGCGATTCGATCCCAAGAGCGGCACAGTGCTCACCTTCGGCCGCGATCAGGGCTCGCCCATAACCGAGTACTACTCCTACGGCCACACCCGCACCTCGAACGGCTGGCTATGGTTCGGCGGCGGCCAGGGCGCGGTAGGCTTCCTGTCCAAGGATCTCAAGCCCAACTTGCAGCCGCCTGGCGTGGTGCTGAACGGCGTCACCGCCTACCGCGAAGGCAAGCCGGTCCACCTGCCGATCCTGCCCGGTGCGCACCTGACCCTGAGCTACCGCGATGCCATCAGCATCTTCGACGTCGCGGCCACCGACTTCGGCGCGCCCCAGGCGAACAACTACTCCTACCGGCTGCTGGGCTTCCAGCCGGACTGGACGCCGCCCAGCCCCTCGCACCAGATCACCTTCACCAACCTGAACCCCGGGCACTACCGCCTGGAGGTCAGGGCCACGAATAACTGGGGCACCTTGAGCACCGTGCCGGCGACTCTGGACATCGTTGTGCTGCCGCCCTGGTGGCGCACCTGGTGGGCCTACACCATCTACCTGCTGATCATCATCGGCAGCAGCATCGCCTACGTGTACAGCCTGAAGCGCAAGATCGTGCGCGAGAAGGCCGTCAGCGCCGAGCTGCGCGAGGCGAACGAGCTCAAGAGCCACTTCGTGGAACGCCTCGAGGTCCAGGTCAAGGAGGCGACCCTGGAACTGCGCGAGACTCTGCAGGGCGTGAACCTCAAGAACGCCGAGCTCGAGATCGCGCAGCGGCGCGCCGCCGAGGGCGAGCAGGTGAAGTCGCAGTTCCTGGCGAACATGAGCCACGAGCTGCGGACGCCGCTGACGGGCGTGCTGGGCTACACCAAGCTGCTGACCTCGACCCCGCTCACCTCGGAGCAGAAGGACTACGTGAGCACCATCCGGGTGTCTTCCGAGAGCCTTCTGGCGATCATCAACGACACCCTAGACCTCTCGCGCCTGGAAGCGGGCAAGCTGCTGATCGACGAGGTGGACTTCGATCTCCTGGAGCTCATAGAGAGCACGCTAGAGCTGCTCGCCCCCATCGCCTACCAGAAGCGCCTGGAGCTGGTACGGGTGATCCCGCCGGAGGTGCCGCTGCAGCTGCGCGGCGACCCGCTGCGCATGCGCCAGGTGCTCACCAACCTGCTCAGCAACTCCATCAAGTTCACCGAGTCCGGGGCGGTCTGTATCGAGGTGAAACAGGTGGCGCACGGCGATCGCGACACCACCCTGTCGTTCGGCGTCAGCGATACCGGCATCGGCATCCCGGAGAACGAGATCGGCCAGCTCTTCAACGCCTATGCCCGCGGCCGCATCTCCACCCGTCACCAGGTGGAGGGCACCGGCCTCGGTCTCGCGATCTGCAAGAAGCTGCTCGACCTCATGGGCGGCAGCATCGGGGTGAAGAGTCGCGTCGGCACCGGAAGCACCTTCGAGTTCCAGCTCAAGTTCCGCCTGCAGAAGCACGCGACGCCCGGCACCCGCCTGCCGCGTAAGCTTTCCATCCTGCTCTACGACAAGCACCCGCTCTCCAGCGCCGCATGGCGCGCTTCGCTCACGCGCCTGGGCGCCGACGTGAGGGAGGTGCGCGAACTGGAATCGCTCATGAGCATGCAAGCGGAGGCGGCGGTGCTGTCCCTGAGCGAGCGCGAGCTTGCGCACCTCGGGGAACTCAAGCAGAAGTTCTCCCCTGCCCTGCCGCCGATGCTGATCCTGGCGCCGCGCATAGAACGGCAGGCATTAAAGGACCTCTCGGAGGCGCTCTACCACCGGGTACTGAGCAAGACCGCCCGCGAGAAGACCGTGTACCTGGAGCTGCAGTCGCTGGTGCAAGCGGCGGTGGAGCCCAGCGTGCGCGCCGCCGACGCCTCGAAGCAACCGCCTGCCGCTCCGGCTCCCGACGCGCCGCTGGTGCTGGTGGCGGACGACAACCGCATCAACCGCCGGCTGCTGGTCACCATGCTCAACCAGTCGGGGTTCCGCACCGCCGAGGCGGGTAACGGCCTGGAGCTCCTGGACCTTGCGGCCCGCGGCCCCTGGCAGGCGGCGCTCCTGGATATCCACATGCCGCGGATGGACGGTATCGAGACCGCCACCAAGCTGCGCGCCACCTACGGCGACGCGGTACCGCCCATCATCGCCATGAGTGCCGACGTGCTGCCCGAGGGCAAAGGCCAAGCTCAGCAAGGGCTGATGGACGGGTTCCTGATGAAGCCCTTCAACGAGCAGCAACTCGTGGACCTCCTGCGCCAGCACATGGACCGGCACGCGCGCAAGCGGCGCGCCGCAGGCTAGCGGCTGGGCCGTTCGGGCTTGGGTTTTCCCAAGCTCATGGTGAACACCACCGCCGACTCCAGCGGCGGGGTGCCAAGATAGCCCTCGATCACGTCTTCCTTGAGCGCGCCGGACGGCACGGCCGACAGGCCGTGCGCCGTGGCCGCCAGAGCGATGTTCTGGCAGATGAAGCCCGCCTCCATCATCACGATGCGATAAGCCATGGGCAGGTGGTACTTCCACATGGTGCGCGGGAAGTGCGCGACCAGGAACACGATGGCCGAGGCCTGGGCTGGCCACTTCTGCCCGCCCAGCATCTCCGGCACCTTCACCTTCCCTGTTCGCACCAGGCCGAGGTCGCGCTTCAATGCGCCATAGTGGTAGAAGCCGGGTTCAAGTCCCGTGACGTTGCGTGCGTACACATAGAGCTCGTAAGGATTGCGTGCGCCGCCCGAGGGCGTCATTGCGATGGGCAGCCGCCCGTAGTCCGCATCCTCGGTAAAGAAGTCGACGATACCGTTGCCGGCAAACAGGCAGTCCGCCAGCGCCTGCAGGCCGATGGCGCGGCCGTCGAAGTCGCGCTGGCTGCGGCGCCGGCGCATCAGTGCGAAAGGTTCCTGCTCGAGGTCGGTGTGCGGCAGTGCCGTCACCTTGCGGAGCTTGCTGTTGGTCTGGTGCAGGGGTGGAGAGGGGCGCCACGTCTTGCGCTTGCGCATGAACTGCCGCGCCGGCTTGCCCACCATGAAAGGCGTGTTGCGTACGCCGAAGTGGAACAGGCCCGCGGTAGTGCCCCACAGCCATTCGCGCCGGTAGGTCTCGTCCCGCTCCGCCTGGGGCGTGCCCTCCACCACCAATGCGTTCATGCCCACGAGCTCGGCCACCTGCTCCGCCAGGCTGCCAGCGTCGGTGTCGGGAAAATAACGGAACAGCTCGCGGTCCTTGTGCCACTCGTCCAGCTGCGCCAGGAACTGCAGGCATTCGAGGGAACAGGTGAAACGATCCTGGGTCAGGAAATTGTGGACCACGATCTCCCCGGCATCGAAACCCGCACTGAGCGTAGCCGCGCGCCTGAATCTCATCCTAAGCCCCTCCGGCGATCCGAGCCATCGTTCCATTGTATAGCGGGCGAGCCGCGTGAAATGCTCTAGACTGGATATGCCACGGCGGTATGGAAGGACCGCCGGTCCGCGCGAAGGGACTCGCTCGCCCCCCATGGAGAGCGCATGCGACAGCCCATCCCGCAAACCGGCCTGGCCCAGCTCTTCGGCGGACTGTCCGACGAGACATTCTTCGCCGATATCTTCGAGCGGTACCCCTGGTTCGGCAAGTCCATCCTGCCCCTCTCCGCGACCCTGGAGGACGTGTTCGGGATCGTGCATCTCGCCCATGCGAATGGCGACACCCGCTATACTCGCAACCGTGGTGCCGGCGGCGAGATCCCGGCGCGCGAGATCGGCGAGCGTATGCAGGACGTGTCGGACCATCCTGCCTGGTTCCGGCGCCTGTTCGAGGAAGAGAAGGTCGCCTTCGTCATCAGGCACTGCTCCCGCTACCTCCCCGCCCTCGGCACGCCACTCAGGGTGCTGCAGGAGCGGTTGGAGGGCGACCTATACGACTACTGCATCGCCACCCCGGCGGAGGCGGCCGCCTCGGACATCCATTATGACGACCTGGACGTGTTCAGCTTCAACCTTCTGGGGGTCAAACGCTGGCGGCTGTATGAGCCCATCACCGTACTGCCTAGCCGGCACCTCTCCATGGAAGAAGTGGGCCCGGACCTGGATGAGTCGGAGCCGCGGTATGAAGTGCAGCAAGCTCCCGGCGACTGTCTCTACATGCCCAGAGGATGGATCCACCGGGTCACCAACGATTCGCCGGCCCCGGCGCTGCAGATGGCGGTGGCCTACACCCCGAACACCTGGATCGGCCTGTTCTCGAACCTGCTGCGCTATGCCTACAACAGGCTGGGGGAAACCGTGGAGCTGCGCAGGGCACTGGAGCTCAAGGAGCTGGAAAGCCTCCGTGGCCGGGAGCGGCTCGCGCTCATCCGCCGCGAATTCGAGGCTTACCTTGCGGAAGCTCTGGCTAACGGACCGGCGGCGAGCCTGGACTTCATCCCCCATGCCGCTGTAAACACGTCCGCCCGGGAAGCAGCGCGGCGCTCGCTGGAGCCGTTGAAGGCACCCGCAGGCATGGAGGCAAGGCTGGTGCCCACTGGCGTCCACTTCCTGCTGCGCGAGCACAATTCGACCGGGTTCCTCGCCATCACCACGGATGGCCAGGACTACTGTTATGTGCCAGTCGCCTTCTGGGAAGCTCTAAGGATGAAAGACGGTCAGACGCTGGAGGAATTGTCGGCAGGCGCGGGGTGCACCCAGGATGAGTTGCTCGGATATCTCGACGTGGTCACGGTCCGGCTGGGACTCTACCGGTTCAGCCTTGAGCGTGACTGAGGCAAAATTCCCACTCGTCCGCCGGCCGGACGAGTGGGCTCTCCGTCACGCTCAGTCCTTCAGCCCACTCAATCCGAACACGGTGCCGGCGCAGAGCGTGGACGCGCCGAAGCCGCCCTTGTTGCCCTGGAACCGCTTCAGCTTGAAGTCCTGCTTCTCACGCGATGAACGTGCCGGCTGGGCGGCGGTGAGGCTCTTCCTGATCTCATCACACACGTTGACAGCTACCTTGCTAGACATGACTGATCTCCTTGTCAGGGTCCATTTGACGTCCCCATCATGGGGACGGCCTCCACGAGCACCGGCGGTGATCGTGAAGAGCCCGCAATTCCGCGGGCTGGGCTAATTATATGTCAGGGAGCGTGGCGAAAGCGTTGCAGGTATACGGGAAACCCCCTATTCGGCAATAGGGGAAAACCCGAGACCTGCAGGTATGAGACTCAGTTCACGCTGGCTGCACTTTCTCGGCCACGGCCATCGCGACCACCAAACCCGCCTCATCCGTGAGGCTAACGTGAGCGAATCCGACGCCGAAACTGCTGCACACGCGCCTGCCGCGCTCCGAGAAGATGACACAGGGCTTGCCGCGCTCGTCCGGCACGAAACCGGTGTCCCGCACCCACATGCCATGTCGGAAGCCGGTACCGAGCGCCTTGACCACCGCCTCCTTGGCGGCGAAGTGCATGGCGAGGAAGCGCACCGGGTTCCTGCTGCGGGCGAAGAACGCGAACTCCTCCGGCATGAGTATCCGGCGCGCGAAAGCCTCACCGCGCTGCTGCCAGATCGCCTCGACCCGCGACACCTGCACAACGTCGGTACCGACGCCGTGGATCAAGCCCGTGCCTCCCGCAGCAGGTCTTTCATCTCCTTCACTGCCGCCGGCAGGCCGGCCATGACCGCCCTCGCGATGATGGAATGGCCGATGTTGAGCTCCACGATCTCGGGGATCGCCGCCACGGGCTTGACGTTATGGTAGTGCAGGCCGTGGCCGGCATGTACTTCGATGCCGATGCGGGCGGCATGGCGCGCCGCCTCTACCAGCCGATGGAGCTCCTCAGCCTGGCGCGCGCCCTGCGCTTCCGCGTAGGCGCCGGTGTGCAGTTCCACTACCGGTGCGCCGGCCTCGGCACAGGCGTCGATCTGGTCGCGGTCCGGATCTATGAACGGTGCCACGCGAATGCCGGCGGCCTTGAGCCGGATGCAAGCCTGCTTGAGGCGCGCGAGCTGCCCGCGCACGTCCAGGCCACCCTCGGTGGTGAGCTCCTGGCGCCGTTCCGGCACCAGGCAGCAGTCCGGCGGCAGCACCCGCTCCGCCAATGCCAGCATCTCCTCCTCCACCGCCATCTCGAGGTTGAGGCGCGTCTTCACGGTCTGCTTGAGCAGCACCACGTCACGCTCCTGGATGTGGCGCCGGTCCTCTCGCAGGTGCACGGTGATGGAGTCGGCGCCGGCGCCTTCCGCCAGCGCGGCTGCCTCCACCGGGTCCGGGTAAGCCGTACCGCGCGCCTGGCGCACGGTGGCGACGTGGTCGATGTTGACCCCGAGGGCGATGCCGCCGGCAGGATTCATGGGTTCCGTCTCCTTGGGGTTCAGGCCTTGCGCGCCAGCGCGCGCATCACGCCACTGGTCTTGAGGGCGCGACCCTCCAGGTGCCGCTCCAACGCCGCCTTGAGCAGTCGCTTCGCGTCCTTGAGGTCGTCGGCATCATCCAACGCTCCCGCATGCAGTGCAAGCAGTGCGCGGCCGCGGATCGGCACGCCCGGCCCGCGGCGCCCGCCGGCCGGGCGCGGCCCGGCGTCCAGGTCGTAGAGGTAGTCTTCCCCCGCGTCCACCGGCGCATCTGCCGAGGCGAGTCGGGTGAGGTTCAGGCCGTAGCCGATGGCGGAAAGGAGGCCGAGCTCGAACCGGCGCAGTGCGGCGGCCGGCGTGGGGCCGGCCAGCTCCGTGAGGGTGCCGGCGTAGGCGTCGTAGAGATCCGGGTGCGCGTCCTGGCGCGGCAAGAGGCGCAGCAGGAGTTCGTTCATGTAGAACGCCGCCAGCAACGGACGGCCGCGCAGCAGCACCGGCGGACCGGCTGCCTCCACGGCACCGAGGTTGCCGAGCTCGCCGCGCTGGAACCAGGAAAGGAGCAGTGGCGTGAAAGGCTGCAGCAGGCTGCGCTGCGGGGCTCTAGGCCTGCGCACCCCACGGGCCACGAGTCCCAGGCGGCCATGTTCCCGGCTCCAGACCTCCAGCAGTCGGCTGGTCTCGCGCCAGTTGCGCTGGTGGAGCAGGTAGGCGGGCGCGAGGCTGACCCGCTCGGCCCTCATCCTTCCTCGAATCCCAGGGTGGCGAGCGCACGGGCGTCGTCGGACCAGTTCTCACGCACCTTGACCCACATCTGCAGGAACACCTTGCGGCCGAACTCGCGCTCCATCTCCAGGCGCGCGGCGCGACCCACCTGCTTGAGCAGCGCGCCGCCCTGGCCGATGACGATGGACTTCTGCCCTTCCCGCTCCACCCAGATGCTGGCGGTGATGCGCAGCATCTCGCCGTCCAGCTTCAGCTCGTCGATGGTCACCGCCACGGAGTACGGCACTTCCTCGCGCAGGGCCATGATGAGCTGCTCGCGCACGAACTCCGAGGCGCGCATCATCTCGTCCTGGTCGGTGACCTGCTCCGCCGGGAACAGCATGGGCGATTCCGGCAGGTTCTCGGCGAGCAGGCGCTCAAGTCCGTTCAGGTTGTCCTGCTTGTGGGCCGACACCGGCACCATGAAGATGAAGGGATGACGGGCCTGCATCTCCTCCAGGAAGGGCAGCACCCGCTCACGGGGCTTCACCTTGTCGAGCTTGTTCACCACCAGCCCCAGGGGGCGCTCCAACCGGGCGAGCCGGGCCAGGGCCTCAGCATCGTCGTCGGTCCATTGCATGGCTTCCACCACCAGAAGGCAGAGGTCCGCCTCGCTGGCCGCGGATACAGCGGTACGGTTCATGGAACGGTTGATGGCGCGCTTCTCGCCTGAGTGCAGGCCCGGCGTGTCCACGAAGATGAGCTGCTCGGTGGGTGTGGTCTTGATGCCCAGCACGCGGCGGCGCGTGGTCTGGGGCTTGGGGGTGACGATGCTGATCTTGCGGCCCACCAGGGCGTTCACCAGCGTGGACTTGCCGACGTTGGGACGGCCCGCGACCGCGATGAAACCCGCGCGGAAGTTCGATTCAGCCATGGGCAAGCCGCTCCAAAGCGCGCCGTGCCGCCTCCTGCTCCGCGGCGCGGCGGCTTCCCGCCTCGCCCTCGGTGCGCACCTGCAGGGCGGCGATGCTGCAGCTCACGCGGAAGGTCTGTTTGTGGGGTTCGCCCCGCACCGACTCCACCGCGTACGCCGGCAGCGGCAGCTCGCGCGCCTGCAGAGCTTCCTGCAGGCGGGTCTTGGCGTCCTTGAGGGATTCCGTCGGCGGCGGGGTGGCGAGACGTGACTCCAGCAGGTGCAACGTCACTTCGCGGGCGGCGTCGAAGCCGGCGTCCAGGAACACTGCGCCCACCAGGCCCTCGAGCGCGTCGGCGAGGATCGAGGCACGGCGGAAGCCGCCGCTCTTGAGCTCGCCGGGACCGAGAGTGAGGTGCGAACCCAGGTCCAGCTCGCGAGCCACCTCGGCAAGGGTCTCCTGGTTCACGAGGCTGGCCCTGAGCCGGCTAAGGTCGCCCTCCTCCAGGCCGGGATGACGCCGGTAGAGGGCCTCGGCCACGCAGACGTTGATGAGCGCATCGCCCAGGAACTCGAGGCGTTCATTATTATGCCCGCCGGCGCTGCGGTGGGTGAGCGCCAGCGCCAGCAGGTCGGGATCGGAGAAGGTCCGGCCCAGCGCCCGCAACAGGCTGGCACGATCCTGGGTCAATGCGCGTTGGCCGTGTAGGTCTTCTCGAAGTGCACCACTAGGTCGATGTTGGCGATGAAGTTGGTGCGGGCGTCGTAGTCGAGGTTCATGACCAGGGCCTTGGTGTCAGGATCCTGCTTGATCTCAACGTCGTCGGCCTTGATGACGCTCACGCTATTCACGTCGAGCAAGCTCGAGATGTTGGAGCGGATCTGGGCCGGGGTCTCGCCGCTGGTCACCTGCTTGGAGACCGTGGTCAGGGAGTTGTTGATGGAGTTGTACTCCAGGTAGATCGGCATCAGCTTGAAGCCGAAGACACCGATGAAGCCGATCATCGCGATCAGGATGATCCAGGTGATCATGGTCAGGCCGCTTTGGTACTTACGCTTGCTCATCTCTGTTCTCCCAGGTGCGGCGCGCGCCGCGCTGTCAGATGGTCAATGGATCACGGTGCCGACGCGGTGCCACAGTGCCCTGTTGCCGAACGCGTCGATGTTCAGCCAGATGAAGAAGGCCCGCCCCACCAGGTTCGCCTCGGGGACGTAGCCCCAGTAGCGGCTGTCGTTGCTGTTGTCACGGTTGTCGCCCATGGCGAAGTACTCCCCCTCCGGCACGGTCCACTCGCCCTCGCGGCCGAAGCGCTCGGGGTTGGTGAGCAGTTCATGGGCCGCGTCGCCCAGGTGCTCGCGCGCCAGCGCGGAGCCCTGCGATTCGGGGTCCGGCCCCGCGTAGGTGCCGAGCGCATCCTTGGCCATGACGACGCCATTGATATACAACGTTTTATCCCGGTAAACAATATGGTCGCCCGGCAGGCCCACGATGCGCTTGATGTAGTCCTCGCGCGGGTCATTGGGATAGCGGAACACCGCCACGTCGCCGCGCTTGGGTTCGCCCAGCGGGATGATCTTGGTATGCAGCACCGGCAGGCGGATGCCGTAGGTGAACTTGTTCACCAGGATGAAGTCGCCCTGCTCCAGGGTCGGCACCATGGACGAGGACGGGATGTGGAAGGGCTCCGCCAGGAACGAGCGCAGCACCAGCACCAGGAGGATCACCGGGAAGAAGGACCTTGAGTAGTCCACCAGCATGGGCTCGCGCGGCCCCGGCGCCTCCACGCCGTCCACGCCCAGCGCCGGGGGTACGGCCTTGCGGCGGCGCGGCGCGAAGTACAACGCGTCCACCAGCCACACCACACCCGTGAACGCGGTAGCCAGGGTCAGGATCGCTTCGAAGTCGAAATGCATCGTCAGCCCCTTGTTACTTCTTGCCCACGTGCAGGACGGCCAGGAACGCCTCCTGCGGGATCTCCACCGTGCCGATCTGTTTCATGCGCTTCTTGCCTTCCTTCTGCTTCTCCAGCAGCTTGCGCTTGCGGGTGATGTCGCCGCCGTAGCATTTGGCGGTGACGTTCTTGCGCAAGGCCTTCACGGAGGTGCGCGCGATGATGTGCGAACCGATCGCCGCCTGCACCGCCACCTCGAACATCTGCCGCGGGATCAGCTCCTGCATCTTCTCGCACAAGTCGCGTCCGCGCACGTAGGCACTGTCCTTGTGCACGATGAGCGAGAGCGCATCCACGCGGTCGCCATTGATGAGAAGGTCCAGCTTGACCAGGGGCGCCGCCTGGAAACGCTCGAACACGTAATCGAAGGAAGCGTAGCCGCGGCTGGAGGACTTGAGCCGGTCGAAGAAATCCATCACCACTTCGTTGAGCGGCATCTCGTAGGCCATGGCCACCTGGCTGCCGTGGTACAGCATCTTCTTCTGCACGCCGCGCTTCTCCTGGCACAGCGTCATGACGTTGCCCACGTACTCCTGGGGCACCAGGATGTTGGCGGTGATGATGGGCTCGCGGATCTCGTCGATACGGTCGACCTGCGGCAGCTTGGACGGGTTGTCCACGTACAGCGTCTCGCCCCCGGTGGTCAGCACTTCGTAGACCACGGTCGGCGCGGTGGTGATGAGGCTCAGGTTGTACTCGCGCTCCAGGCGCTCCTGCACGATCTCCATGTGCAGCATGCCGAGGAAGCCGCAGCGGAAGCCGAAGCCGAGCGCGGTGGAGGTCTCAGGCTCGAAGTGCAGCGCCGAGTCGTTCAGGCGCAGCTTGCGCAGCGCCTCGCGGAAGTTCTCGTAGTCGTCGGAGCTGATGGGGAACATGCCGGCGAACACGCGCGGCTGCACCTGCTTGAAACCGGGCAGCGGCGAGCTGGAGGGCTTGTCGGCTGAAGTGAAGGTGTCGCCCACCGGCGCACCGTCGATCTCCTTGATGCCGGCGATGACGTAGCCCACGTCGCCTGCGGTCAGCCCCTCGGTGTCGCCCATCTTGGGGGTGAAGATGCCCACCCGCGCCACTTCATGGGCGCGGCCGGTGGACATGACCAGGAGCTTCTGGCGCGGCTTGATGCTGCCGTTCACCACGCGCACCAGCGACACCACGCCCACGAAGTTGTCGAACCAGGAATCGATGATGAGCGCCTGCAGCGGCGCATTGGCGTCGCCCTTGGGCGGCGGGATGCGCTTGACCAGTTCCTCCAGCAGTTCCGGCACGCCGAGGCCGGTCTTGGCACTGACGCGCACCGCGTCGGTAGCACCGATGCCGATGATCTCCTCGATCTCCTCCGCCACCTTGTCCGGCTCGGCGTTGGGCAGGTCGATCTTGTTCAGGACTGGCATGACCTCCAGGCCCTGGTCCAGCGCGGTATAGCAGTTGGCGACGCTCTGGGCCTCCACGCCCTGGGAGGCATCCACCACCAGCAGCGCGCCCTCGCAGGCGGCCAGCGAGCGGGACACCTCGTAGGAGAAGTCCACATGACCCGGGGTATCGATGAAATTGAGCTGGTAGGTCTGGCCATCCTTCGATTTGAAGCGCAGCGAGACGCTCTGGGCCTTGATGGTGATGCCGCGCTCGCGCTCGATGGGGTTCGAGTCCAGCACCTGCTCCTCCATCTCGCGCGCCTCGAGGCCGCCGCAGAACTGGATGAAGCGGTCGGCGAGCGTGGATTTGCCGTGATCGATGTGGGCGATGATGGAGAAATTGCGGATGCGCTGCATGTCCACGGGCGTGCCGATACTTTTACTGATCTGGGTGAGCTTTTCGGACGCCGGAGGTGGTCGCCTGGAAGCCGGGCAGGCCCCTAATATATTCAGGTAGGGCCCCGTTCATGCCCCGCCGGCCAAAAGGCCTTGCGGGACAGCGCATTATAACGGTTTGGAGTATGACGATACAGGGACGTACCGTCGGCGAATCAGTGACTTAGCCCCTCACGCGAGGCCGGCCTTCTGGTGGAAATAGCCTTGCAGGGCCGCCTCGTCCAGCCGCCCTTCGCAGATCACCCGCTCCCCCGCCGCCAGCACCGGGATGCGGGTGCCATAGCGCTGCTTCAGAGCCGGATCCCCGTCCACGTTCACCAGGGCGACCTCGATCTCGTCGCCATAGTGGAAATAGATCGCCGCGAGCATCTGCTCGCAGAGGTGGCAACCCGGGCGGTGGTAGAGCGTGAGACCGGTCAACGGTGGGCCGGAGCGCCCAGGGGCAGGAATAGGTTGCTGCCCGGGCGGCGCACCAGCACCGGCACCGGACGGTCATGGGGGAGCTCTCGGGCGAGCTTGTAGAACTGGTCGGTGCTGGTCACATCCACGCCGTCCAGCATCAGCACCACGTCGCCCGCATGGAAGCCGGCGCGCATGCCGACGCCCGGCGTGACGCTGGTGACGATGATGCCGCCGGCATCCACCGCGAAGGCGCGGCGCTCGGCATCCGTGAGCGGTCGTAACGCGAGCCCGAGGCCCTGGGCTTCGCCGCCGCCGGTGGCACCGCCGTCATGGGCGCTGCCCAAGGTGTCCAATACCGCGGAATAGGCGCTGACGCGGTTGCGCACCGGGCTCTGTCCGGAGCCGCCCTCGCTGGGCGCAGCATCGGTATGGCTGCGGTGGCCGGTGCTGGAGGCGGAGCGATCGCCGGGTTCATCGCCATAGCCATTGGGCATGGGCGAGAGACGACCGGTCTTCACGCCCGGCCGGGCGGGTGCATCGGTGACCACGAGGGGGATAGGCCGGATATGGGCCGCGGCCGGCGCGCACTCACCCTGCGATACCCCCATGAGGGTGGTCGCGAGGCTGGTCGCCAGGAACAGGCCGATGGCTCGCATAGGAGCCAGGATTGTGGTGGATGCTTAGGCACGCCGCAATAGCGGCCCGGGAGCCTAGTACTGGCGGGGGGGCCGGGGGCGGTCCCGGGTCTCTTCCTGGGTCCCCTCCACCGCCGCATCCGGATCGGTCTTGGGCTTGGCCTGGTAGCGGCGGGACTGCAGGCCGTGCATCCCCAGGGGCATCATGCCCTCCTGATCCACCAGCGCGTTATCCAGGGAAGCCGGCAGCGGATCGCCGGTCCAGTTCGCATCGTTCATGAGGTCCACGGGCGAGCTCTCGCCGCCCGCCACGCTGCTCGGCACGATCTCCGAGGGCGCGGCACCGGTGTGACCGCCATGCTTGAGGCCCACGATGGCCACTACCGCCACCGAGGCGGCGATGGCAAGCCCGGCGGCGCCCCTGAGCAGCTTGTCCATGAGCCGGGCCGGCGGCGCGGCCGGCAGCGGCTCGTCTGAAAGCACGGCCATCACCCGGTCGGCGAAGCCGCGGGTGTCCACCGCCGGCAGCTCCTTGCGCAGGGCAGAGCCGATGAGGTGGTAGCGCTCCCAATGCAGCCGCAGCGACTTCTCCACGGCGAAGCGGCGCAGCAGGAGCTCGTGCTCGCCCTCCGGGAGTTCGTGGTCGGCCAGGGCCGATATCTGTTCGCGCAGCTTCTGGGTCATCGCTCTCTCTCTCGTTCAGTCCAAAAGGGGCTTGAGCTTGGCGTCTATCGCCTCACGCGCCCTGAATATCCTCGACCGCACCGTGCCCACCGGGCAGGCCATGGTCTCGGCGATCTGTTCGTAGCTCATGCCTTCGAGCTCCCTGAGCACGATGGCCGTGCGCAGGTCCTCGGGCAGGTCGGCGATCGCCTCCTCCACCGTGCGCTGGATCTCATCCGTGAGCAGCAGCCGCTCGGGGGTCGCCACGTCCCGCAGCCGGGCCTGCAGTTCGTACTGCTCCGGGTCCTGCAGGTCCATGCCGCGTTCCATCGGCCGGCGGCCTTCAGCCACCAGGTGGTTCTTGGCCGTATTGATCGCGATCCGGTAGAGCCAGGTGTAGAACGCGCTGTCTCCACGGAACCCGTGTATCGCCCGGTAGGCCTTGATGAAAGCCTCCTGGGCCACGTCCAGGGCCTCGGTGCTGTCATGCACGTAGCGTGTGACCAGCTTCACGATCTTGTGCTGGTACTTGCGTACCAGCACGTCGAAGGCGGCCTTGTCGCCACGCTGCACGCGCCGCACCAGCACCTGGTCGGCATCGGCCTTGCCAGGCTCAAGTTCGACTATGGGCCTGGGCATGTTCATGGGTCTAAGGTCATGGACAACCGGGTGGGGAAAAAGTTCGCCAGGACAGGGGGATGCGAGTATATTTCGCGTCCTTCCGGGGGCTTGAAGGGGCCCCTGCCCGCTAGTCTAGCAGCCCCCACCGGGGCCGGCGGGCCAAGCCACCCCCATGCAGCAGACGGCCTCCTACGACGTGCTCATCATCGGCAGCGGCGCCGCGGGCCTCACCCTGGCCCTGCGCCTGCCCCCTTCCCTGCGCGTCGGGCTGGTCTCCAAGGGCCCCCTGACGGAGGGCAGCACCCTCTACGCCCAGGGCGGCATCTCGGCGGTGCTGGACGAGGCCGATTCCATCGAGTCCCACATCGAGGACACCCTCAATGCCGGCGCCGGCCTCTCCACCCCGGCCACCGTGAGATATGTCGTCGAGCAGGGGCCTTCCTGCATCCGCTGGCTCATCGAGCAGGGCGTGAAATTTACCCGCGACGAGGAAGCGCTGGGCGCCTACCACCTCACCCGCGAGGGCGGCCACAGCCACCGGCGCGTGGTGCACGCCGCCGACGCCACCGGCCGCGCCATCGAGACCACACTGGAAGAACTGGTGAGGAAGCGCGGCAACGTGACGCTGCTGGAGCACCACATGGCGGTGGACCTCATCACCGCGGCCAAGCTCGGCCTGCCGGAGCCCCGCTGCTACGGTGCCTACCTCCTGGACCGCCGGAAGCGGAAGGTGCGGACCGTGGCGGCGCGCCACGTGGTGCTCGCGAGCGGCGGCGCCAACAAAGTCTATCTCTACACCAGCAACCCGGACGGCTCCACCGGCGACGGTATCGCCATGGCCTGGCGCGCCGGCTGCCGCATGGGGAACATGGAGTTCATGCAGTTCCACCCGACCTGCCTCTACCACCCGCGCGCGAAGTCGTTCCTGATCTCGGAGGCGGTGCGCGGGGAAGGCGGCAAGTTGCTGCTGCCGGACGGCACGCCCTTCATGCAGCGCTTCGACAAGCGCGGCGAGCTCGCGCCGCGCGACATCGTGGCTCGCGCCATCGACCATGAGATGAAGCGCTTAGGGTCAGACCACGTGCTACTGGACATCAGCCACCGGCCCGCGGACTTCATCCGCGAGCACTTCCCCACCATCCATGCCCGCTGCCTCGAGTACGGCTACGACATGACGAAGGGGCCGATCCCGGTGGTGCCGGCGGCGCACTACACCTGCGGCGGCGTGCTCACGGACCTCGCCGGCCGCACCGACCTGCCGGGCCTCTACGCCGTCGGCGAGACCGCGTTCACGGGCCTGCACGGCGCCAATCGCATGGCCAGCAACTCGCTGCTGGAGTGCATCGTGTTCGGCTTCGCCGCGGCGGCGGACATCGAGGCCCAGGCCGGCGGTGCGGATCTGCCGAAAAAGCTCCCGGACTGGGACGAGAGCCGCGTGACGGACTCCGACGAGGAGGTGGTGGTGTCCCACAACTGGAGCGAGCTTAGGCACTTCATGTGGGACTACGTGGGCATCGTGCGCACCGACAAGCGCCTGAAGCGCGCCCTCTCCCGCACCGAACTCCTGCAGCACGAGATCGAGGAGTACTACGGCAACTTCCGCATCAACGGTGACCTCGTCGAGCTGCGAAACCTGACGCTGGTGGCGAGCCTCATCATCCAGTCGGCCCAGCGCCGCCGCGAGAGCCGCGGCCTGCATTACACCCTCGACTATCCCGAGGCGGACAAGAAGCGCATTCCACAGAACACCGTGCTGGTCCCGCCGAACTTCGCCGGTAGCAACCTGCAGGTGAACTGGCGCTGATCAGGCTTTAGGTGTTCCGTAACGCAGCAATACCTTAAGGCGCCGGAACCCCTCCGCCCGCACGCTGTCCTGGGCCAGCATCACGGTCCGTTTCTTGTCGCCCTCATCCCGGAAGTACGCCACCACCAGCCAGTTGCCGATGTAGGCCTCCGGCAGCGGCTTGAGCGCGTGCTCGACGCCGTGCCGGTCGGTCATGTTCCAGCCCGCCTCCGGCGACCAGTGCAGCCGCTTCGGCGTGCGCTGCATGAACACGTACATGTTCCAGACGAAGGCGCAGATGATGGCGACCAGCAGCCCGATGCGGGTCACCGGCGCCAGGGGCAGTGGCAGGCACACCAGTGCAGCCAAGGAGTGCATGAGGCAGAGGAACACGGCGGTGAGGCGCGAGGGCCTCACCAGGAGCTCAAGAGGTGCGCCGTAGGGCGTCGACGACACGGCACAGCTCCTCGGTGGCGGGGCGCTCACGCCCGGTGACGTAGGCGAAGAGGATTGGGTCCTGCATCTCCAGGAGTTCCCGGAACGCGCCCTGCTCTTCCAGGGGCGCGGTGGGATAACGGGAATCCAGATAGCTGACCAGCAATAAATCCAGCTCTTTCATTCCTCTGCGGCATTTCCAGCGCAGATGGGGA
>DATAHN010000121.1:0-2434 GCA_036263155.1 Gammaproteobacteria bacterium | reverse complement strand
CTGGCTCACGCTCTGCAGGATGTCGCCGATGGAGGTGAGGCCGGTGGCCTTCAGCTGAGTCGCAGTGATGATGCTCACCGGCTGCGCAGTCTCGACGTCGGTGCGCTTGATGCGCGTGCCCGTCACTTCGATCTTGCCCAGCTGGGCAGTGCTGTTCTGGTTAGACGTATTGCTTTGATCCGCGTCCGCCGCGAACGCCGAAGGCGCCGCGACCGCAGACACCGCACCCGCCACGAGGGCGAGACGCACGGCCTTGCTGATCTGGTTGCTGTTCATCCGAGACTCCTAGAGAAAAGAGTGTTGGAACCTGAACCCCCGTGGGACGCGGTTACCCGCGCCGCCGAGGCCCCAAAGGCACGGGATAGTCCCCGCCCCTTTTAGACGGTCTGAATACTAGCACAGTCAAATTGAATTGGAAGCTTAATGTTGCTTACTAGAAACAGATTAAACCCCGGAACCCCTTGTACCTTGTGGCTCAGCCGAATGGAGGTAGCTATTGTTGTTGTAATGCAACAACACGTCACCCCAGGCGTGGCAAATAGGCCGATAAGGCACAGCGGCTGGTGACTGATGGGTTTTGGGGTACACTGCCGCCCGCCCTATTTCCAAGCCCTTTTCCCCTACCTATATATGTCTATGACCGCCACCCACCCTGCCGATGCCCGGGAGACCGCCCGCCAGCTGCTTACCCGGGGTGAAAGCCGCCTGCGGGATGGCGACCTGGAGGGAGCCCGGCAGATCCTGACCCAGGCCCTGGCCCTGGATAGGGACCTGGCTCCAGCCCACTACGCCCTGGGCAACTGTTTCAGGCGCCTGAGGCTGGCCGCAGAGGCCGAGGCTGCGTTCAAGGCGGCCCTGGCTCTGGATCCCGGCATGCGCCAGGCCTGGTTCGGGCTCGCCTTCCTGTACCGGGAGAACGGCCGCTGGGACGAGGCCGCCGAGCAGTTGCGTGCGGTCTCCCGTCACTTCGCCATGGACCGTGACGTGCTGCACCAGGCCGGCGGGCTCATGGGCGACTTCGGCGAATACGCGGATGCGGCGAAACTCTACGAGGAGATGGTCGAGGTGGAACCGCAGGCACGCAACCACCTGCGTCTCGGCCAGTATTACGAGAAGGCGGGCCGCTACGCGGATGCAGCGCGCGCCCTGTCCAAGGCGCTGGAGCTCAACCCCGATGCCGGCGCGGCTTACCTCTTGCTGGCCAGCACCCGGCGCTTCACCGGCACCGCGGGAGACGACGCGCTATTGCAGGACTTCCGCGCCGCGCTCGCGCGTCCCGGGCTCTCGCCCATGACGCAGGTCTGCCTGCACTTCGCGCTCGGCAAGATCCATGACGACCTGGCCCGCTATGACGAAGCCTTCGCGCACTTCGAGCAGGGCAACCGCCTGCGCCGCCAGGGCCAGAGCTTCGACGCGAGCTGGTGGCAGGGCTTCGGACGGCGCATCGGCGAGCTCGAGCCCGCAGCGCTCAAGGCGCCCGCCGCGCCGGCGCCGGGCGGTCCCGCGCCGCTCTTCGTGGTCGGCATGCTGCGCAGCGGCACCACGCTGGTGGAACGCATCCTGGCCAGCCATCCGAAGGTACGAGGCTTGGGCGAGGTCATCTGGCTGGACGAGAGCGTGAGCCGTGCCACGCAGGAAAGCGGTCACCCCTTCCCCGAGTGCCTCGACTCGCTCGATGCCGCGATGTGCGCGTCATTGCGCAACGACTATGTGCGCCACTGGCCCGATGGCGGCGGCGATGCCTCGTTCCTGGTGGACAAGAATCCGCTTAACTTCACCTACCTCGGCTTCATCGCGCGCGTGTTCCCGGACGCGCGCATCGTGCACTGCCGGCGCGACGCCCGCGATACCTGCCTGTCGGTGTACTTCCAGAACTTCGCCAACCCGAACAACGATTACGCTTACGACCTCGGCGACATCGGCCGCTATCACAACGTGTATGCCGAGATCATGGGGCATTGGCGCCGGCTGCTGCCGCCGGGCATGCTGCATGAGGTCTCCTACGAGGAACTGGTGTCGGACCAGGAGCGCGCCACCCGAGCGCTGCTCGAAGACCTGGGCCTTCCCTGGGACAAGCGCTGCCTCGAGTTCGCGTCCCAGCCGGACGCCATCTCCACCGCCAGCGTCTGGCAGGCGCGCCAGCCGCTGTACGCCGGTTCCGTTGGGCGCTGGCGCCATTACGAGCGGCACCTGCAGCCGCTGCTGGCCACGCTCAAGCCCGCCTGAACCCCGGTAAGTCCGCGTGGTGAATCCCGGCTCTCCCAACCCCGCCGTACGCGCGCTCATCGGCCAGGCGGTGCAGCACCAGCAGCGCGGCGAGTTCGCCCAGGCCGAGCGGCTCTACGCGCAGGTCTTCGCCCTCGACCCCGGCCAGCCCGATGCCCATCACTTCATGGGCCTGCTCGCGCACCAGACGGGCCGCCAGGGCCTTGCG
>DATAHN010000120.1:0-4609 GCA_036263155.1 Gammaproteobacteria bacterium | reverse complement strand
AAGGCGCGGGCTGCGGGACCACGTCGAGAGGCGTCTTGCTCAGGGCCTGCACCTGGGCCTCGCTCAGCACGTTCAGCTTGAGGTCATCCTGCAGCACCACTTCGCGCGCGTCCAGAGCTTTGCCTGGGGCGGTGCGCGGGTCGAGGCCCGCCGGGTCCTGGATCAACGCCACCAGCAACGCGATGTCCTGGGGCGCGATCTGGGAGAAAGGCTTGCCGAAATAGTAGTTGGAAGCTTCCGCCAGGCCCTTCACCGGGTGCGCGCTGCCGCCCATGGGCACGTCGTTGATGTAGTTCTCCATGATGTCGGTCTTGGGGAACTGGGCCTCGACGCTGGCTGCCATCACCCGCAGTTCCAGGTTGGAGGCATCCGGGTGATAGAGGCGCATCAGGCGCTTGGTGAGCAGCGCACCCTTGGTGCCGGAGGGGCTGTAGAAATCCGGATCGTAGGCGGCCAGCAGGGTATTGGGCAGGAACTCGGTGGTGCCGCTCAGGGTCAGGCCCTGGCCGGTGCGGGCGCTCTTGCGGGCCGCGAAATCCTTGCTTGCAAGGTGGGCCTGCCAGCCCAGGTAGCCGACATAACCCAGCACCGCGAGCACCACGACCAGGATGATGAGCTTGGGGATCATGGAGCTGCGGCCACCACCCCCGGCCAGCTCGCGGCGGCGCTGCATGGCGCGCTGCGTCTCCGGGCTACGGCGTTTCAGGATCTCCCGGATCGTGTGCTCACCCATGGTCCACCTCTGTCGCTGCTGGTGCGCGCATTCTAGCATCCGAGGCCTGGGCCCCGGGCGCGGGTGCAGCGGGGGCCCAAGGTTTTATATAATAGGCGTTCCCGCCGGGACGCCCCGCCAGGGCGCTCCCCTTCCAAACGACACACGACGGATTCCAAACCTAATGACCAGCAACAAAGCCCTAGCCGACTGGGTCGCCGACGTAGCGCGACAGACCGAACCTGCCCGCATCCACTGGTGCGACGGTTCCCGCGAGGAATACGACAATCTCGTGGCAGAGATGCTGCAGACGGGCATGCTGCTGGAGTTGGACCAGGCGACCCACCCCAAGTGCTACCTGCACCGTTCCAACCCCTCGGACGTGGCCCGGGTGGAGCACCTGACCTTCGTTTGCACCCGAAACGAGGAAGACGCCGGCCCCAACAACCACTGGATGGCTCCGGCCGAGGCCCATGACAAGATCGACGCCCTGTTCAAGGGCTGCATGAAGGGCCGTACGATGTACGTGATCCCCTACTGCATGGGCCCGGTGGACTCGCCGCTGGCCCGTTGCGGGGTGGAGATCACAGACAGCCCCTACGTCGCCGCCAACATGTACATCATGACCCGCATGGGCAAAGCGGCCCTGACGCGCATCGAGCGCGAGGGCAAGTTCGTGAAGGGCCTGCATTCCACCGGCGACCTCAATCCGGACCGCCGCTTCATCATGCATTTCCCCGAGGAGCTCAGCATCAAGAGCTTCGGCTCGGGCTACGGCGGCAACGCCCTGCTCGGCAAGAAGTGCCACGCCTTGCGCATCGCGAGCTGGCAGGCCCGCAGCGAGGGATGGCTGGCGGAGCACATGCTGATCGTGGGCATCGAGAACCCGCAGGGCGAGACCCGCTACATCGCGGCCGCCTTCCCCTCCGCCTGCGGCAAGACCAACCTAGCCATGCTGATCCCGCCCGCCTCCCACAAGGGCTGGAAGGTGTGGACCGTGGGCGACGACATCTGCTGGATGACCATCGGCAACGACGGCCGCCTGTGGGCCATCAACCCCGAGGCGGGCTACTTCGGCGTGGTGCCCGGCACCAACCCCAAGACCAACCGCAACGCCTTCGAGATGATCCGCCACGACACCATCTTCACCAACGTGGGCGTGACGGCGGAGAACGAGCCCTGGTGGGAAGGCCTCAAGGAAGGCGCTCCCGCCACCGACTGGCAGGGCCGCCCCTTCGACGGCAAGCACGGTCCGGCGGCGCACCCCAACTCCCGCTTCACCGTCTCGGCGAAGCAGAACCCGAGCTACTCGCCCCACAGCGAGGACCCGACCGGCGTGCCGATCTCGGCCATCATCTTCGGTGGCCGCCGCGCGGACGTGGCGCCGCTGGTATATGAGGCCCGGGACTGGGCCCACGGCGTGCTGGTTGGTGCGAGCGTCGCCTCCGAGACCACCGCCGCGGCCACCGGCCAGGTGGGCGTGGTGCGCCGCGACCCCATGGCCATGAAGCCTTTCTGCGGCTACAACTTCGCGGATTACTGGGCCCACTGGCTCTCGTTCCGCGGAAAATCCAACAAGCTGCCCAAGATCTTCCACGTGAACTGGTTCCGCCAGGACGCGGACGGCAAGTTCATGTGGCCGGGCTTCGGCGAGAACCTCAGGGTGCTGCGCTGGATCCTGGAGCGCTGCGAGGGCAAGGCCGAGGCGGTGGAGACTCCCATCGGCTTCGTGCCGGCGGACAAGGCCATCGACACCCATGACCTGGTCATCGACCCCACCACCCTGCACACCCTGCTCAACATCGACGCGGGCAAGTGGCGCAAGGAGATGGCGGACCTGGCCGAGTACTTCAAGACCTTCGGCAAGCGCCTGCCGGAGGGCCTCAAGGCCGAGCACGGCCGGGTGAGCAAGGCACTCGAAGGCTAAGCGCTCAGCGCGATGCTAGAAACGAAAAGCCCCGCTGATGCGGGGCTTTTCTTTTGGGCGTCGTATCCGGGATCAGTGCATGCGGTTGGATTTCGTACCCGTGTCCATCCTTTCAAGCAGCTCCGGCGGCAGGTAGGTGCCGCGGGATGAGAGGTCCGTGAGCCGGATGTGGTGGTCCACGGTCATCTCGATGAGGACATGCTGGCGGGAGATGTCGGCGCTGCCGGAATCCAGGCAGATCTCGCACTGGGCGGAACGCCCCACCATGGTGCGGCCGGGACGGAGCTCGTAGCCGATGCCGTCCTGCTGCTGCATCACCACCCTGCCCCCTTCCAGCTTCAGGATGAAGCGGTTGCGCGCGAGGTAGAGGGTGATGGAGTTGTGCTGGTTGAGGTCCAGGTTCACTGCGCGCCGGCGCGGCAGGCGCGCGTAGAGCTGGTTGAGGCGCGTGGTGAAGCGGGAGGAAGGCGGCGAGGCCTCGGCGCGCATGGCGCGGGGCACCACCGGCCGGAGCGAGCCGCTCTCGCGCAGGCCCGCGCGCAGCTCGCGCCCCAGGGTCTCCAGCACGTTGCGGCGCGATTCCAGGTAATGAATGTAATGGGTCAGGGTCAGGCGCAGGGCTTCATCAGAGACGCGGTCGGCGCTGCCGGCGGCGAAGAGGATGGAGGGCCAGTCCTGCTCGTCCGGCACCTTGTCCACGTCCAGCATGCCCCACAGGTAGCGCAGGCGCGAGCGCGTCTCCATGGCCCGCACCAGGATGTCCACCGCGTTCTTGTGGGAGCGGCGCGTGTGACGCAGTTGGCGCTGCACGCCGTGATCGTCCAGGTCCGCGAACTGCTCGATGGCGTCGGCGGAGACCTCCATGCGGGAGGCCAGGAAGCGGTCGTAGGACTGCTCGTCAGAGAACGCCTGCCACTGGCTGCGGATCTCCAGGCGCAGAGGCCAGGAGCGGCGCAAGCCATGGGTGAAGGATCTCAGTGCGGTGAGCATGCGCGTCTAGGTCCCCTGGCCGTTTCCCTGCCCAAAGTCTAGCCCCCCGAAGGGGGCTAAAACCTTGAACTCGCTCACACTTCCCGGCGGGTTACTGGCCGCAGCCCGCGCCGGTGGTGCTCTCCTCCTCGCACTGGTCGCCGGGCAGCTGGATGCCGCTGCCGTTGACGTCGTACAGGGATATCTGCTGGAACACCGAGACGTCGATGAAGCCGCTGCCCAGGAGGCCGCCGGTCTGCTGGTTCGCGGCCGCCTGCTGGCCGGAGTTCGCGGAGTGGGCGTTCTGGTTCACGTCCACGCCGAGCTCCAGGGCGTACAGGGAGACCACGGTGCCCGGATCCTGCTGCACGGTGATGCCCGACATGTCGAACTGCGCGGCGCTGCTGCTTGTGCCGAAATTCAACGTACCCACGGCACCCGGATAGGCGCTGCCGGTGATGTCGTTGCCTTCCTGGCCGATGGTGCCGCCGACGATCTGGATGTCGTTCGAGATCAGCACTCCGGTGCTGTTCGGGTTGAACACGCCCACGGTGCCGCCGATGATCATGGTCGGCGCCGTGAGGGTGCCGTTCAGGTTCAGGGTACCCGTGGAGGTGATCACCAGCACGCTGCCCGTGCCCGTGAGGGTGATGTCGCCGTTCACGTCGATGTCGCCCGCCGGGATCGGCGTAGTGACGCCGGCCGTCGGCTGGGTCGGATCGGTCGGCACGGCGCCGATGAACATGGAGCCCTGGTAGCCGCTCAAGGCGGTGCCGTTGAGGCTCAGGGCGTTCGCGCCGCCGCTGCCGATCACGATGTGCGTGCCGGCCGTCTGCGGCACCAGCGACAGCGTGGAGCCGTTGCTGGTGGTCACGGAGTGGCCGCCGCCGTTGAAGCCGATGGTGTCGGCGGTCATGACCAGGTTCTTCTTGATGGCCACCCCGTCACCGAAGGCGAGAGCGCCATTGGTGCTGGTAAGGTCGCCGCCGAAGGTGCCATCG
>DATAHN010000119.1:0-4654 GCA_036263155.1 Gammaproteobacteria bacterium | reverse complement strand
CCGCCGGTGTAGCGCTTCCAGGTGCGGAAGTTGGTGAAGATGCGGTTGTAGGCGATGGCCTTGCCGTCCGGGCTCCAGCTGAACGCGCCGCCCTTGTCGAGGGGCATCAGCTTCTCCTCGCCGCCCTCCACCGGCACCGTGAAGTAGCGGCCGAACCAGCTGTTCATGGAGCTGCGGCGCGACAGGAACACCACGTTCTTCGAGTCCGGCGTCCAGCCCAGCACCATGTTGTCGGGTCCCCAGCGCTCCGGCGCGCCGTCCACCACGTCGGAGTGGAAGGTGAGGCGGCGGGCTTCGCCACCCGCGGCCGGGATCACGTACACGTCGGTGTTGGCCTGGTACTGGCCGGTGAACGCGATCCACTTGCCATCCGGCGAGTAGCGCGGCATGAGGTCGTAGCCGGGCTCCGAGGTCAGGCGCTCGGCGCGGCCGCCCTTGCGGTCCACCCGCCACAGGTTGCCATGGGCCTCGAACACGATGCTGTTCCCGTTCAGGGACGGGAAGCGCGCCAGCGCGGCACCGGCCTGGGCGTCGCCGAGGGCCAGGAAGCCGAGGCCGAGAGCTGCTAGCCGTACGGCGTGACGCAGGAAAGAAGTGCGCCGGGACATGGATGACTCCTTGGGAAGTTCGTGGATCGGACGGCGTTCTTTATATAGAGCCGTGAGGGTTGGGACCGGCGGCGCCCGCTTTAGGTTCCCGCTCGGGCGCACCCCGCGCCCTTTGCCGGCCCGGGCATCCTGTGCCGGAGGACCTGGGGCCGTCAAACCAGTGGCCCGGGACCGTCAACGCAAGGTATCCTGATGCGGTTACAGACCGTAACCCCGGCCGCAGGGACCGGGGTCCACCCTCCAGGAGTATCAGCATCATGCGTCAAGGATTCCTCGCTGCCGCGACGTTCGCGGCCGGCCTGCTCGCGCTTTCCCCGGTCCATGCCGCCACCGCGCCGGCCCCCAAGATCGCCGTGCTCGACGTGCAGGCGGTGCTCAGCAACTCCCAGCGCGGCCAGGAAGCCACCAAGGCGCTGCAGCAGAAGGCCTCCGACCTGCGCACCCAGGCCAACGACCTGAACGACAAGCGCAAGGCGCTCAAGGACCAGCTCGACAAGGCCGATGGCAAGTCCTCGGACCACGACAAGCTGCTCAAGCAGTTCCAGGACGCGGACACCGCGTTCCAGAGCTTCGTGCAGGAAGGCAACCAGCTCGTGGAGCAGCGCCGCATGGAGCTGCTCAAGCCCATTCAGGAGGAGCTGCAGAAGGTCGTCACCCAGTTCGTGAAGGACCAGCACATCGACATCCTGCTCAACAAGGGTGCCGGCGCGCTGATCGCGAGTGATGCGTTCGACGTGACCAACAAGGTCACCGACGCCATGAACAAGGATTGGGCCGCCGAGCAGGCCGCCACTCCGGCGCCGGCCGCTTCCACCAAGCACTGATCCCGGGCTTCGCGGCGCATGATCGATCTGCGCAGCGACACCGTCACCCGCCCCACCGCCGCCATGCGCCAGCGCATGGCGGCGGCGGAGGTTGGGGACGACGTGTTCGGCGACGACCCCACCGTCAACGCGCTGCAGGCGCGCCTGGCGGAGCTGACCGGCCATGCGGCCGGCCTGTTCTTCCCGTCCGGCACCCAATCCAACCTCGCCGCGCTCATGGCCCATTGCGGCCGGGGCGAGGAGTTCGTGATCGGCGCGCTCGGCCACAGCTACAAGTACGAGGCCGGCGGCGCAGCGGTGCTGGGCAGCCTCTGGCCCCAGCCCCTCGACAACGAGCCGGACGGCACGCTGGACCTCGCCAAGGTCGCCGCGCTCATCAAGCCGGACGACGCCCACTTCGCAAAGACGCGGCTCCTGGTGCTGGAAAACACCCAGAACGGCCGGGTGCTGCCGCAGGCCTACCTGCCGGAGGCCGCCGCGTTCGCCCGCAAGCACGGACTCGCCCTGCACCTGGACGGCGCCCGCGTGTTCAACGCCGCGGTGAAGCTCAAGGTCCCCGTGAAGGAGATCGCCCGCCACTTCGACTCGGTGTCCCTGTGCCTGTCCAAGGGCCTCGGCGCACCCGTGGGCTCGGTGCTGGTAGGCCAGAAGGATCTCATCGCCCGCGCCCACCGCATCCGCAAGATGCTGGGTGGCGGCATGCGCCAGGCCGGCGTGCTGGCGGCGGCCTGCCTGCACGCGGTGGAGCACCATGTGGAACGCCTGGCGGAGGACCACGCGAACGCCCAGGCGCTGGCGGAAGGGCTCGCGGGCCTGCCGGGCCTGAAGCTCGATCCCAAGCTGGCGCAGACCAACATGGTGTTCGCGTCCATGGCCGAGCCCGCGAAGGTGGGCGCCCTGGTGGAGCACCTTAAGGGGCAGGGCATCGTGATACTGCCGAACCCGAACTTGAGATTGGTCACTCACCTGGACGTGAGCCGCGACGACGTCGCCAAAGTCATCGCCGCGTTCAAGACGTTCTTCCGCTAAGCCAACTCTCCCCCCGTCGCCGTGACCGGCGACTCCGCTTCCATCGGTTTCGGCTTGTGCACCAGTGATACCAGCACGAAGCTGATCATCATCAGCAGCCACCAGGACACGAGCTTGGACGCGCTCACGAAGGACCAGCCGTGGCGCTGGTTCGGGTACACCCACACCGAGTAGAAGGTGGAGACGTTCTCCGCAAACCAGATGAACAGCGCCACCAGGAAGAAGCCCAGCATCAGCGGCATCTTGAGGTAATGGTCCGTGACCCTGAAGTGCACCACCGTGCGCCCATACAGCAGCAACGCCGCCGCCAGCAGCACCCAGCGCAGGTCCGGGATGTAGTGGTGGGTGAAGAAGTTGAGGTAGATCGCCGCGCCCAGCGCCACCGTGAGCGGCAGGGGCGGGTAGTGGCTGAAGCGGAACTCGAACACCCGCCACACCCGCGCAAGGTAGCTGCCCACCGCGCTGTACATGAAGCCCGCGAACAAGGGCACTCCGGCGACATGGATGAGCGAGGGGCCGGGGTAGTTCCAGGAGCCGATGCCGGGAGCGGTCTTGAAGAGTTCCATGCCGGTGGCCAGCAGGTGGAACGAGGCGATGACGACGAGCTCCCGAGGCTGCTCCAGCCGCGTCGCCAACAAGAGGAACTGGAAGCCCACCGCCGCCAGGAACAGGAAGTCGTAGCGGTACAGGCCCGGGAACGGATACCAGAACGCCGTGAGGACGATCACGCCCAGCAGCCAGCCGCCGAACAGGCAGGCGTAGGCCTGCTTGAGGCCGAACACCAGGAACAGGTGCAGCGCCGTCTTAAGTCTCATCCGTCCTCCCGGCATAGAATATAACCGTACCACCGCAGCCGAGGTTCGCAGATGGCATTCGAAGGCCTGGACGACCTGCCCGACACCCACCGCATCTTCTGCGTCGGCCGCAACTACGCCGATCATGCCCGCGAGATGGGCGGCGTGCTGCCGCCGGAGCCGATGATCTTCATGAAGCCGGCCACGAGCCTCGTGCTGGAAGGCGCGCCCCTGCACCTGCCGCGCGGGCGCGGCAGCGTGCATCACGAGATGGAGCTGGTGCTCGCGCTCGGCCGCGAGGCGGAGGAAGTGGAGCCGGAGGCGGCGCTCTCGCTGCTGGCGGGCGTGACGCTCGGCCTCGACCTCACGCTGCGCGACGAGCAGGCGCGCCTCAAGCAGTCCGGCAGCCCCTGGGAACTGGCCAAGGCCTTCGACGGCAGCGCGGCCGTCGGCACCTTCGTGCCGGCGCCGCTCAAGTTCGACCCGCAGGCGGTGCAGATGTCCTGCCGCGTGAACGGCTCTCTGCGCCAGCACGGCAACACGGCGGACATGCTCTTCACCATCCCCGCGATCCTGGCCTTCCTGAGCCGCCGCTGGCGCCTCTTGCCGGGGGACCTCATCTACACCGGTACGCCCGCGGGCGTCGGCCCGCTGGCCTCGGGTGACCACATCGAGATCGAGGCGGCTGAGATAGGCCGCTTCGAATGGACCTGTCTCTGATGACCCCGGAAGAGGGCAAGCGGCTGGCAGAGGCCGTGCGCGAGGCCTGCCTGAAAGCCGCCCGGGAGGGTTACGAGCAGGCGGCCATGAGCGGCCTCTGTCACGAGGGCGCGGTGGAGGCGTCGCTGGACGCGGTGCGCATGCTGGATATCGCCGCGCTCGTGGAGCAGGCCAAAAAGCGCGTCTGAGGTCTCGCCCCTGGCGGGCCCGGAGGCTACAATTTGCCCCTCTTTTCCGCCTCTGTTTCCGGGGAGCCCAAGGGCCGTGAACAACACCAAAGCCGTCGCCGAATTCGTCCGCCACCACTACCGCCACTTCAACTCCGCCGCGCTCATCGACGCCGCGGACGGCTACATCAAGCTCATGAAGGACGGCGGCAAGATGATGGTGACCCTGGCGGGCGCCATGAGCACCGCCGAGCTCGGCCTCTCGCTCGCCGAGATGATCCGGCGCGACAAGGTGCAGATCATCACCTGCACGGGCGCGAACCTGGAGGAGGACATCTTCAACCTGGTGGCGCACGACCACTACGTGCGCGTGCCCAAGTACCGGGAGCTGTCGCCGGCCGACGAGCAGAAGCTGCTGGACCGGCACCTGAACCGCGTCACCGACACCTGCATCCCCGAGGGTGAGGCCATCCGCCGCATCGAGCACGCGATCCTGGCCGAGTGGCAGGCCG
>DATAHN010000118.1:0-32500 GCA_036263155.1 Gammaproteobacteria bacterium | reverse complement strand
GAGCCGCGCATTATACGGAGCGCTTTCAAAGCGTCAACGGTTTTCTGAGCTTTTTTACCGGGAATTTAAGCTTGGTGAAAATTTCCGCAGAAACGTGTCGCGTGCGCCGAGAGTGGCGCGCGCCACTGCGGCATACTTTCATACTGTATTTATAGGGTCTTTCGAGGGGGTCCAAGATGGCGATCCGTGACTGGCCGGCCGGCGAACGGCCGCGCGAGAAACTCCTGCAGCAGGGCGCCGCGAGCCTCTCGGAAGCGGAGCTACTCGCGATCTTCCTGCGCACCGGCGTGAAGGGCAAAAGCGCGGTGGACCTGGCCCGGCAGCTCTTGAGCGATTTCGGGGGCCTGAGAGCCCTGCTGAATGCCTCCCAGGAGGACTTTTGCGCAACCTTGGGGCTGGGCCCGGCGAAGTATGCCCAGCTCCAGGCCTGCCTCGAGATGGCGCGCCGGCACCTGGGGGAGGCCCTGGAACGGGGCAAGCCCCTCACGGATCCGGCGGCCACCCGCAAATACCTATTGGCCAAGCTCCGGGACATGCCCCACGAGGTCTTCGCCTGCCTCTACCTGGATAACCGGCACCGGGTCATCGCCTTCGAGGAGCTCTTTCGCGGCACCATCGACGGCACCAGCGTGCATCCCCGTGAAGTGGTGCGGGCAGCCCTGAAGCACAACGCGGCGGCGCTGATCTTCGCCCACAACCATCCCTCGGGGGTGGCGGAGCCCAGCGACGCGGACCGGCGCCTCACCCGCCGCCTGCAGGACGCCCTGGCGCTGGTGGACATCCGGGTGCTGGACCACTTCGTGGTGGGGGACGGGGAGGTGGCGTCCTTCGCGGAAAGAGGCTGGCTCTGAACGGCCTTTAGAGGCGCGGCACCGCATCTAAGCCCCTAAATTTGCTTGCCAAATGGGCGCCGGCTGCTAAAATAGCCGCCCTTTCGCCCCCTGCCCGGGCGAAGCGTTTCCAAGAGGATTTCCGTCATGTCGAGAGTCTGCCAGGTCACGGGCAAAGCCCCGACCACCGGTAACAACGTCTCGCACGCCAACAACAAGACGCGTCGTCGTTGGCTGCCGAACCTGCACACCCACCGCTTCTGGCTGGACAGCGAGAAGCGCTTCGTGAGCCTGCGCGTGTCCACCAAGGGCATGCGCACCATCGACAAGCTGGGCGTCGAGGCCGTGGTCGAGCAGATCCGTGCCCGCGGCGACAAGGTCTGAGGTAACAAGCCATGCGTGAAAAGATCAAGCTCGTCTCGAGCGCCGACACCGGCCACTACTACACCACCACCAAGAACCGCCGCCTCCATCCGGACAAGCTGGAGACGATGAAGTTCGATCCGGTGGCGCGCAAGCACGTGAAGTACAAGGAAGCCAAGATCAAATAAGCTGGCTTCCTCATCAGCTGAATAAAACCCCGCTTGATGCGGGGTTTTTATTGCCTGATTGCCGACCTAAGGCCCAAAAGAAAACCCGCCTTTCAGCGGGTCTTTCTTTTGCCTGGGTAGGCAGTCTTAGATCAAGCGGTTTGCGGCAGCGTGTAGCTGCGCAGGTGCGCGGCGAACTCCTGCAGAGAGGCGATGCCGCTCTGCTCCGCCTCATGGCACCAGTCCTTGAAGTGCTGCAGCAGCGTGTCGTTGCTCTGGGCGTTGTTCTCCCACAGCTTCTCCAGCTTCATGCGGAAGCCGTACACCGTGTCCAGGGCCTGGCTGCGGGCCAGCGCCAGGCGCAGGCGCCGCTGCTCCACCGCGTTCAGGAGACCACGCTCGCGGATCATCAGGCGGCGGGTGCCGGCCAGGAGCTTGGTGCGCATGGCGCAGGCGCCCTGCTTCTCGGCCTTGTAGGCTGGGACGATGACGTTGCGGCCGTAGTGGCGCAGCACATGCAGGCGGTTCTGGATGATGGCCTGCACGGTATGCAGGTCCACGTTGGCGGCCTTGCTGATGACCGGCGTCGGGGCCACGCGGCGCACCTTCACGAGTCCCAGAGCCTTGAGGGCGCGGATGTACATCCAGCCGAGGTCGAACTCCCAGGGGCGCAGCGCGAACTTGGCCGAGCTCGGGAAGGCATGGTGGTTGTTGTGCAGCTCCTCGCCGCCCAGGATGATGCCCCAGGGCATCACGTTGGTGGCCGCGTCCTTGCACTCGAAGTTGCGGTAGCCCGAGTGGTGGCCGATGCCGTTCACCACGCCGGCGGCGAGGAACGGGATGGCGATCATCTGCAGGGCCCAGATGGTGAGGCCGGGGATGCCGAACAGGGCGACGTCGACCACCAGCATGATGGCCACGCCAAGCTTGCCGTGGGCGGTATAGACCTTGCGCTCGATCCAGTCGGCGGGCGTGCCGCGGCCGTACTTCTCGAGGGTCTCGGGGTTCTGGGCTTCCTCGCGGTAGAGCTCGGCGCCCTCCAGCACGACCTTGGCCAGACCCTTGAACTTGGGGCTATGGGGGTCTTCGGCGGTCTCGCACAGGGCATGGTGCTTGCGGTGCACCGCCACCCACTCCTTGGTGAGCATGCCGGTGGAGAGCCACAGCCAGGCGCGCATCACGTGGCTCACCAGTGGGTGCATGTCGAGACCCCGGTGGGTCGCGGTGCGGTGCAGGTAGAGAGTGACGCTGACGATGGTGAAGTGGATCATCAGGGCGGCGACTAGGACGTAAGCCCAGACCGGAAGCCCGAGAAGACCATGGAGGAGAATATGCAAGTGACTGACCTACCTAGCTAATAACTGATTATGTTGACTATAGGGCATGGGGGCGATGCAGTCCATCGGGCTAACCCTGGTGCCTTGCAAACCGGGCATTAAGCCCGTAAAAAGGCCCTTCCCCCGCTTCACGGTTGCGCAAAATTGCGCCAACGGAAGCGTGAACAACCCGTCGCCCTGGATACTTTTTCACCAGCATGCCTACCGGGACCTCTCGCGCGCTTGCAGCCCCGCTGGTGAAGGTGGAGGACCTCCACCGTTCATATGGGCTGCGCCACGCCGTACAAGGCCTCTCTTTCGAGCTGGCCCGAGGCGAGATCCTGGGGCTCTTGGGCCCCAACGGTGCCGGCAAGACCAGCACCCTGCAAATGTTATCCGGAAATCTCGCCCCCAGCCGCGGACGGGTTCTCATAAACGGCATCGACCTCCTGGACGAGCCGCTCCGGGCCAAGGCTGAGCTCGGCTACTTGCCGGAGCTGCCGCCCCTCTACCCGGACCTCACGGTGGACGAGTACCTGGATTACTGCGCGGCCCTGCACCGGCTGCCCAAGCCGCGGCGGCGCGCCGCCCGGGACAATGCCAAGGAGCGCTGCGGGCTCAAGGACACGGGCCGGAGGCTCATCGGCAACCTCTCCAAGGGCTACCAGCAGCGGGTGGGCGTGGCCCAGGCAATCATCCATACGCCGGCGGTGGTGATCCTGGACGAGCCCACGGTGGGCCTCGACCCGATCCAGATCCGCGAGGTGCGCGCGCTCATCGCCGAGCTCGGCAAGGAGCACGGAGTGATCCTCTCCACCCACATCCTGCCGGAGGTGCAGGCGGTGTGCAGCCGCGTGCAGATCATCCACAGGGGCCGCACCGTGTACAGCGACAGCGTGGCCGCGCTCGCGGCGCAGCAGCAGCCCCTGAGCCTAGTGCTGGACTGCCGCGAGCTGCCCGCGCTCAAGGAGCTGCGCGCCATCGAGGGCGTGGAATCGGTGGAGAAGCTGGACGCCCATCGTGCGCGGCTGGGCTTCGCCGCCGGCGCCGACCCCGCCGAGGCGGTGGCCGGCCTCGCGGTGCGCGGCAAGTGGGGCCTGCGCGGCCTCACCCCGGAGTACAAATCCCTGGAGCAGGTGTTCGTGGAACTCACCACCGCTGACGACGCGGGAGCCACGCCATGATGGCCTTCACCATCGCCTGGCGCGAGCTGCGCAACCTGTTCCTTTCGCCCCTGGCCTGGGTGCTCCTGGCGGTGATCGAGTTCATCGAAGCCTGGCTGTTCGCGGTGGCGGTGGAGACCTTCCGCGGCGACCCCAGCGGCGTGGCCGGCGTCACCGACCAGGTGGGCGCGGGCCTGTTCAGCCTCGCCAGCATCATCATGCTGATGGTGGTGCCGCTCCTGTCCATGCGCCTCGTCAGCGAGGAGCGGCGCAGCGGCAGCCTCACGCTGCTGCTCTCGGCGCCGGTGCGGATCAGCGAGATCGTGCTCGGCAAGTACCTGGGCCTGACCGCGTTCCTGGGGCTGATGGTGGCGGTGCTGGCGACGATGCCGCTCTCGCTCGCCGCCGGCACGCAGCTCGACTACGGCAAGCTCGCCTCCGGCGCCCTCGGGCTCATGCTGCTCTTGGGCGCGTTCGCCGCCGCGGGCCTCTACATGTCCACTCTCACGCGCCAGCCGGTGGTAGCGGCAGTTTCG
Source organism: Gammaproteobacteria bacterium (assembly GCA_036263155.1). GTDB lineage: Bacteria > Pseudomonadota > Gammaproteobacteria > Natronospirales > REEB76 > DASUBN01. The sequence continues at coordinate 28,125 of DATAHN010000118.1, read as the reverse complement.
GGCTTCGGCCTGCTGCTGTTCCTCTGGTTCATCGACTGGATCGGGCATGGCAGCCCGCGCTTCAGCGCGTTGCTCCACTACTTCTCCCTCACCGACCACTACACCTCGATGCTGCGCGGCAGCTTCGACAGCGCCGACGTGGCGTTCTACCTCATCTTCATCGGCACGTTCCTGGCGCTCAGCATCCGGCGCCTGGAATCGGCGCGGCTGCAGGGCTGAGGCGCGCATGCAGGTCACCTCGCACTCCCGCCGCCGGGTCCTGGCCCAGAACCTGCTCTCCACGCTGCTGGTGCTGGTGGTGGCGGGACTCCTGGCCTGGCTCAGCAACCAGTACGTGTACCGGGCGGACTGGACCTACGGCCACCGCAACTCCCTCTCGCCGGCAAGCGTGAAGCTGCTCGAGGCCCTCAAGGAGCCCCTCACCGTCACCGCCTACGCCCGTGCCGAGTCGCCGTTCCGCGACGCGCTGAAGCGCTTCATCCGCAACTACGAGACGGTGAAGCCGGACGTGGCGCTCACCTTCGTGGACCCAGACCGGGAGCCGGAGGCGGCACGCCGTGCCGGCATCACCCGCGACGGCCAGGTGGTGCTGCAGTACGCCGGGCGCAGCGAGAAGCTGGAGCAGGTGACGGAAGCCGAGATGGGCGACGCCCTGCAGCGCCTGGCGCGCTCCTCGGAACGCTACGTGGTGTTCCTCAGCGGCGACGGCGAGCGCAGCCCCACGGGCGAGCACAACTTCGACCTGGGCGACTTCGGCAAGCAGCTCGAGGCCAAGGGCTTCAAGGTGCAGAGCCTGAACCTCGCGGCGAACCCGGGCGTGCCGCAGAACACCTCGGTACTGGTGATCGCCGGCCCCCAGGCCCAGGTGGTGCCGGGCATGGTGCGGATCATCCGCGACTACGTGAAGCGCGGCGGCAACCTGCTCTGGCTCGGTGACCCGGGTCCGCTCTATGGGTTCGAGCCCCTGGCGTCGGACCTGGGCCTGCACTTCGGCGCCGGCACGCTGGTGGATCCGGACACGCAGCTCTTCGGCATCGACGACCCCAAGGTGATCATGGTGCCCAAGTACCCGGCGGAGAGCGCCGTGGCCCACGGCCTCTCCACCATCACCGCGTTCCCGGACGTGACCTCGGTCAGCGTGGACAAGGCCAAGGGCTGGGAGGAGGACCCATTCCTGCAGAGCCTCCCGCGCAGCTGGCTCGAGAGCGGCAAGCTCGCGGGTTCAGTGGCCTACGATCCCAAAACCGATACGCTCGGCCCCCTCACCATCGGCCTCGCGCTCACACGCATGGTGGGCGACCATGAGCAGCGGGTGATGATCACCGGTGACGGGGACTTCCTCTCCAACCAGTACCTAGGCACCGCCGGCAACCTGGACCTCGGGCTCGACATGTTCAACTGGGCGAGCCACGACGATGCATTCATCGACATCAACCCGCGGCCGGCGCCGGACCTGACGCTGGGCCTCACGCCCACCGCGCAGGGCATGATAGGACTCGTGTTCCTGTTCCTGCTGCCGGTGCTGTTCCTCTCCGCCGGCCTCGGCGTGTGGCTGCGCCGGCGCCGCCGCTGATGGCGCTCAATCCCCGCAGCCGCTTGAACCTCGCCCTGCTGGCCCTGGTGGCCCTGCTGGGCGCCTTCGCCTACTTCCGGCCCGGCCTGAAGGCGCCGGTGCAGGCACCCCCGGTGGCGGCAGATGCGATGGCACTCTCGGACGTGCGCATCGCCCTCGCCGGCAAGCCCGAGATCCACTTGGTGCGCAAGGGTGAAGCTTGGCGCATGCAGGCGCCGCTGGATTTCCCCGCCGACGACGCGCTGATGCAGGGTCTTTTGGACAGCCTCGCGGCGCCGCTGGAGCCGGGCTTCCCCGCCGCCGGCACCGACCTCGCCAAGTACGGCCTGGATAAGCCCCTGGCCCGCCTGTGGCTCGACGGCAAGGAGTACGCGTTCGGCCTGCTGCAGCCCGTGAGCAAGCAGCGTTACGTGCTGCACGGCGACAAGGTGCGCCTCGTGGACGACTATGTGTTCTACCGCATCGCCCATGACACCTACTGGTGGCTGGACAAGCGGCTGGTGCCGGAGGGCGCGCGCATCACGGCGCTACAGCTGCCTCATGCCACCCTCACCCAGGATCCGAAAGGCACCTGGCAGCTCGCGCCGGCAAACAAGGATGCGACGCCAGAGACTATCCAGACGCTCGTCGATGCCTGGCAGGATGCCTACGCCATGGGTATGGCCCCCATCGGCAAGGGCAAGCGCCTGGGCGAGGTGGCCTTAAGCCTCGCCGGCGCGAAGGAACCGTTGCGCTTCCTGATCCTGGACGATCCGGACTACCTGATCCTGGCGCGGCCCGACCTTAAGCTCGAGTACCAGGTGGACATCAGCCGCAACGACGCCCTGCTCGTCCCCGGCGCTGAACCTTGAACCCACATGCCTGAGCTTCCCGAAGTCGAGACTGCCCGGCGCGGCATCGCGCCGCACCTGGTGAGCCACCGGGTCACCGCCGTGGTGGTGCGGGACCGGCGCCTGCGCTGGCCGGTGCCGGCGGCACTGCTCAAGGAGCTGCCGGGCCAGCGCATCGAGGACGTGGCGCGGCGCGGCAAGTACCTCTTGCTCAAGACCCGCGCCGGCACAGCGCTACTGCACCTTGGCATGTCCGGGAGCCTGCGCATCACGCCCCGGGACACGCCGCCCCTGAAGCACGACCACGTGGACCTCGTGATGGACACGGGCAAGGCATTGCGCCTGCGCGACCCGCGCCGCTTCGGCGCGCTGCTGTGGACCCGCGACGACCCCGGGAAGCACAAGCTGTTGAAGGGCCTGGGACCCGAACCCCTGGGCGACGAGCTCGACGGCGAGTACCTGTTCGAGGCCTCCCGCGGCCGCAAGGTGGCGGTGAAGCAGTTCATCATGGACAGCCACGTGGTGGTGGGCGTGGGCAACATCTATGCCAGCGAGAGCCTGTTCCTGGCGGCCATCAAGCCCCAACGCGCCGCCGGCCGCGTGAGCCGCAAGGAATACGACGCGCTGGCCCGCGGCATCAAGAAGGTGCTCACCGCCTCCATCAAGGCCGGCGGCACCACGCTGCGGGACTTCGCGCGGGAGGACGGCGAGCCCGGCTACTTCAGCCAGCGCCTGCGGGTCTACGACCGTGCCGGTGAGCGCTGCTACCGCTGCGGCGGGACCATCGTGGCGAAGGTGATGGGCCAGCGTTCCACCTATTACTGCCCGGACTGCCAGAAGTAATACAATCCCCACATGGGCAACCGCCTCTCCAAGATCTACACCCGCACCGGCGACGACGGCACCACGGGCCTCGGCGATGGCACGCGCGTGCCGAAGGACGACGCCCGGGTCGAGGCCTACGGCACCGTGGACGAGCTCAACAGCGTCATCGGCATGCTGCTGGCGGAGGAGGTGCACCTGGACATCCGTGCCTGCCTCACGCGGGTGCAGCACGAACTCCTGGACCTGGGGGGAGAACTCTGCATCCCGGGTTACACCGCCATCACCGCCGAGCAGGTGGCGCGCCTGGAGAACGAGCTGGACGGCTTCAACGCGCCGCTGCCGCCGCTCAAGGAATTCATCCTGCCCGGCGGGAGCCCTGCCGCGGCCGCCTGCCACCTGGCCCGCACCGTGTGCCGGCGCGCCGAGCGGCGCACCTACACGCTGCACCGGCATGCGCAGGTGAACCCCCTGGCGCTGCAGTACCTCAACCGCCTTTCGGACCTGCTGTTCGTGCTGGCGCGGGTCATCGCGCGGCACGACAGAGGCACCGAGGTGCTGTGGAACCACGAGAAGAAGAAAGACTGAAGCCTTAGTGCGCGGCCGCGCGCGTATCCCTGATCTTTTGCATTGACTCGCAGAGTTGCTTGCCCGCGTCCAGCAGGCGCGGCGTGGAACGTGAGATCCAGTCGTCATTCACCACTATGAAGGCGTCCGCCCGTACGGCGGCGAGCTTCGGCCAGCGCCGCCATTCCTTTATACGCTGGGCCACGTCCCCCTCCCCGTCGCCGGTGGCGATCACTTCCGGGTCCCGGGCCAGCACCGCTTCAAGGCTCACGGCCGGCGCCAGGTCGGAGAGGTCCGCGAACACGTTGCGCCCGCCGCAGACCACGATGAGGTCGCTGATGCTGTGGCTGCCGCCCACGGTGAACAAGGGCTCGGCGGAGATCTCGTAGAACACCTTGAGCGGCGCGGCGTGCTCGTAGCGGCTGCGCAGCGCGCCCAGGCGCGTGCGGAAATCCTCGGCGGCGAGCTGGGCGGAGGCGGCATGGCCGGTGGCGAGGCCCAGGAGCTCCAGGTTCGCGGCGATGTCCGGCAGCGTGTGGGTGCCGACGGCGAGCACCGTGAACTTGAGATTCCGCAGTTTCTCGATGAGCGCCTGGGGCGTGCCGCCCTGCCACACCAGCACCAGGTCCGGCTTGAGGGCCAGGAGCTTCTCCGCATCCACGTGGAAGGCATCGCCCACCCGGGGCAGCTGCTTCGCCGCAGCGGGCCAGTCGCTGTACTCCACGGTGCCCACCAGCGCATCGCCGGCACCCACGTCGTAGGTGAGTTCCGCCATGTCCGGCGCCAGGGCCACGATGCGCTTGGCAGGCGCGGCCAGCGTGACTTCCACGCCGTCGGCACCCATGAGGTGGATATCAGCGAACGCTGCGCCAGGCAGCAGCGCGAGCAGCAACAGCAGGAACCGTATCCTCACCAGGACCATTGAAAGATAGAAAAGAGCGCGTACACGACGACCCAGATGATGAGCGTGCGCCGCACCAGGCCGAGTGAGGACTTGAGGCGGGTGAGGCCGGTCTCTTCTCCCACGGTGCCACGCACCGCACCCAGGCCCGTGAACACCAGCACGTCGCCGCTCACCTGGAAGAAGCGCAAGGTGCAGGCGTGGTAATAAGCCTTGAGGTCCGAGACAGCGTCCTCGAAGCTGCCTGCCAAGGCATACCCGATTGCAGTGAGGTGAGCCGGTATCCAGTCCAGCACGCCCAGGAGGCGCGCCGCCGCGGCATAGGTCTCCGGGCTCAGGTCCGGCAGCGGCCTGCGCTGCATGAGGTCGGCGCAGCGGTACAGAACCGCGCCGCCGGGGCCCAGGATGCCGAACCAGAACAGTACGCCGAACTGGCGCGCGTTCGCCTCGCGAAACACGCACTGGGTCACGGCGCGGGTACGCTCGGCGGCGCCGGCCGGCGGCTCGGCCTGCAGAAGCTCCACCGCGAGATGCGCAGCGCGCGCCTCATCGCCCGACTGGGCCGCCTCTATATAAGCCTCCACCTGGTCATGCAGGTCTTTCGGGCCCAGGCAGAACCAGAACACTGCCGCGGCGAACACGAAGCCGAAGCCTTCCCAGATGTGGGAGAGCAGGTCCCCCAGGAACAAGGCCACCACCGCGGGCACCAGCACGATGAGCAGCGCGCCGGCAGTGGCACGTACCGGGTCGGCGTTGCGGGCGAGGCCGGCGAAGGCCTCGGCATAGGCACTGAACCAGCGTGGGTCGCGCAGCCGCTCGAGCTGGCGCGCGGCCTGGTCCAGCAGCAGGGCGAAGAGGACGGCCAGGAAACTCATGGCTGCGTAGTAGACCCGGCACGCGGCTGGCTTGCAAGTATGTCGCGGTAACGCATCCAGTCGAATGCGGGACCGGGATCGGTCTTGCGGCCGGGTGCGATGTCGCTGTGGCCGACGATGCGGGACGTGGTGATGCCGGGATAGGCGCGCATCAGCGCGGCGCTGACACAGGCAAGCGAGCTGTACTGGGGTCCCGCATAGGGCGTGGTGTCGTCGCCCTCGATCTCGATGCCGATGGAGAAGTCGTTGCAGGCTTCGCGGTCCTGGAAGCGGGAGGCGCCGGCGTGCCAGGCGCGCATGTGGAACGGCACGAACTGGACCACCTCGCCGTCGCGGCGGATGAGGAGGTGCGACGCCACGCGCAGGCCCGCGATGTCCTTGAAGTAGGAGTGCGCGTCGGGCGGCAGCTGCCCGAGGAACAGCTGTTCGATCCAGGGGCCGCCGAACTCGCCCGGCGGCAGGCTGATGCCGTGGATCACCAGCAAGTCCACGGCCATGCCCGCCGGGCGCGCGTCGCAATGGGGCGAGGGCCGGTACGCGGTGCCGGACAGGAGTCCCGTGACGAGGTCCACTTCATACTGCATCCCTTAAGTATCCCTCAAGCCGGGGTGGCGCGTGGCCCCCAAATGCGCAAGACTGCGCATACAGACTTTCCGGGGACCCCAAAAGCCCATGGCCCAGCACCGTACCCCTGCCCTCCGGGAGATGCTCGCCGGCCTCATCCAGGCGCCTTCCGTCAGCAGCGTCAACCCCGAATTCGACATGTCCAACCGCACCGCCGCCGAGCGCATCGCCGGCTGGCTGGACAGTGCCGGCTTCAAGGTGCGGCTGCAGGAGATCCCTGGGCACCCGGGCAAGGTCAACGTCATCGGCGTGCTGGGCCGCGGGCCCGGCGGCCTGGTGCTGGCGGGGCACATGGATACGGTCCCTTATGACCAGGGCCGCTGGGATTCAGACCCCTTCCAGCTCACGGAGCGGGACGGCCAGTACTATGGCCTGGGCATCAGCGACATGAAAGGCTTCATCGCCATGGCGGTGGAGGCCGGCGCGCGCCACAAGGCCGATGACCTCAAGCAGCCGCTGATCGTGATCGCGACTGCGGACGAGGAGAGCAGCATGTGCGGCGGCCGCGCGCTCAGCGAGGCCGACCTGCCGAAGGCGCGCTACGCCATCATCGGCGAGCCCACCGCCATGAAGCCGGTGCACATGCACAAGGGCATCCTGATGGAGGCCGTGAAGGTCATCGGTCGTTCCGGCCACTCCAGCGACCCCAGCCTCGGCAGGAACGCGCTGGAGGGCATGCATAAGGCCATCGCGGGCCTGCTCGAGTACCGCGGCGAGCTGCAGCACAAGTACCACGACCACCACTTCAAGGTACCGACGCCGACCCTCAACCTCGGCCACATCAAGGGCGGCGACAACCCGAACCGCATCTGCCCGGAATGCGAACTGCACTTCGACATCCGCATCCTGCCCGGCATGACCGTGGAAGCCGTGCGGGCCGAGGCGCGGGCGCGGCTCACGGAGACGCTGACCGGCAGCGGCTTCGGCGTCGAGTTCAGGAGCCTCTTCAAGGGCACCGATCCGCTGCAGACCCCCGGTACCTCGGCGCTGGTGCAGACGGCGGAGGAACTCACCGGCCACAAGGCGGAGGCGGTGGCCTTCGCTACGGAAGGCCCCTTCCTGCAGAAACTCGGCATGCAGACTGTGATCCTCGGCCCCGGCGACATCGACGTGGCGCACCAGCCCAACGAGCGCCTGCCCATCGCGAACGTGGAACCGACCTTGCAGATGCTCGAGCGCTTCATCCAGAGGTTCTGCGTCACCCCCGAACCATGAGCGCGAACGACGCCTTCATACGCCGCGACCTCTCGGTGTTGTGGCACCCCTGCACACAGATGAAGGACCACGAGTCCCTGCCGCCGGTACCGATCCGGCGCGGCCAGGGCGTGTGGCTGGAGGACTTCGAAGGCAAGCGTTACCTGGACGCCATCAGTTCCTGGTGGGTGAACCTGTTCGGCCACGCCAACCCGCGCATCAACGCCGCCCTCGCCCGGCAGATGGCCGAGCTGGAGCACGTGATCCTGGCGGGCTTCAGCCACACCGCCGTGGTGGAACTCTCGGAGCGGCTGGTGCAGCTCGTGCCGCCGGGCCTTTCCCGCTGCTTCTATGCCGACAACGGCTCATCGGCCGTGGAAGTGGCGGTGAAGATGAGCTTCCACTACTGGAAGAACCTGGGGAAGCCGAAGAAGACACGCTTCATCACCTTGAGCAACAGCTACCACGGCGAGACCCTCGGTGCTCTCGCGGTGGGCAACGTGGAGCTCTATAAAGAGACCTACAAGCCCCTGCTCATGGACGTAATCACGGTGCCTAGCCCGGACTGCTTCGAGCGGGAGCCAGGCGAGAGCTGGGAATCCCACACCGTGAAGATGTTCGCCCACATGGAGCAGGCCCTGGAACGGCACCATGACGAGGTGGCGGCCGTGATCCTGGAGCCCCTGGTGCAGTGCGCGGGGAACATGCGCATGTACCACCCGGTATACCTCACGCTGCTGCGGGAGGCCTGTGACCGCCATGGCGTGCATCTCATCGCCGACGAGATCGCGGTAGGCTTCGGCCGCACCGGGACGATGTTCGCCTGCGAGCAGGCGGGCATCACGCCGGACTTCCTGTGCCTGTCCAAGGGCCTCACGGGAGGCTACCTGCCCTTGAGCGTGGTGCTGACCCGCGAAGCGGTCTATGACGCCTTCTACGACGATTACACCAAGCTGAACGCGTTCCTGCATTCCCACAGCTATACCGGCAACGCCCTGGGCTGCCGCGCCGCGCTGGCGACCCTGGATATATTCCGGGAGGACGACATCATCGCGAAGAACCGCGTCCTCGCCGCCCACATGGCCAAGGCCGCGGCGGCGCTCGCGGACCATCCCCACGTGGCGGAGGTGCGCCAGCACGGCATGATCCTCGCCATCGAGCTGGTGAAGGACAAGAAGAACCGCACTCCCTATGACTGGAAAGAGCGGCGCGGCCTCAAGGTGTACCGGCACGGCCTGCAAAAGGGCGTGCTGCTCAGGCCCGTGGGACCGGTGGTGTACTTCATGCCGCCCTATGTCATCACGCCTGAGGAGATAAAACTCATGGTGCACACGGCGGCGGAAGGCATCGAACTCGCGGTGGCCGACTGAATGCGCACGATACGGGTGTTCCACGGCAGCCGCCTGATGGGCAAGGAGCGGGTGGCGCTGGACGCCGCCGCGGCCAAGCACGTGCTGACGGTGCTGCGCCTCAAGCCCGGTGCGGAACTCACGCTGTTCGACGGCTCGGGCTTCGAGTTCCCGGCCGTGCTGGAGCAGGCGGACAAGAAGCAGGCCTTGGTGAAGATCACCGGCATGCACGGGCCGGCGGTGGAATCGCCCCTGCACGTGACCCTGGCCCAGGGTGTGTCCCGGGGCGAGCGCATGGACTACACGGTGCAGAAGGCAGTGGAGCTCGGCGTCGCCGCCATCGTGCCGGTGCTCACCGAGCGCAGCGTGGTGAAACTGGATGAGAAGGGTGCCGCCAAGAAGCGCGAGCACTGGCAAGGCGTGGTGACGAGCGCCTGCGAGCAGTCCGGCCGGGTACGGGTGCCGGTGGTGGCGACGCCGGTGAGCCTGGCGCGCTTCCTGGCGGAGAAACCGGAAGGGAATCTCAAGCTGCTGCTGGACCCGCAAGGCGGCGTGACGGCGGGCAAGCTGCCCCGCCCCGCCGACGGCAAGGCCATGCTGCTGGTGGGACCGGAGGGCGGCCTCAGCGAGAGCGAGGTCGCGCTGGCGGCGCGGGTGGGATTCCAGGGGATGAAGCTCGGACCGCGCATATTGCGCACCGAGACGGCGGCGCTGGTGGCCTTGAGCCTGCTGCAGGCCTCCTGGGGTGACCTGGACTAGCGCTTCCTGAGCCAGATCAAGGCCGGCAGCCTTCCCGGGGTCCTATAGTTGGCTGGAACCCTCGAGGTCTGGCGCATGCTGCACAATGATCCACCTCTGCCTTCGTCGCCGGCGGGCCTGACGTCCCAGGCCGCAGCCGACGCGCTGCGCGCCTCGGGTCCGAACGAACTGGAGCAGGCGCGACCCCACGCCTTGTGGCACGTGATGCTCGAGGTGCTGCGCGACCCCATGTTCCTGCTGTTGGCGGCCTGCGGCGGGTTCTATCTCCTGCTGGGCGACCTGCGCGACTCGCTGATGCTGCTCGGCTTCGTGCTGCTGATCGTCGCCATCACCATCCATCAGCGCCACAAGACCGAGCGCGCGCTCGCCGCCCTGAAGCAACTCGCCAGCCCGCAGGCGGTGGTGATCCGTGACGGCGAACGCCGGCGCATCCCGGCGCGCGAACTGGTGCCCGGCGACCTGGCGGCGATCGCTGAGGGTGACCGCGTGCCGGCGGACGGGCTGCTGGAATCTGGAACCGGCATCCTGGTGGACGAGTCGCTGCTCACCGGCGAGTCTGCGCCGGTGCCGCGCGCTGCCGAGGGCGGCGATGCGCGCGTGTTCCTCGGCACGCTGGTGCTGCAGGGACGCGCCCTGATGAGGGTCACTGCCACGGGGCCGCGCACCGCCCTCGGCGGCATCGGGCGGGCTCTCACGACGCTGGAGCATCCGGTCACGCGCCTGGAGACCGAAACCCGGCGGGTGGTGAGCCTGTTGGCCGCCGCCGGCGTGGGTGTGAGCGGGCTGATGGCGGCGGGCTACGCGCTCAGCGGCGCGGGCTGGCTGCAGGGGGCGCTGGCCGGTCTCACGCTGGCCATGAGCGTGATCCCCGAGGAATTCCCGGTGGTGCTCACGGTGTTCCTGGCGCTGGGCGCATGGCGGCTGGCGCGGCACCGCGTGCTGACGCGGCGCACCAACGCCATCGAGACGCTCGGCGCCACCAACGTGCTGTGCGTCGACAAGACCGGCACGCTCACGCTGAACCGCATGCGGCTCGCGGCACTGCACGACGGTCACCGCGAGATCGCTCCGGATGCGCCGGAAGCCGCCGGGATACTGCGCCATGCCGCGCTGGCAAGCGCGTTGCATCCCTTCGACCCCATGGAGCAGGCGCTGCGCGCCGCAGCCGCGGCACTACCCGGGCCGCCTGGAGGCGAGACACCGCTCCGCGAATACCCGCTCAGCCACGACCTTCTGGCCATGACGCGCCTGTGGAGCTCGGACGGAACCGCCGTGGGCGGCTGCAAGGGAGCGCCGGAGACGGTGCTGGAACTCTGCCGGCTGGAGCCGGGATCGCGGCAGGCGCTGGAGCGGCAGGCCGCCGGCCTCGCGCAACGCGGCTGGCGCGTGCTGGGCGTGGCCGCGGTGGCGGACGCCGGCCGCGCGGAACTGCCGGCGAGCCAGCGCGCCCTCAGCTTCCACTTCCTGGGGTTCGTGGCCTTCGAGGACCCCCTGCGGCCGGGCGTGCCAGAGGCGGTACGGGAATGCCGCGAGGCGGGCATCCGCGTGCTCATGGTGACGGGCGACCACCGCCTTACCGCCTCCAGCATCGCTGCGCAGGCAGGCCTCGCGCAGCCGGAGAGCGTGCTGGGCGGAGATGATCTGGAAGCCATGGACGACACGGCGCTCACGCGGCGGCTCGACGACACCGGCGTGTATTGCCGCATCACGCCGCCGCAGAAGCTCAGGCTGGTGCGGCTGCTGCAGGCGCAGGGCCTGGTGGTGGCCATGACCGGCGACGGCGTCAACGACGCGCCGGCGCTCAAGGCGGCGGACATCGGCATCGCCATGGGCGGCCGCGGCACCGACGTGGCGCGGGAGGCGGCGGACATCGTGCTCGCGGACGACGACTTCCCGTCCATCGTGCGCGGCGTGCGCATGGGGCGGCGCATCCACGGCAACCTGGCCCGGGCCATCACCTACATCATCGCCGTCCACGTGCCGATCATGGGCCTGGCCGTGCTGCCGCTGCTGGCGGGCTGGCCACTGCTGCTGATGCCGGTGCACGTGATGCTGGTGGAGATGCTCATTGACCCGGCCTGCTCGGTGGTGCTGGAGGCGGAACCGGAGGAGCCCGGCGTGATGCGGCGCCCGCCCCGTCCGCTCGGTGAACGGCTGTTCTCCGCGGCGCGGGTGCGCTGGGGACTCTTGCAAGGCCTGTTCGGCCTGCTCGCGGTGATCGGCGCCTGCAGCCTGGGCGTGCTCGGCGGTGTGGGCACCGACAGCCTGCGCAGCATGGCGATGGTGGCCCTGATGCTGGTGAACCTGGCGCTGATCAACGTGAACCGGACGCCGCTGCCGCGGCGGGCGGAACGCGCCAATCCGACGCTGTGGTGGGTGGCGGGTTCCGCCAGCAGTGCGCTGCTCATCGTGGTGTTCACGCCGGGCCTGAACAGGCTGTTCCATCTCGCGCTGCCCGGCCCGCTGCAGTTCACCGCCGCGGCCGGCGCGGCCCTCGCGGCGGGGATCATGCTGGCGCTGCTGCGGCGCCGGGCGCAGGGGATCTAGACCGTCACTCGCCTTCCTGGACGACCTTGGCCCGCTCGCCCGGCTGAAGGCTGTCGTCGGGATAGGTCACCACCCGGTCACCTTCCGCGAGGCCGTCCAGCACCTGGGCGTGCAGGTCGCCGCGCTCACCGATGCGCACCGGCTGCTGCACTAGGCGCCCGTCCTGCAGCGCCACGTGCTCGCGGCGAAAGCGTGTGAGCTCAGCGTCGCTCGCGTGGCCGAGTTCGTGGTCAAGGTAGTGCACGCTGCCGGCGGTGGGCGTATCCAGCCCGCCGAGGATGTTGAGCAGGGTGGATTTGCCGCTGCCGGAAGCCCCCAGCAGCACGGCGAACTCGCCCCTGTAGAACTCCAGATCGATGCCGCGCAGGGCCTCGATGCGCACCTCGCCCACCACGTAGGTCTTGCGCAGGTCGAGGGTGCGGAACACCGGCTCGGGTGCCTGAGGGCTCGGGTTTGGGGCTGCTGTCATGGGCCATCCTGACCGGGACGACCTCATGACTATAGAAGCGCCATGGAGCGGCGCCTTTGACCTGGATCAATCCCCCTCTATACGGAGGGAAGCACGCGGGGACTCAGGCGGGCGGCAGGGGTATTTCGGTGGCGGTGCCGCTACCAGTAGCCGTATCAGTGAAGCGCCGCTCCGGCATGATCTCCAGGAGCTTCGCCTCGATCGCTTCCAGGTCCGGGATGTAGGGCCGCTCGTTGGCCATGCGCACCCGGTTCAGCACCGGGCCATCCGCGCCGCCGAAGTCGTTCTCCGGGTCCACCGAGAGCACCGCCGGGTTCACGCGCACCAAGTAGGGATAGCCCTGGGTCAGGATGGCGAAGAGCGGCGGGTTGATCTGCTCGCCGATGGCGTGGGCCACGGCGATGCGGGTGCGGTTGGCTCGCTCCGGCACCTTGCGGCCGCACATGCCCTCGAAGGACACCAGCGGGATCTCCTGGCCGTTCCAGGTGATGATGCCGAGCAGCCACTCCGGGGCGCCGCGCACGGGCTTCGGGCGCAGGAAGCCGGTGACCTCGGTGATGGACAGGCGCGGCAGGATCATCTTGCCCCCGGCGAAGGGGATGAGCAGGCTGTAGACCTCGTCGAACTGCTGCTGTTCAGCCATGCATCACCAGCTGGTGCGTTGCGGGTTGAAGCTGCCGACGAGTTCCTGGATGTTCTCCAGGAGCTCCGCTTCCTGATAGGGCTTGCCGAGATAGCGGTTGACGCCGATCTCCATGGCACGGTTGCGGTGCTTCTCGCCGGTGCGCGAGGTGATCATGATGATCGGGATGGCCTTGAAGCGCTCGTCGTTGCGCATGTGGGTCGCCAGCTCGTAGCCGTCCATGCGCGGCATCTCGATGTCCAGCAGCATGACATCCGGGATGGTCTCCTGAAGCGTCGCCAGGGCGTCCACGCCGTCCTTCGCGGTGATGACGCGCATGTTGTAGCGCTCCAGGAGGCGCTGGGTCACGCGGCGCACGGTGATGGAGTCGTCCACCACCATGGCGAGGACGCGGCGGTCCTCCTGCGGGGCCTCGCGCTCCTCCACCACGATCTGTTCGGCTTCGGGCTGCGCCACGCTACGCGCCAGGGAGGAGACGTCCAGGATCAGGAGGATGCTGCCGTCGCCCAGGATGGTGGCGCCGGACAGGCCACGGATGCTGCCCACCTGCGGGCCGACGGACTTCACGACCACCTCGCGGCTGCCCTGCATGCCTTCGGTGATGAGCGCGATGCTGGCGTCGCCGCTGCGCACCAGCAGCAGCGGGATAGTTGTGAGTTCCTCCGGGAACTGCGGAGCGCCGATGCCGAGCAGCACCGAGAGATGCTGCAGCCGGTACTGGCGGCCGCCGTAGGTGTACACCGGGTCCTCGGTGGACATGAGCTGCTCGAGCTGCATGCGCGGGATGCGCGCGATGGCCTCGATGGAGGGCAGCGGCACCGCGTAGGGCTGATCGGCCACCTTCACCAGCAAGGCCTGGGTAATGGACAGGGTGAACGGCAGGCGCACCGTGAACTTGGCGCCCTGCCCTTCCGTCGAATCCATGCGCAGCGTGCCGCCGAGCTGCTTGATCTCGCTCGCCACCACGTCCATACCCACGCCGCGGCCGGCGGACTGGGTCACCTTCTGGGCGGTGGAGAAGCCGGGCTCCAGGATGAACTGCATGACGTCGCGGTCGCTGAGGCGCACGTCCTTGGCGGCCATGCCGAGTTCCTCGGCCTTCTTGCGGATGGCCTTGAGGTTCAGGCCGGCGCCGTCGTCCATGACCTCCATCACCACTTCCGAGCCCTCGCGGTGCAGGGCGATGGTGATGGTGCCGGACTCCGGCTTCTTGTGCTGCTTGCGGCTCTTGCCGTCCTCGATGCCGTGCACCACGGAGTTGCGCAGCATGTGCTCGAGGGGCGCCAGCACGCGCTCCAGCACCTGGCGGTCCATCTCGCCTTCTGCGCCGATGAACCTGAGGTCCACGGTCTTCTTCTCTTCGTCCGCGGTCTGGCGCACCACGCGGCGCAGGCGCTGGGCGTGGCGGGAGAACGGCACCATGCGCGTGCGCATGAGTCCGTCCTGCAGCTCGGTGGTGACGCGCGACTGCTGCAGCAGCAGCGTCTCGGTCTCTCGCGCCTGGTTAGTGAGCAGCGCCTGGATGCTCGCCAAGTCACCCACGGACTCCGCCAGCGCGCGCGACAGCTGCTGCATGGTGGAGAACTGGTCGAGCTCCAGCGGGTCGAAGTCGGGGTTGGCGTTCTCGCCCGCCTCCTGTACGTACTGGGAACGGATCTGGGCCTCGGTCTCGATCTCCATCTTGCGCAGCTGGTCGCGCAGTCGGGCCACCGTCTGCTCGAGCTCGCCCAGGTTGAAGTTGATGGTGCTGACCTGCTGCTCCAGACGCGAGCGGTAGATGCCCACCTCGCCCGCGTAGTTGAGCGCGTTCTCGAGCAGGTCCGCGCGCACGCGCACCAGTTCGTACTGGATGCGCGAACCGGTGCGGCGCTCGGCCTCGCCGCCCATGGCGGCTTCGGCGGCGGCTTCGTCCTCCTCGGGGGCGGCCTCGGGCGCGGTGGCCCGGGCGGACGGCTTGCCCGCAGGCGCCTCTTCCGTGTGGTCGATGATCGGCGGCGGCGGCTTGATGGTGACCGACTCGAAGCGCTCCTCCGGCGCCTCCGGCTCCAGCTCCTGGTCCACGGTGTGGCCGTGGACGCGCTTGAGGTCCAACACCAGGTCGCCGGCGTCGAAGATGGGCTGGTTCGCGTAGGCCTGCTCCATCATGCGGTGCAGCCGGTCCACGGAACGGTTGAGCAGGATGAAGAGCTCGTTGGAGGCGGCGATGCGGCCGTCCACCACGTCCGTCAGCACCGTCTCCATCTCGTGGGAGAGGTCGCCCATGGGGCTGAGGCCCGCCATGCGCGCGCCGCCCTTGAGGGTGTGCAGGTTGCGCTGCAGCTGGGTGACGACGTCGGCATCGGTCTTGTTCTGGGACCAGTGGTGCAGGCTCGCGTCGGTGGACTCCAGGAGCTCATTGGCCTCCTCGAAGAAGATGGCCGCGAGGTCCGGGTCGAAATCCTTGAGGTCCGAGAGCTGCACGAACTTGGGCGGCGCCGCGGGCTTGGGCGCACCGGCGGCGGGCGCAGCCTTCTTGCCGCCCTTCTGCTTGGGCGGGGTCGGCATCGCCGGGCTCTCTTCAGCCACGTCGGCCGGGCCGGACATGACGATGTCTTCGCCCACCAACTCCTCGGCGACGCCCTCGGTGCCGGTGATGACGCCGGTCTCGATGCCGGTGAGCGTGTTGGTGCCCTCCGGCCGGAGATGCTTCAAGCGCTCCATCAGGCCCTTCGGCGGCGGGATCACCTCACCGTTGCCCAGCGCGCCCAGCATGGCGCGCATGGAGGCGATCACGTCCTTCACCAGCGTGACGTGCTCGGAGGGCAGCATCAGGTCCTGCTCGCGCAGGTGCGCCACGTAGCGGTGCATGGGCTCGATGAGCATGGCCATGTTGGCCGCGCCGGCCAGCGCCGCGCTGCCGTGCAACGTGTGCAGGGCGCGCACCACGTCCTCGCCGATGCTGCGATCGGTGAGGATCTGGTTGCGGAACGCGTCGAGGGCCAGGAGATGGTTCTCGGCCTCGCGCTTGAAGATGTCGTACAGCACCGGGTCCATGGCGACCGCCGGCGGCAGCACCTCGACCCGCGGCATGATGACCGTCGGCTCTTCCATCCCCGGCAGGCCCACGCCGGCGGGGCGGATCATGGTCGGCTCTTCGGAGGGCGCAGCCGCGGCGGCAGCGCTGCCCGGCAGCGGCGGCTGTTCGCCGCGGCTGAAGGCGGCTGCGGCGTCCATCATCGGCGCCACGTCCACCTTGGGTGCGCTGCCGACCTCGAGCTGCTCGACGAGCTCGGGCAGCGCGGCGATGCCCATGTCGATGAGCGCGAACATGTCGTCGTTCGGGTGCACCGTCTGGTCGATGACGCGGTTCAGCATGTTCTCGTAGGACCAGGCGAACTCGCCGATGAGGCGCGCGCCCACCATGCGGCCGCTGCCCTTCAGCGTATGGAACGAACGGCGCAGCGTGGTGAGGGCCTCCCGGTCACCCGGGTTGCTGCGCCAGCGCGGGAAGGTCTCGCGCAACGAGTTCATCTCCTCCTGGGCTTCCTCCAGGAAGATCTCGACGATCTCGGGATCCACGCCCTCCGCCAGCACCGGCACGGCCGGCATGGCAGGCGCCGTCGGCTTGGCCGCGGGCTTCGCGGCGGCGGGCTTGGCGGGCATGACCTTCGGCGCATCCTGCTCCGAGACCATGATGGTCGGGACTTCCTTGATCTGGGTCGGCTCGTCGGCCGGGGTCTCGAGGGAGATCTCCTCGACCATGGCGCCCGACTCCATGGTGATGGTCTCGCCGGGCTCCGACTCGACACCGGCCATGTCGATGTCCTGGTCCTCCGGGTACTCCTGATCGGCCGGGAAGCCGAGCGCCGAGACGCAGGCCTCGGCGTTGTCCAGCATGGAGAGCGGGTTGCCGCGCCCCTGCTGCACCGTCTCGAGGTAGAACTCCATGCTGACGATGGCGTCCGCCATGCGGTCCAGCTCGTTGTGCGGCGGGGCGCCCTTGGTGACGAGCAGCTTCTTCAGGATGTACTGGCGCAGGCTGGCCAGCAGGCTCACCACCCGCGGCATCTCCAGGAAACGGAAGCTGGCCTGGATCTCGCGGATGTGGCCCGGCAGGGGCTTGAGCATGTCGCGCCGCGCCGGATCGTTCACGAACTCGACGATGGCTTCCTTGACGCGCGCCATGTTGATGATGGACTCGCGGATGACCGCGGCCTGCACCTCGCGCATCTCGGCCTGCGAGGAAGCGGCGCTGGGGCTGGTGCTCTTGCCGCTGCCGTCCGGCGTGACGAGGTCGGACATGGCCTCGTCCAGGCCGCTCTCGACCCGCACGATGCCGCTCGCGATGTCCATGAGTGCCGTCTCGTCCGGCACCTTCTTCTCGGCGAGGATCTTCTTGAGGTTGCCGCGCTGAGCATCCAGCTCCTGGTTCAGGGCCGGCAGGCCCAGCACCGTGAGGGTGTCGCCCACCTTCTTGATGAGCTCGTCCAGCGGGGCGAGCTCGGCGGTATCCGACTTGCCCATGCGCACGAAGATGTCGAGGGTGTCCTTGATGCGGCCGATGTCCTCGCGGATGGCGCCGGACACGGTGCGCATGAGGTTCACGTTCGGGCCGGACAGGCTGTCGCGGGCCTCCTGCACCTCGGATTCCTGCGGCAGCAGCTCGCCGAGCTTGAAGGATTCCTTGATCGCGAGGATGCGCTTGCCGGCGGTGTCGGCGCGGCCGATGTAGTAGAGCAGGTTGTTGACCAGGTCCTGGGCCGGGTCCTCGGCCGCCTGGCTCTCGCCGTGCTCCATGAGCCGCTTCATCTGGCGGTCCACCTGGCCGAGCAGCTGCTTCAGGCTCACATCCGCCTGGATGCCGCCCTCCTGCAGGCCCTCGATGATGCCGCCCACGATCCACCACAGCTCGAACACCGCCGGAGTGGTGGCGGCCTGCTCCAGCTTCTCGGCGCAGTCGGCCAGCACCGCGAGGTGCTTGGCCGCGTCGTCGCCCTTGTACCAGCCGAGCAGCGCAGCCTGGAACTTCGGCCGCACCTTGCCGGCGAGGCCCTTGATGTCCACCGCCTTGGCGGGCGCCGCCTGCGGCGCCATGGTGGCGGTGCTGCGGCCGGCGAGGTTGTAGGCGAACAGCGCGCTCTCCGAGAGCAGCGGCTGGCCGCGCACGGTGCGCAGGTCGTTGAGCAGCGAGAGCAGCGCCAGCGGCATGTCGCGCCGGCCGCCGATGACGCGCTCCAGGTAGTCCGGGAGCTGCAGCATGGCGCGCATGAGCACCTCGAAGGCGGCGTCGTTGCGTGCCACCTCTCCGGTCTCGAAGCCGCGCACCACCGACTCCATCTCCTCGGCCAGCATCGCGGCGCCGTACACCTCCACGATGCGCAGCGTACCCTGCACCTGGTGCAGCAGCTCGAGGCACTGGGTCAGGGACTCCTTGTCGTCGGCCTTCTCGACGTAGGTCTCGAGGGCCTGACGCGCGCGCACGAGCGTGTGATCAAGCTCGTTCTTGATCCACAGCAGCGAGTCTGAAGCGACCTGGCTCATGTGCGCGTCACGTCTCCGCCGTCATCTCAGGCCATCTGCTCGGGCCGCATCACCAGGGTCTCCTGGCTGCGGTTGCTGGGCAGCTTGAAGCCGGCGACCGACTTTCTCATCTCGGTCGCGAGGGCCGCGAGCTTGCCTACGCTGACCGCCGTGGCGTTGGTGCCTTCGGTGGTCTGCGCGGTGATCTCTCTAATCACGTTCATGGTGCGGGACACCTCGCCGGCGGTCTGCGCCTGCTGGCGCGCCGCGTTGGAGATGCTCTGCACCAGCGTCGCGATGTGGTTGGCCACTTTCTCGATCTCGTCCAGTGCCGAACCTGCGTTCTCGGCCAGCTGGGCTCCGCCCACCACGCCGGCGGTCGACTGCTCCATCGAGATGACCGCTTCGTTGGTGTCGGTCTGAATGGTCTTCACCAGCGCTTCGATCTGCCGCGTCGCGTTGGCGGAGCGCTCTGCGAGACGTTGCACTTCGTCCGCCACCACCGCGAAACCGCGGCCTGCTTCGCCGGCCATGGACGCCTGGATCGCCGCGTTAAGTGCCAGGATGTTCGTCTGTTCGGCGATGTCGTTGATGAGTTCCACGATGTCGCCGATCTCCTGGGAGGATTCACCCAGTCGCTTGATTCGCTTCGAGGTCTCCTGGATGGTTTCACGGATCGAGTTCATGCCGTCGATGGTGCGGCGCACCGCCTGACCGCCCTTGTGCGCGATCTCCACCGACTGCGCGGCCACCTTGGCCGAGCGTTCGGCGTTGGCGGACACCTGCTCAATGGACTTCGCCATCTCGGTGATCGACTGGGATGCCGTGTTGATCTGCTTGGACTGGTTCACGGACGCCTCGGCGAGGTGCGTCGTGGTCGCCTGCGTCTGGCGGGCGGCGGCGTCCACCTGCACGGCCGTGTCGTTGATGGTGGCCACCAGGCCGCGCAGGGCCTCGAGGGCGTAGTTGATCGAGTCCGCGATCGCGCCCGTGATGTCCTCGGTCACGGTCACCTGTACGGTGAGGTCACCGTCTGCCAGTGAGCCGAGTTCGTCCAGGAGTCGCAGAATCGCCTGCTGGTTTCGTTCGTTGGTCTCGAGCTGCATCTGCGCCGCTCGGCGGGCGTCGCCGCCCAGCACGTACAGGTAGAGGATGCCCACCAGCAGCAGGATGCCGACGAGGCCGAGGCCGTAGCCCACCGAGGGCCGCGTGAGACGGCGGTTCACGTCGCGTACGTAGCTGGTGTTGATGGCCTGGGCGTTGTTGAGCAGCTGGTCACTGATGTCGTGGATGGTGGCGTTGGCCTTCTGCACGTTGATGAGCAGCTCGACCAGCGGCATCAGGGTGTTGAGGTTGTCGTTGACCGCGCGGAAGCGGACGTTGGTCTGGGTCTGCAGCGGCAGGAGGCCCGCGTCGTTCACCGCGGTGAGGCCGAGCGAGGGGCTGCCCTCGAAGATGGCCTGGTTGATGCGATTGAGGTTCTGCACCGCGTCGCTCAGCTCCTGCGGGATGCCGGAGACGTCGCCGTGGTTGCCGCCGGTGGTGAGCAGGTTCACGTCGCGCAGGATCACCTGGCCGTAGTAGCTGCGCTTGGTGGCGTAGTAGATCAGCGCGGCCGAAGCCTTGCGGTTCTTGGCTTCGTCGGAGAACTTGTCCCAGGCGGCGAGCAGGTCAGGCATGGTCTGGCGGATGCCGTTGGCAGCCTGGTTGGCGTTGGTGAGCTGGTCCTTGGCCGAGAGGATCACCTGCAGCGCGGCGCGCACCTGGCCCCACTGGTTCTGCAGCACCGAGAGCTCGGAGAGCACTTCGCCGGTGGCGGCGGGCATCAAGGTCTGGGGGTCGCCATTGCCCATGAGGGTGATGGTGTTGTCAAACTGGTCGCGTCCGTTGGAGAGCTGCGTGAACGCGTCCTGGTTGCCGGCTACTGCCTCGTCCGCGGAACGCACCACGCTCTGTGAGATCAGCGACTGCTGCGCCGAGAGCCTCAGGAACTGGGTGTCGCGGGTGGAGTCGCGCGCCACGACCACGAAGTCGTATACCGCCGCGGCCACCATGATGGCTGCCAGGAACAGCAGCAGGTACAGCGGTGTATTGGATCGCTTCTCGTTGTCGGCCATGTCAGTTCACCCTAGCTATTTATGTGAGCCTTTCTCGTCTCTCCCAAGCGGCAACGCGGGCGGCTCACGCCGCGTGCCCTCCCCCATCAGCGCGAGGCCTGCATGAACACGGCGCTCTCCACCAGCCCGTGCAGTCCCAGGATCCCCCACACGTCGTCCTCGTTGCCGTAGGCCCCTGCCAGGAACGGCGTCATGCCGGGCAGCGTCTCCGGCATCACCTCGGCCTTCTCCGAGGCGATGAAGCGGCGGAACCCGCGCACCTCGTCCACCAGCAGGCCGGCGGGGATGTCGCCGTGGTTCACCATCAGCACCCGCGAGGTGCGGGTGAGCGTGATGGGCTCGCCGCCGAAGAACGCGGAGAGGTCCGTGACCGGCAGCAACTGGCCGCGCACGTTGGCGAGGCCCAGCATCCAGGGCTTGGCGCCCGGCAGCGGCGTGACACCGGGCCACACCAGTACTTCTCTCACCTCCTGCCGCGCCGCCACCAGGCGGGTCTTGCCCACCCGGAAGCCGACGCCCACCCACTCCTCTTCGTGGCCGGCCTCCTGGCCGCGGCCCGAGGCCGCGATGCGGCTGCGCCGCTCCAGCTCCTGGAGGAGCTCGAAGGGGCGTTCGCGGAGTTCGAGGAGTGCGCTCGCCATGGGTTATCCCGCGATCACTTCCTTGATCTTGTCCACGAGCTGCTTCTCGGTGACGGGCTTCGGCAGGTACGCGACCGCGCCCTGGCGCATGCCCCAGATCTTGTCCGTCTCCTGGTCCTTGGTGGTGACCATGACCACCGGGATGCGGGAGGTGTCCGGATCCTTGGAGAGCTGGCGCGTCGCCTGGAAGCCGCTCATGCCGGGCATCACCACGTCCATGATGATGGCGTCGGGCTTCTCGGCCTTGGCCTTGTCGATGCCTTCCTCGCCGCTCTCGGCGGTGATGGTGCTGAAGCCGTTCTTCTCCAGCCAGGTCTTGAGGACATGCACCTCGGTCGGCGAATCGTCGATGATGAGCACGGTGGACATGACTACTCTTCCTCTCTAGTTGCGCTGCGCCCGGACCCGCCGGACGCATGGAAATCAGGCGCTCTTCCGCACGTGGCGGTGGATGGCGCCCACCAGTTCGTCCTTCGTGAAAGGCTTGGTCAGGTACTGCTCTGAGCCGACGATGCGGCCGCGCGCGCGGTCGAACAGGCCGTCCTTGCTGGACAGCATGATCACCGGGGTCGCCTTGAAGTTGTTGTTGTGCTTGATGAGGGCGCAGGTCTGATAGCCGTCGAGACGCGGCATCATGATGTCCACGAAGATGATGTCGGGCTTGTGGTCGGCGATCTTGGAGAGCGCCTCGAAGCCGTCCACGGCGGTCACCACCTCGCAGCCTTCCTTGGAGAGAAGCGTCTCCGCCGTCTTGCGGATGGTCTTGCTGTCGTCGATCACCAGGACCTTGAGGCCCTGCAGACCGCCCTCCGTGTTCTCGCTAGCCACCGTCACCTCCGCGCATAAACCCCCGGCCGCCGCGCAGTCGCGGGGCAGCAGCCTTGACATATTATGCCCAAACGATGCGCCATGCAGCCCTTGGACGCTCGGGAATGGGGGTGGGGCCCGGTTCTGGCCCGACTGGCTGCCTTACTTGGGATTTAAGCATAATATCCTTACTTAATCCCTTGAATGCAATAAATTTCACCACCCGCGGCCTTGAGGGCCGCCACCCCCGGAAAGGGCCGCCCACGATGGCAAAGACCCACCCCTTCAGCCTCGGCGTCGTGATGGACCCCATCGGGGCCATCAAGCCCGCCAAGGACACCACCCTGGCCATGCTGCTGGCGGCCCAGAAGCGGGGCTGGAAGCTGCTCTACATGGAGCAGCAGGACGTCTACCTGGCCCAGGGAGAGGCCCGGGCCCGGTATCGGGAGCTCACCGTCAAAGACGACCCCGTGGACTGGCATACGTTCGGACCTGAACACGATGGGCCGCTGGCCGGGGCCATGGACCTGGTCCTGATGCGCAAGGACCCGCCCTTCGACATCGAATACATCTACACCACCTACATCCTGGAACGGGCCGAGTTCGCGGGAGTGCGGGTAGTGAACAAGCCCCAGTCGCTGCGTGACGCCAACGAGAAGGGTTACACCGCCTGGTTCCCCCAGTGCTGCCCGCCCACGCTCATGAGCCGCGACATGGCGCGCATCCGCGCCTTCGTCACCGAACACCGCAAGGTGGTGGTGAAACCTCTGGACGGCATGGGCGGCAGCCAAGTCTTCGTGCTCGAGGCGGGCGATGCCAACCTCTCGGTGGTGCTGGAGACCCTGACGCACTACGGCACGCGCCTCGCCATGGCGCAGCTGTATCTCCCCGAGATCAAGGCCGGCGACAAGCGCATCCTGGTCATCGACGGCGAGCCGGTGCCCTATGCCTTGGCGCGGGTGCCGGCGCCGGGCGAGTCCCGCGGCAATCTCGCCGCCGGCGGCAAGGGCGTGGGCGTGGCGCTCACGGAACGCGACCGCTGGATCGTCTCCCAGGTGGGCCCGACGCTGCGGGAGAAGGGCCTCCTGTTCGTGGGCCTCGATGTCATCGGCGACTGGCTCACGGAGATCAACGTGACGAGCCCCACCTGCGTGCGCGAACTGGACAAGCTCTACAAGCTCGACATCGCCGGCGGCTTCATGGACGTGCTGGCTCGCAAGCACGCGGCGCGCGCCTGATGGCCGCGATGCCGAACCCGCGGCTCGACTCGCCGGCGGTCACGGCCCGCGACCGGCTGGTGACCACGTTGTTCTTCGCCGCGCTGCTGCACGGCATCCTCATCCTCGGCATCACCTTCCGGCCGGACAGGCCGAGCGGCAGCCCGACCCTCGAGGTCACCATGGTGCAGACCCGCAGCGTGGCGCCGCCGGACAAGGCCCAGTACCTGGCCCAGGCGAACCAGCGCGGCGAGGGCAACACCACCGAGCAGGTGCGCCCGGAGAGCCCGCTCTCCATGCCGGCGGCGCTGAACAACGCCGGCCGCGCAGAGGCGCCGGACCTCACCGACAATCCGGGCGCGACGCGCACCGCCAGCCGCAAGCAGGGCCAGGACCGCAGCCACGATTCGGAGCGCGATGCCGCCGTCACCACCAGCGCCATGACCGGCAACAGCGCCAACGCGAAGGCCGCCGCCGCGCCCATGAGCCTGGAGCCACGCATCCTGGTGGCGCGGCTGCTGACGCCAGGCGACGACGCGCTGATGCCGAACGATGACGGGCTGGAGCTGCCCCAGGCCACCGACCCCAACCCGCGGGTGGCGTTCGTCTCCGTGAACGCGCGGGAGTCGCGCTTCGCGCCCTATCTCGATGCCTGGCGCCGCAAGGTTGAGCGCATCGGCAACTTGAACTTCCCGGCGGAGATCCGCAGCCGCCATCTCTCGGGCTCGCTGGCGCTGGAGGTGTCGCTGAACGCCGACGGCAGCATCCGGGAGTTGAACCTGAACCAGCCCTCGGGCCAAGCGCTGCTGGACAACTCGGCCCAGCGCATCGTCAGGCTGGCGGCGCCCTTCGCGCCCTTCCCCGCCACCATCCGCCGCGACACCGCGGTGCTGCGCTTCGTGTATGTGTGGCGCTTCAATGGCGGGACGCGCCAAGGCGGCGTAAAGGCCGCCATGGCGCTCCACAACTGACCGGAAAATCCATCCCTGGATTTTCCTGCCGAAAACCGCGAAATGAATTCGCGGTTTTCGCAGTTTCAAGCGCATGCGCGCTTGAAACCCCGGCGATCCCTCGTCGGGGTGAACCGCGTCACAGTTCAATAAAATCAGCGGCTTCCGGGTATTAAGTCATACCCGCTTGTACGGTCCGAAAGGGACGCGGGCTTGCCGCGCACGCGGCGAGCGGGCGTACAGGATGTGCGTCCTGGACCGCCAGCGAAGCTGGATGCGTAGCGCAGCGGCCGGCCATAAGTAATACCCGCTTGTACCCCGTACAAGGCGCGCGGATACTAGTCCCATGCCTTCTCAAGACTTCCTCACCAACCAGTTCCTGGTGGCCATGCCCTCGATGGAAGACCCGAACTTCCGCGAGAGCGTGACCTTCATCTGCGAGCACAGCGCGCAGGGCGCGCTCGGCATCATCATCAACCGGCCCATGAATGTGGTGCTGGACGACGTGCTCAAGCAGCTCGCGCTCAAGACCGATGACCCGGACACCGCGGCGAGCCCGGTGTATCTCGGCGGACCGGTACAGACGGAGCGCGGCTTCGTGATCCATGAGCCCCACGGCGACTGGGAGGCGACGCTCAAGGTCACCGACAGCATCGGCGTCACCACTTCGCGCGACGTGCTGGAGGCGCTCGCCGCCGGCGGCGGCCCGCGCCGCTGCATGGTGGCGCTCGGCTACGCGGGCTGGACCGCGGGCCAGCTCGAGGAGGAGATCAAGGGCAACTCCTGGCTCTCGGTCCCCGCCGACAGCCGCATCATCTTCGACACCCCGGTGGAACTGCGCTGGCAGGCAGCCGCGCGCCTGCTCGGGGTGGATCTCGCGTTGCTCTCCGGCGACGCGGGCCATGCCTAGCTAAGGGATCGGACTCGTCTCGATTCATTTGGCTCGCGCGCAGCACGCCTCTGTGCTGCAATACCCCTTATGACCCAGCCTCCCCAGACCTTCCTCGGCTTCGATTTCGGGCTGAGGCGCATCGGCGTGGCCGTGGGCCAGACCCTGACCGGCAGCGCCTCGCCCCTCGGCGTGGTGACGCCCCGGGCCGGCGGACCGGACTGGGAGGCCATCGGCCGGTTGGTGGCGGAATGGCGGCCCGCGGCCCTGGTGGTGGGTCTGCCCTATAATATGGACCTCAGTGAGCAGGAGATGACGGCGCATGCGCGCCGCTTCGCCGAGGGGCTCGCACAACGCTTCCCGCTGCCGGTGCACACCGTGGACGAGCGACTCTCGTCCCGCGAGGCGGAGGCACAGCTGAAGGAACGGCGCCAGCAGGGACGGCGCCGCGTGACTCGCGAGGACATCGACGGCGCCGCCGCCTGCGTGATCCTCGAGAGCTGGTTCAACTCCACGAGGGGCCGCGACAGTCCATGAGCGACATACAGTTCGACGCCCGGGGCCGCTTGCGGCACCTCCTCACCCTCGAGGGCGTCGGCCGTCAGACGCTCACGGCCCTGCTCGACCGCGCCGAGACCTTCCGCGTGGCCCCCGGCGAGGCCCCGCGCCGCCACACCTGGCTCGCCGGCCGCACCGTCGCCAACCTGTTCTTCGAGCCCAGCACCCGCACCCGTGCCTCCTTCGAGCTGGCGGCGCGGCGCCTGGGCGCCGACGTGATCAACCTGGACATCGCCGCCTCTTCCGCCGTGAAGGGCGAGTCGCTGGCGGATACGCTCTACACTCTCGAAGCCATGAACGTGGACGTGTTCGTGGTGCGCCACATGGACGAGGGGGTGCCGGCACTGCTGGCCCAGCACGCGGCGCCGCACGTGCACGTGCTGAGCGCCGGCGAGGCGCACGTCTCGCACCCGACCCAGGGCCTGCTGGACGTGTTCACCATCCGCCGCCACAAGAAGGACGTCGCCAACCTGAGCGTCGCCATCGTCGGCGACATCAAGCACTCGCGCGTGGCGCGCTCCGCCGTGCGCGGCCTGCTCACGCTCGGCACCCGCGACATCCGCCTGGCCGGTCCCAAGTCGCTGCTGCCCAAGAAGGGCGAGCTCAAGGCCGAGCTCTTCACCGACGCGGACAAGGCCATCGCCGGCGCCGACGTGGTGATGATGCTGCGCATCCAGAAGGAGCGCATGCAGAAGGCCGCCGTACCGAGCGCCGCCGCTTACTTCAAGCGCTACGGCCTCGATGCCAAGCGCCTCAAGCTCGCCAAGCCCGGCGCCATCGTGATGCACCCCGGTCCCATGAACCGCGGCATCGAGATCGCGCCGGAGGTGGCGGACGGCCCGCAGTCGGTGATCCGCGAACAGGTCACCAACGGCGTCGCCATCCGCATGGCGGTGCTGCAGGGCTTCTACACCTGAAGGCTGAGATGAAACATCCCGAACACCGCAGCAGCATCTTCGTGGAGGATGCCGAGATACTGGTGCATGAGCACTTCGCCGGCGCCCAGCACGTGCTGCGCCTGAAGGCGCCCCAGTGCGCCGCCCGGGCACTGCCCGGCAGCTTCGTGCACCTCTCCTGCGACTCTGCGCTGCCCATGCGCCGGCCCATGTCCATCATGCGGGTCTCACCGCAGGACGGCTGGGTGGAGTGCCTTTACAAGGTGGTGGGGGAAGGCAGCCGGCTCTTGGCGGCGCGCCGCCCCGGCGAGAAGTTGAGCTGTCTGGGCCCCATCGGAAAGCCGTTCGTATTGCATCCTGAGAAGCCGCGCCCGCTGCTGCTGGGCGGCGGCGTGGGCATCCCGCCCATGGTATTCATCGCCGACGCCATGCGCGTGGACAAGCGTGCCCAATGGAAGCCGCTGGTGCTGATGGGCTCGGAAGTGCCCTTCCCCTTCACCAGCCGCCCCTCCACCATCCTGGTTCCCGGCATGCCTGAGGGCGTGATCGGCTGCATGCCGCTGATGGAGGACTGGGGTTTCCCCAGCCGCCTCGCCAGCAAGCAGGGCTACGCCGGCTGCTTCGACGGCTTCATCACCGACCTGGCCCGCACCTGGCTCAAGACCCTCGATGCGAGGGCCCTGGCCGAGGTGGAAGTCTTCGCCTGCGGCCCCACGCCCATGCTCAAGGCCGCCGCGGCATTGGCTCAGGAGTTCAAGGTCCCGAGCCAGGTGTCCCTGGAGGAGTTCATGGCCTGTGCCGTGGGCGGCTGTGCTGGCTGCGCGGTGGAAGTGCGCACGCCAGACGGCCCGGCCATGAAGCGTGTATGCGTGGATGGGCCGGTGTTCGATGGGGCTTCCGTCTTTCCCACCGCCTGAACCATCATTCTGCTGAAAAAGAAAAGGCGCCTCGCGGCGCCTTTTCCATTTCGGCAATGGAGATATTCAGGGCTTACCGGTCGACGCAGTAGCCGGCGTACCGGCCTTGGCGGCGTCGGGGCCGATGTATTTGTCGAAGAACGCGAGCATCTTCGTGTACAGGTTCTCGTTATGGTCCTCGTCTCGGAAGCCGTGGGCCTCGTTGGCGTAGTAGATCGGCTCGCCGTAGCTCTTCCCGGCCTTGTCGAGGGCCGCCATCATGTTCTTGGCGTGCTCCGGCACCACGCGGGCGTCGGCCCCGCCGTAGGCGATCAGGAGCGGCACGTTGAGCTTGTCGGCGTTGTACACCGGCGACTCACGCTTGCGCTCTTCCATGTCAGTGCCGAGGTAGACGTCGATGTCGCGCGAACCACCCGCGAAGTGGGAGATGTCGCCCCGCTCACCCAGCACCGTGAGGTCGTAGGCACCCACATAGCCGACC
>DATAHN010000117.1:0-14337 GCA_036263155.1 Gammaproteobacteria bacterium | reverse complement strand
GCCGGTGATGTCGGAGTCGAAGATCTGCAGGCGGCGCAGGTAGTCGGCCACCTGCTGTTGCTGGGCCTTGTGCCACTCGGCGAAGGCCTGTTCGTCGAAAGCCATGGGCTATCCCTCTGGATCGGAAGGCGGATTCTAAGGCAGGTGAGGTTCGGAAAGGTACTCTTTTGTCTGCATTTCCGTCAGCCGGCTCCGGGTCCGCTCGAACTCGAAGGCCAGGCGCTTGCCGGCATAGAGCGTTTCCATGGGCACCGCGGCGGAGGCCGCGAGCTTGACGCGTCGGTCATAGAACTCATCCACCAGGGCGATGAAGCGGCGCGCCGCGTCCTCCCGGTCCCGGTCGAAGCGGGGGATGTCCGAGAGCAGCACCGTGTGGAAATCCCGGGCGATCTCGATGTAGTCCTCCTGGCTGCGCGGGCCCTCGCAGAGCACCTCGAAGCCGAACCAAGCCACGCCGTCCGCGTGCCGGACGGTAGGGATGGGACGGCCGTTCACGTCCAGGACGCCGCTGTCCGCGCGATGGTGGCCGGTGAGGCGCCCGAACACCTCGCCGAGGTGCACGTCC
Source organism: Gammaproteobacteria bacterium (assembly GCA_036263155.1). GTDB lineage: Bacteria > Pseudomonadota > Gammaproteobacteria > Natronospirales > REEB76 > DASUBN01. The sequence goes on along the minus strand of DATAHN010000117.1, from coordinate 13,772 downwards.
GCCTGCCGGCCCGCGGGCACGTAGAAGAGCTGGGTGCTCTGCATGTGGCGCAGGCGGTAGTCGGTGCCGCCATCCACGTTCAGCACTTGGGTGTGGGCTTTGAGCTCGCGGATGGCCGGTAGGAAGCGCGCCCGCTGCAGGCCATCCTTGTAGAGTTCGTCCGGCGGCACGTTGGAGGTCGCGACCAAGGTGACACCCAGCGAGAACAGATGTTGGAACAGCCGGCCCAGCAGCATGGCGTCGGTGATGTCCGAGACGAAGAACTCGTCGAAGCAGATCACCCGGGCCCGCGCCCGGAGCTCGCCTGCCACGGCGCGTAGCGGGTCCGCCTCGTCGGGATGGCGCTTCAGGCCCGCGTGCACCTCGTGCATGAAGCGGTGGAAGTGCAGGCGCAGCTTGTCATCGGACGGCAGGCTCTCGAAGAACAGGTCCATGAGCCAAGTCTTGCCGCGGCCCACGCCGCCCCAGAGGTACAGTCCCTTCACCGGTGCCGCGCCGCGGCCGAGCAGCCGGCGCCAGGCGGAAGGGCGTGGTGCGGCGGCGAGCCGGCCATGGAGCAGCTCGAGGGCTGCGACGGCGCGTTCCTGGGCCGGGTCGCGTACGAAGCCGTGCCCGGCGAGCTCAGCTTCGTAGCGCTGGCGCGGGGTCGCGGCGCTGTTCACGTCAGTTCCGCAGGTCCGGCAGGTCCCGGTAATGCTCCAGCGCCTGGGGGTTGGCGAGCGCGTCGGTGTTCTTCACCGGTCGGCCCATGACCACGTTGCGCACCGCGAGCTCGGTGATCTTGCCGCTGATGGTGCGCGGGATGTCCGGCACGGCGATGATCTTGGCCGGCACGTGGCGCGGCGTGGTGTTGTCGCGGATGGTGCCGCGGATGCGCTCACGCAGCGGGTCGTCGAGCTGCACGCCCTCGCGCAGGCGCACGAACAGGATCACCCGCACGTCGCCCTTCCAGTCCTGGCCGATGGCCAGGCTCTCGACGATCTCCGGCAGCTTCTCCACCTGGCGGTAGATCTCGGCGGTGCCGATGCGCACGCCGCCCGGGTTCAGGGTGGCGTCGGAACGCCCGTAGATGATGAGGCCGTCGTGCTCCGTGAGCTCGGCCCAGTCGCCGTGGCGCCAGACGTTGGGGAAGCGCTCGAAGTAGGCCTCGTGGTATTTCTTCCCCTCCGCGTCGTTCCAGAAGAACACCGGCATGGAGGGGAAGGGCTTCACGCACACCAGCTCGCCGGGTTGGCCCCGCAGCGGCTTGCCGTCCTCGTCCCAGATCTCCACCGCCATGCCGAGGCCGCGGCACTGCAGCTCGCCGGAATAGACCGGCAGCGTGGGGTTGCCGAGTGCGAAGCAGGAGACGATGTCGGTGCCGCCGGAGATGGAGGAGAGGCACACGTCCTTCTTGATGTCCCGGTATACGTACTCGGAGTTCTCCGGCAGCAGCGGCGAGCCGGTGGAGGTGATGGTGCGCAGGCGCGGGAACGTGTGCCGCGCGGCCGGCTTGGCGCGGAACTTCTCCAGGGCCGCCAGGTACTTCGCGCTGGTGCCGAAGATGCTGATGCCTTCCTCCTCGGCGATGCGCCAGAGGATGTAGTTGTCCGGGTGGAAGGGCGAGCCGTCGAAGAGCAGCACCGTGGCGCCGACCGCGAGGCCCGACACCAGCCAGTTCCACATCATCCAGCCGCAGGTGGTGAAGTAGAACAGCACGTCCTCGCGCTTCACGTCGGTGTGCAGCGAGAGCTCCTTGAGGTGCTGGATGAGGGTGCCGCCGGCGCCGTGCACGATGCACTTGGGCACGCCGGTGGTGCCGGAGGAATACATGATGTAGACCGGATGGTCGAAGGGCAGCTGCTCGAAGCGCACCTCGGCGGCATCCGTCAGGAAGTCGGCCCAGTGCACGGCATGGGGCACCCCGGCGATGTCCGGGCGCTGCTTGAGATAGGGCACCACCACCACCCGTTCCACGGAGGGCAGCTGGGCGAGCACGCCGCTGATGCGTTCCAGGGAGTCCACTTCCTTGCCGGCGTAGTGGTAGCCGTCGCAGGTGATGAGCACCTTGGGCGCGATCTGGCCGAAGCGGTCCAGCACGCCGTTGATGCCGAAGTCCGGCGAGCAGGAGGACCACACCGCGCCCAGGCTGGTGGCGGCCAGCATGCCGATGACGGCCTCCGGCCGGTTGGGCATGAAACCCGCCACCCGGTCGCCGGGGGTGACGCCGGACTTGCGCAGGGCGTCCGCGAGGCCCGCCACCTGGCGGTAGAGCTCGGCGTAGCTGAGCGCCACGCGGGAGCCGTCCTCGCCGCGGAACACCAGCGCGGTGCGGTCGTCCCGGTAGCGCAGCAGGTTCTCGGCGAAGTTGAGGCGGCTGCCGGTGAACCACTTGGCGCCCGGCATCCGGTCGCCGTGTTCCAGCACGCGGTCCCAGGTCTTGGAAGCCTTGATGCCGCAGAAAGCCCAGACCTGGGGCCAGAACTTCTCCGGCTGCTCCACGGACCAGCGGTACAGGCCCGCCTGGCTCGTCACGTGCGGGTCGCACTCGCGGCGCACGTAGTCCAGGAAGCGGGTGATGTTCGCGTCGCGGATGCGATCGGGGCTCGGGGTCCAGAGGGGTTCGGACATGGCGTCTGGCTGCCGGAATAATTCGAGGAATGAATTATCTCAGGTTTGGCCGGGTTGCTGAATTGGTCTGTGGGATGACTTCCCTGTCTGAATCCGTTCCGGCCCCTCCTGGGGCCGGGTTACTTTTGGCGCGCCAAAAGTAACCAAAAGCGCCCGCCCGGAGCGCGGGCCGTGGAAGCCACGGCTTCCCTGCGCTTCTCGCTCGCTGCGGGGCCGCGCTCACGGGACTTCCTGTCCCTTCGCGCGGGTGCGGCCCTCCCTGGGCCGCACCCCTTCGGGCCAACCTTGCTCGCTGCGATGCTCGGCTCGCGCTACGGGGTAAGAACTCACTGGTACCGGACTGGTTCTTCACCACCCCGGGGCGCCCTTTCTTTTCGCCCCTTTTCTTTGGGCGAGCAAAGAAAAGGGGCCCGTGTGCGGCGCGGAAGCCGCCCTCCAAATAAAAAAGGGCCACCCGTATGGGTGGCCCTCAATAGAGCACTGGTCTGAACAGCTCTTAGATCACTTGTGGGAGTTCTCGATGAACTTCGCCACGTCGTCGTGCAGCTTCTTGGCGGAAGCCTCGTTCGCGTACACCATATGGCCCGACGGGTACCAGGCGTAGCTGATGTTGGCCTGGAGCTTGTCGTCCATCGGCAGGTGGTGCATCTGGAACTCCGCGGCGTAGAACGCCGTGGCCAGGTCGTAGTAGCCGCCGGTCAGCAGCACCTTCATGGTCGGGTTCTGGCCCATGGCGACCGCCAGGTCCGGCAGCACGTTGGTGGCGCCGGGGAAGGCCTGGCCGAACGGGTTCTGGTGCTTGAAGTCCCAGCCGCCGTTCACCTGGAAGGAGAGCGGGATGTAGCTCTGGTCCTGGCCGTAGTTCAGCGTCTTGCGCACGTAGTCGTTGAACAGCGACACGTAGGCGGAGCTGATGCCCGAGGACTGGGGGTCGTACTCGGAGAACTCGCCCAGGGGGTCCAGGGCGTAGCCGGAGAAGCGGCCGTCCAGGCGGCCGGCCAGGCGGTTGGAATCACGCAGCAGCTCGTGCTCGAACTGGCCGCCGGTGACGCGCAGGTTCGCCTTCACCCAGTAGTCGGCGGACAGGCCGGTGAAGGAAGCGAGCTTCTGGGCCACCTGGCGCTTCTCGGCCGGGTCCAGCAGCGAGCCCTGGTTGAGCGCCGTGAGGTACTCGCCCATGGCGAACTTCTCCACCTGCGGGAGGAAGTCCTCGAGCTTGGCGGGCTTGTTCGGGATCTTGTCGTGGTACCAGGCGATGGCGGCCTGGGTCGGGAGCACCACCGCGAACGGGATGTCGATGGAGGGGTTCAGGCCGTCGCCGTCCGGGCTGATCTCGGTGTTGGGGATGGCCGAGAGCAGGATCAGGCCGTTGATGTCCACCGCCGCGTTCTGCAGGTTCAGCGTGAGCACCGGGCCGCGGATGGTGCCGTAGCTCTCGCCGAAGATGTACTTGGGCGAGTTCCAGCGGCCGTACTTGGAGAGGAACTGCTGGATGAAATCGGAGAAGGCCTTGGCGTCCTGGTCAACGCCGTAGAAGTCCTTGCCCTCGCCCTTGCCGCCCAGGTCCTTGTCCAGCACGCGGCTGAAGCCGGTGCCCGGGGCGTCGATGAACACCTCGTCGGTGACGTCCATCAGGCTCACGTCGTTGTTGGCGAGCGTGTAGGGCGCGCCGGGGGTGTGGCTGTCATCGGCGGTGCGCACGCGCTCGGGGCCGAAGGCGCCCATGTGCAGCCAGATGGTGGCGGAACCGGGGCCGCCGTTGAAGAAGAACGTGACCGGGCGGTTCGCCGGGTTCGCGCCTTCCTTGGCGTAGTACACGTAGAACATGCTGACCGTGGGCTCGTTCTTGTCGTTCTTGAGCACCAGCGTGCCGGTGTTGGCCTTGTAGCCGATCTTCTGGCCGCCGACGGTGACGGAGCCCGAGGTCACGGAGAGCTGGGGCTTGGTGGCTGAGTCGTTGGCCTTGGCGGCGCTGTCGCCGCCCTTGGCGTCGTCGGCCAGGGCCGGCAGGGCCACCGCCAGCAGCAGGGCGGGCAGGAAACGTAGCAGTTTCATGGAGTTGCCTCTTTATGGGATGCGGAGTGAAAAAGGGGCCCACCGGCTCCCCGCCGGTGGGCGTGTCTCTAAGACCGCCGGGGGCGGGGTTGGTTCCGGCTCAGCGCTTGTCCAGGGCCTGCTCCAGCTCCGGCAGGATCTGGAACAGGTCGCCCACGAGCCCTAAGTCCGCCACCTGGAAGATGGGGGCCTCCGGGTCCTTGTTGATGGCCACGATGGTCCGCGCGTCCTTGATGCCGGTGAGGTGCTGGATGGCGCCGGAGATGCCCACCGCGACGTAGAGGTCCGGCGCGATGATCTTGCCGGTCTGGCCAACCTGCAGGTCGTTGGGCACGTAGCCCGCGTCCACCGCGGCGCGGGAGGCGCCCACGGCGGCGCCGAGCTTGTCCGCGAGCTTGTAGACGATGGCGAAGTTCTCCTTGCTGCCCACGCCGCGTCCGCCGGACACGACCCGCGCGGCGGACTGCAGGTCCGGCCGGTCGGTCTTGTCCTGCTTCAGCTCGAGGTAGCGGCTGTGAGAGGGCAGCACGGCATCCGTGCTGGCATCCTCGACGGCCGCGCTGCCACCCTCGCCGCAGGCCGCCCAGGACGCGGTGCGCACGGTGGCCACCACGCAGGGCTTCTCCGGCGCCTTCACGGTGACGATGGCGTTGCCGGCATAGATGGGCCGCTCGAAGGTGAGCGGGTCCACCACCTTCATCACGTCGCTCACCTGGGCAGCGCCCAGGAGCGCGGCGGCCCGGGGCAGGAGGTCCTTGCCGAAGGTGGTGGAGGGCGCGAGCACGTGGCTGTAGCCGGCAGCGAGCTTCGTCACCTGGGGTGCCAGCACCGCCGCTAGAGGCTTCGCATTCTCGGCGCGCGCTACCCGCAGCACCTTCTTCACCCCCTTGAGCTTCGCGGCCGCGGCGCAGACGGACTTGCCGTCGGCGGCGAACACCGCCACATCGATGTCGCCGCCGATGGCGGCGGCGCAGCTTACGGCCCGGGCGGTACTGGAGTTCAGCTTCTCGCCGTCGTGCTCGGCGATGACCAGGATGCGGCTCATGCCAGCACCCCCCGGTCGTGCAATTCTTTTATCAGGGCCTGTACGTCCGCGACCTTGTGGCCGCCTTTGCGTGCTGCCGGCGCGGCGTAGGACACAGCCTCCAGCGCCGGTGCCGCGGCCACGTTCAACTCCGCCAGTTTCACGGTCGCGAGGGGCTTGGATTTGGCCTTCATGATGTCCGGCATCTTCACGAAGCGCGGGGTGTTGAGACGCAGGTCCGTGGTGACCACCGCCGGCAGGTCCACTTCGATGACCTCGAGACCGGCGTCCACCTCGCGGGTGACCCTGAGGGTCTTGTCTTTCAGTTCCACGGCGGAGGCGAAGGTCGCCTGGGGCCGGTCCCATAGGGCCGCCAGCATCTGGCCGGTCTGGTTGCAGTCGTCGTCGATGGCCTGCTTGCCGAGGATGACGAGGTCCGCGTTCTCGCGCTTGGCCATCTCCAGCAGCACGCGCGCCGCCATGAGCGGCTGCAGGGCGTCAGCGGTCTCCACGAGCACCGCGCGGTCTGCGCCCATGGCGAGCGCCGTGCGCAACTGCTGCTGCACGTCCGCGGGGCCGATGCTCACGGCGATGACCTCGGCCTGCGTGCCCTTCTCGCGGATGCGCAGGGCTTCCTCCAGCGCGATCTCGTCGAAGGGGTTGATGGAGAGCTTGACGCCGGCGAGTTCCACGCCGCTGCCGTCCTTCTTCACCTGGATGCGGACGTTGAAGTCCACCACGCGTTTGATGCCGACCAGAATCTTCATCGGGAATCCTTGGACTAAGGCTTATAGGTTTTGGTAGTTCGGTCCGGACCCACCCTCGGGCGTGGTCCAAGTGATGATTTCATAAGGATCTTTGATGTCGCAGGCCTTGCAGTGCACGCAGTTGGCGGCATTGATCTGCAGGCGCTTCTTGCCGGCGCCATCGTCCACCATCTCGTACACCTGGGCCGGGCAGAAGCGGGTGCAGGGGTTGCCGAACTCCTCGGCGCAGCGGCCCACGCAGATGTTCGTGTCCAGTACCTTCAGGTGCGCCGGCTGATGCTCGTCGTGGGAGGTGGCGGCGAAATACACGGAGGCCAGGCGGTCCCGGGGCGGCAGCGTGCGCTCCAGGTAGTCGCGGATCGCCTTGCCTTCGCGCCGCTGCTTGAGGTTCGACCAGTCCGCATGGTTCTTGAGGGTCCAGGGCAGGAGGCCCAGGGTGACCGTCTCCAGCGCGGCGTTGATGAGGCCGAGCCAGAGTCCGAAGCGGAAGCCGGGACGGATGTTGCGTACCTTGTGCAGCTCCCGGGCGGAGGGCGAGCTGCGCCAGGCGGCGTCGAAGCCGGCGCTGGTGCCGTGCTCCGCCAGGTGCTCGGCGGCGAGCATGCCGGAACGCAGCGCCATGTGCACGCCCTTGATCTTGGGCACGTTGAGGGTACCGCCCGCGTCGCCCACCAGCATGGCGCCGGGCATGTCGAGCTTGGGAAGGGACTGCAGGCCGCCCTCGACGATGGAGCGGGCGCCGGCGGAGAGGATCTCGCCGCCCTCCAGCAGCTGCTTGATGCTGGGATGGTTCTTGAACTGCTGGAACACCTCGAAGGGCGTGAGGTCCGTGTCCTCATAGTCGAGGCCCACCACGAAGCCCACGTACACCCGGTCCTGGTCCAGGTGGTAGACGAAGCTGCCGCCGTAGGTCTTGCCGTCCAGTGGCCAGCCGACGCTGTGCTGGATGAGGCCGGGCTTCACGCGCCCCGGCGGCACCCGCCACAGTTCCTTCATGCCCAAGCCGTAGGTCTGGGGCGAGGAGTCGGCGCCCAGGCGGAACTCCATGATGAGCTTCTTGCTGACGTTGCCGCGGCAGCCTTCCGCCAGCACCGTGGTGCCGGCGTGGATGTCCACGCCCGCGGCGAAGTTGGGTCCCGGCGTGCCGTCCTTGTTCACGCCCATGTCGCCGCAGCGCACGCCGATGACCTTGCCGCCTTCCACCAGCGGATGGGCGGCGGCGAAGCCGGGGAACACGTCCACGCCCAGGGCTTCCGCCTGCTTGGCGAGCCAGGTGCAGAGCGAGCCTAAGGAGATGATGAAGTTGCCGTGGTTCTTCATCTGCGGCGGCGTGGGCAGGCGCCAGCTCCCGGTCTTGGTGAAGAGCAGGAACTGGTCCTCGGAGGCGGGGACACAGATCTCCGGCGGCGTCTTGCGCCAGTCCGGCAGCAGCGCATCCAGGGCGGCGGGTTCGAGGGCGCAGCCGGACATGATGTGGGCACCCACCTGGGAACCCTTCTCCAGCACGCAGACGGTCTTGGCGGGCGCGAGCTGCTTCAGGCGGATGGCGCAGGCCAAGCCGGCCGGTCCGGCGCCGACCACCACCACGTCGTACGTCATCACATCGCGCTGGATATCCATCGTTCTTCTTCAGCTGGCGGAAACGAAGAGCCCCTGCGAGGCAGGGGCTCCCGGATAGGTCGTATTTTACCGCCTTGGGCGGAAAATGGCCTATTTCACTTGGGCTGCATGCGGATGGCGCCGTCCAGGCGGATGGTGCCGCCGTTCAGCATCACGCTCTCACAGATCTGCTGCACCAGCTGGGCGTATTCCTCGGGCTTGCCGAGGCGGGAGGGGAAGGGCACCTGGGCGCCCAGGGACTTCTGCACTTCCTCGGACATGCCGGCCATCATGGGGGTCCAGAAGATGCCGGGGGCGATGGTCATGACCCGGATGCCGAAGCGGGCGAACTCGCGGGCGATGGGCAGGGTCATGCCCACCACGCCGCCCTTGGAGGCGGAGTAGGCGGCCTGGCCGATCTGGCCCTCGTAGGCGGCCACCGAGGCGGTATTCACGATCACGCCGCGCTCGCCGTCCTCGCTGGGGCTGTTGGCCTGCATCACGTTGGCGGCGGCCTTGATGAGGTTGAAGCTGCCCACCAGGTTCACGCTGATGACCTTGGCGAAGAAGTCCGTGGCCATGGGGCCTTCCTTGCCCAGCACCCGGCCGGCGCCGAGGATGCCGGCGCAGTTCACCGCGAGCTGCAGGCTGCCGAAGGCGTCCTTCGCGCGCGCCACCGCGGCATCCACGTCCTGGCCCTTGCTCACGTCGGTCTTGATGAAGAGCGTGTGGGCGCCGAGCTGCTTGGCGGCGGCCTGGCCCTGCTCCTCGTTCATATCCAGGATGGCGACCTTGCCGCCGGCCTTGACCACGCGCTCGCAGGTGGCGAGCCCGAGGCCGGAGGCGCCGCCGGAGACGATGGCGTTGAGCTTTTCGAAGCGCATGAGAGCCGTCCCGTGGATTTCTGAGGGGGCTTAATTTTACAGGAGGTCATGAGCGGACGGCGGCACAGGGATGTGCTGCTCGCGAAGCGGAGGCGAACCCGGGCGTGTACCGGGTTCGCCGAGCTGCAAAAGTCCAGGAGGGACTTTTGCAGTCGATTCAGGAGGCCTGCTTCAGGCCGGCAGGGCGAGCCCTCGAGGCTCAACCGGCGCGGCGCAGCTCCTCACCGGCGCGGCGGACAGCTTTGGGGTCAAGCTTCGAGACGACCCAGAAGCTCAAGGTGCCTTGGGTCCAGTAGGCCACGTGGTAGTCGTCCTCGGTGTCCTCGTCCAGGTCCGTGTCACCGGACTCCGTGGCGGCGCAGACGAACACCGTGAGGTACTCGCCATCCCGCTGGTAGACCACAGCCGCGGCGGATTGGTCTTCCACCTTCTCCAGGCGCGCGCCCACCAGCGCGAAGCCCTGGGCGCTCAGGTCCGGCACCGGCGGCGCATAGGCGAGCTTGCCCTTGAACCAGGCACCGACGGCGGCGGGATCGGAGGAGGCGAAATCCGTCGGGTGGCCATGGCTGACGGCGTCCGCCTGCTGGTCCACCACGGCTTCCACCATGGCGTCGTCCTGCTCCTCGGCCTCGTGATGCTGCACGCCCCAGCCCACCGCCAGCGCCACCAGGGTCACGGCGGCCGCGGCGGCGAACCTCGGCCAGCGCGGGCGCGCGGGACGGCCGGCGGCTTCCCTGAGCTGGAACTTGAGGCGCTGCTTGAGCAGGTCGCCGGCGGGGTAGCGCAGCTCCGGCGACTTGAGGGCGGCGGAGAGGGTGCGGAAGTCCTGGAGCTGGCGGCTGCAGACCGGGCAGCCTGAGAGGTGCGCGTCCACGTCCCGGCGCTGGGCGGCGTCCAGTTCGCCGTCCAGGTAGGGATGCAGCAGGGCTTCCAGCTCCCGACAGTTCACGTATTCACTCCTTCGACCCGTGCCAGGCGGTGCCTGAGGTGCTGGCGTGCCCGCGACAGGCGGGACATCACCGTTCCGATGGGCACCTCGACGATGTCGGCGATCTCTTTATATGAGTAGCCCTCGAACTCCCGCAGCAGCAGGACTTCGCGGAACTCCAGGGGCAGGGTCTGGATGGCCTCGCGGACCGTCTGCGCCCCATGCTCCTTTATCAATACCTCTTCCGGGCCCGGTTCATTCCCGGGCAGGTCCATGACCTCGTCCCCCAGGGCCTCGGTCTGGGCGTGGCGCCGGTTCTTCTCGTACCAGGTATAGAAGGTATTACGGACGATCTTCAGGAGCCAGTGGCGGGATTCGCCGCCCTGGAAGGTGTCGAAGAAGCGGAAGGCGCGCAGGACGGCTTCCTGCACCACATCTTCGGCGTCGTGGTCGTTGCGGGTGAGCCAGCGGGCAAGGTTGTAGGCCGCATCCAGGTGCGGAAGCACCGTCTGCTCGAACTGTCCCAGTTTGCCGGGAGTTCCCATGACCTGATGACCTGTCCCTCTTTAGACGTAGTCTAAAGTATGTTGCCTCGTCCGAACCGGGGCAGGAGGGAATTATTTCGGACGCGGAGAGGTTCTCACCCCTTGGTCTGGTTCGCAACGGCCGCCGCCGCGGCGGCCACCTTGGCCGCATCGCCCAGGTAGTAGTGCTTCTTGGGCTTGAGAGCCCGGTCGAACTCATACACCAGCGGCACCGCCGTCGGGATGTTGAGCGCCACGATCTCGTCCTCGCCCATGCCGTCCAGGTGCTTCACCAGGGCTCTCAGCGAGTTGCCGTGGGCCACGATCAGCACCCGCTCGCCGCGCTTCATGGCGGGCAGGATCTTCGATTTCCAGTAGGGCACGAAGCGCGCCACCGTCTCCTTCAGGCTCTCGGTGGCGGGCAGGTCCTTGGCCTTCAGGTCCGTGTAACGCGGGTCGTGCCTGGGATGGCGCTCGTCGGCCTTCTTGAGGGCCGGCGGCGGGATGTCGTAGCTGCGGCGCCAGATCTTCACCTGCTCCTCGCCGTACTGCTTCACGGTCTCGGCCTTGTTGAGGCCCTGCAGCGCGCCGTAGTGGCGCTCGTTCAGGCGCCAGTCCTTGATGACCGGGATCCACATGAGGTCCAGCTCTTCCTGCACCACCCACAGGGTGCGGATCGCGCGCTTCAGCACCGAGGTGTAGGCCACGTCGAAGCCGAGGCCCTCCTGCTTCAGGAGGCGCGCGGCCTCCTTCGCCTCGGCGATGCCCTCCGGCGCCAGGTCCACGTCGGTCCAGCCGGTGAAGCGGTTGGACTTGTTCCATTCACTGAAGCCGTGTCGGAGCAGGACCAGCTTGGGGGTGTTGTTCTTCATGGGCTCAACCGTCGTAAGAGGATGAGAGGGTCTGTTCGTGCTGGAAGCGCTCTATGGCGAGGCCGATCAGCCGGCTGATGAGCTCGCTGTAGCCGATGCCCGTGGCCTCCCAGAGCTTGGGGTACATGCTGATCTTGGTGAAGCCCGGGATGGTGTTGATCTCGTTGACGAAGAGCTTGCCATCCTGCGTCAGGAAGAAATCCACGCGGCCCATGCCCTCGCAGTTGAGGGCCTTGAAGGTCCGCACCGCCATCTCCTGCACGCGCTTCAGGGTCGCCGCATCCAGCCTGGCGGGGATCTCCAGCTTCGCGCCCTCGGCGTCCAGGTACTTGGCCTCGTAGGAGTAGAACTCGTGGGTGGGGATGATCTCGCCGGCGATGGAGGCCTTGGGGTCCTCGTTGCCGAGCACGGCACACTCGATCTCGCGGCCCGGCACGTTCTCCTCGATCACGATCTTGGTGTCGTAGCGGAAGGCCTCGCGCACGGCCTTCTCGAAGCCCGCGGCGTCCTTCGCCTTGCTGATGCCCACGGAGGAGCCCAGGTTCGCGGGCTTCACGAACACCGGCGAGCCGAGTTCCTTCGTCACCGCGGCATAGTCCGGCTGCTGGCCGCGGCGGAACACCAGGAACTTGGACACCGGGATGCCGGCGTCCCGCAAGAGGCGCTTCATCACGTCCTTGTCCATGCCCACGGCGGAACCCAGTACGCCCGCGCCCACGAAGGGCACGTTGGCGAGCTTGAGCAGGCCCTGCACCGCGCCGTCCTCGCCCAGGGGGCCGTGCAGGATGGGGAACACCACGTCCACGCTCTGTTCGAGGCCCCCGGCCTCCAGCGGCGTGAGCCTGCCTTCGCTCTGGGGGATGAGCGCCACGTCCTTGCTGGCCGCCTTGTTGAGCGCCACGAGCTTGGGGTCGGCGCTGTTGAGCAGGAATCTGGAAGGCTCGCTGGTGACCCAGCGGCCGGACTTGTCTATGCCGATGAGCACCGGCTCGTACTTGGAGCGGTCGAGGGCGTCGATGACGTTCTTGGCGGAGAGCAGCGAGATCTCGTGCTCGGCCGACTTGCCGCCGAAGAGGATGCCGACCCGGATCTTGTTTGCCATTTCGCGAGGGTAGGGCGCTGGACGGGGCGTCATTATAACCGACTGATTCGGGGGCAAAAAACCCGCGGCGTGGTTTATTCCCCGGGAATTTCTTATTCCCGGCGCGGGCAGCCGGAATAAGCGCGGCCGGTCAGCGGGTCTTGCAGGAGAAACCCCTCTCGGAGACCCGCATGGACAAGACCCACGACGAGAAGCTCAAGGACAGCGAGCGCCGCAAGCTGCTCACCTGCATGGCATGGGCTGGCGGCGGCCTGCTCTGGACCATGAAGGGCGGCGTGCTGCAGGCCAAGACCCTGGACGGCCTCGCGGCCCCGGCGGACGCCGACTTCAGCTTCATCCAGATCAGCGACACCCATGTGGGCTTCCACCAGGAGGCGAATCCCGACGTTCTCGCCACGCTGCAGAGCGCCATCGCCCACGTGAACGGCCTCGGCCGCGCGCCGGCCTTCGCCATCCACACCGGCGATGTGTCGCACCTCTCCAAGCCGGAGCAGTTCGACGCCGCCCAGCAGGCCCTGAAGGGCATCAAGACCGACAACTGGTTCTTCACCCCCGGCGAGCACGACACCATCGGCGACAACGGCGCGGAGTTCTTCAAGCGCTTCGGCGGCGGCGTGAGCGGCAAGGGCTGGTACAGCTTCGACTACCGGGGCATGCACTGCATCTGCCTCGTGAACGTGCTGAACTTCCAGAACGGCAGCCTGGTGGCGCTGGGCGACGAGCAGCTGGAATGGGTGGAGGACGACCTCGATCGCGTCTCCTCCAGCACACCCATCCTGGTGTTCGCCCACATCCCGCTGTGGACGGTGTACGAACCCTGGGGCTGGGGCACCTCCGACGCGCCGCGGCTCTACTCCTACCTGCGCCGTTTCGGCTCGGTGACGGTGCTGAACGGCCACATCCACCAGATCCAGCAGAAGATCGAAGGCAACATGACCTTCTACACCGCCCGCGGCACCGCCTACCCGCAGCCGCAGCCCGGCGCCGCCCCGAGCCCGGGGCCGCTCAAGGTGCCTGCCGGCCAGCTCGGCAGCTACCTCGGCATCCGCGAGGTGACCCACGTGAACATCAAGGGACCGCTGGCGGTCACCGATACCAGTCTGGCTACCTGAAGGAAAGACACATGAGACAGTTCTTTAGCATCCTGATGCTGGCCGTCGCCGGCGCCGCATCGGTGACCGGCACGGTGCACGCGGCGGACAAGGCGTCCACGGTGCAGGTGAGCATCTTCAACTACAAGTTCGACGCGGAGACGGTCACGGTGCCCGTGGGCACCACCGTCACCTGGACCAACAAGGATGAGATCCCCCATACCGTCGCCAGCAGCGACCAGGCCTTCCCGGCGTCGCCCGGGCTGGACACGGGGGACACCTATTCCTACACCTTCACCAAGCCGGGCACGTACAG
>DATAHN010000116.1:0-8875 GCA_036263155.1 Gammaproteobacteria bacterium | reverse complement strand
GCCAGGTGTCGGTGGATGACTACGGCCGCAAGGACACCGGCCGCTGGCGGCTGAACGCTTCTGCCGACGCCGCGGGCATTACCGGCAGCGGCGACCGTCTCACGGCGAACCTCACCCATTCCGAGGGCAACCTGCTGAACTTCGGCGGACTCACCTACAGCCTGCCGCTCGGCGCACCCGGGGCGCGTCTCACCGCGTCCTACAGCCAGTCCAAGTACCGGGTCACCGGCCCGGTGTTCGGCCCGCTGGAGCTCAGCGGCAGCAGCAAGAACGGCAACCTGACTTATCTCTACCCCGAGATACGCAGCCGCACCGAGAGCCTCTACTTCGGCGTGGGCCTGGACCATGCCGGCGGACGCAGCGACGTGAAGGGCCAGACCGTGAGCGGGAGCCAGATCAACCTGCTGCAGCTCATCGCCAACTACACCCTGTTCCATGAGGACGGTTCGGCCCTGTTCCTGAACGGCGGCGTGGACACCAACCTTCACGTGAACGACAACGCCCAGAGTTCCCAGGAGTTCGCCCGCCTGAACGTCGGCGGCGGATACCTCAAGCCGCTGGGCGGTCAATGGACGCTGTTCACCCGCGGCGGCGCTCAGTGGTCTCCGGATCCGCTCGCGGACACCGAGAAATATTCCCTGGGCGGTCCCGATAACGTCCGCGGCTTCAACTCCGCCGAGGCGCGCGGCGACAGCGGCGTGTTCCTCTCGTTCGAACTGCAGCGCACCCTCGCGCCGGCCTGGCCGCTCACCGCCGGCGGTTTCGTGGAGAGCGGCAAGGTCTGGAGCAAGCGCTTCCTCACGCCACTGCCGGCTTGCGTGCCCAACCTGTTCTCCGACTGCGTCACGCCCGCCGAGGCCCATACCCTCACCAGCGTGGGCGTGGAGCTGCTCTTCCAGTCCGAAGACAAGCGCTGGAACTCGCGCCTGCAGTGGGCCTACGCGGTGGGCGGCACCAAGCCTGCCGACGGCAACGAGCTCGGGCACATCTGGCTCAGCGTGGGCATGAGCTTCTGATGCTGACCTTTCGTGGGCGAATATCCCCAGCCCCTTGCGGGGCGCGGGGCTTCTGATCCAACTTCAAGTGCAATCTTGGTTTTGGCCCGTTATCCATTGATCGGATGTGATTTTTTCTTGAAGACCAGTTGGCACGTGATATGCAACTAAATAATCTAATACGCCAGCGGTGCTCACTTATCGTCCAGCCGCGATTGACCAACGTTAGCCTGCGAATATTCCCTCCAGCACTATCTATTTCAGCTTATTTGTTACATCCTTTCACTGACGCTTTTCCAGGGACGGCGTCGCGTCGGACAGCTTTATAAAGAGAACCAGTCCGAGTGGAGGGGTGTCGTTGAGAGCGAGTCGTGAACTTGCATCGACGTTGATTGATTCTGCTGCCGCGCAACCTGCGCGCCCGCACGCCCATCCCCTATGCCCCGATTTCATATCGCACGCCACCGCAGCTTCTGCGGTGGCGTCTTCGTTTAGGTCGATCGTTAGCTTGACTCTTTGAAGGAACACACCATGTCGTACCGCAGCCTGAAGAGCCACCCCCTGAACAGCAGCGTCAAGTCGCTGCTCAAGAAGGGCGCGCACCTTAGTCTCGGAGTGGGAGCCTTCACGCCGATCCTGGCCCTGGCGAACCCGAGCGGAGGCCAAGTGGTGGCCGGCCAGGCCACCATCGGCACCCCGAACGCGAACGGCATGGTGATCAACCAGGCGAGCCAGAGCGCGATCATCAACTGGCAACAGTTCAACATCGGCAAGGGCCAGTACGTCCAGTTCCTGCAGCCCTCCAGCTCCGCGGTGGTCTTGAACCGCGTGGTGGGCGGCACCCCCAGCAGCATCCTCGGCACCCTGTCCGGTAACGGCCAGGTGTTCCTGGTCAACACCAACGGCGTGTTCTTCGGCAAGGGCGCCTCCATCGACGTCCAGGGCTTCCTGGCCTCCACCATCGACATCACCGACGCCAACTTCCTGTCCGGCAACTACGTGTTCGACCACGGCGGCTCCCCGGATGCCAAGCTCGTCAACGAGGGCCGGATCCGCGCCCACAACGGCGGCTACGTCATCCTCGCCGGCGACTATGCCGAGAACTCCGGCATCATCTCCGCCCAGTCCGGCCACGTCATCCTCGCGGCCGGCTCCAAGGCCACCCTGGACCTCAACGGCAACAAGCTCGTCCACTTCGCCGTGGACCAGGCGACGCTCTCCAACTACGCCGGGGTCAAGAACGCAGGCTCCCTCATCGCCGACGGCGGCACCGTCATCATGACCGCCGACGTCGCCAATGCCCTCAAGGCCACGGTGGTCAACAACACGGGCCTGATAGAAGCCAAGTCCCTGACCGCCTCCAAGGGCCACATCTACCTCACCGCCACCGGCGGCAACATCGAGAACGCAGGCAACCTCACCGCTGCGGCCGACCACGGCGGCATCGCCGGCGGCGACATCATCCTCAAGGGCGACGGCCGTACCACCCTGACCCAGGCCTCCCTCATCGACGCCTCCGGACAGGGGGCCAAGGGCGGCAGCCTGGAGATCTCGGGTAACACCATCAACGTGCGCGGCTCGGCCAAGCTCGGCAAGGGTGGCAACATGCTGCTCGATCCGGGCACCGTGATCATCGGCTCGGGCAATTCCAATACCAGCGCGGGTACGCCCACTGGCACCTCTGGCACCGGCCATATCGGCGTGCAGTTCATCCAGACCACGCTCAACTCCAATGCCAACCTGACTATCGCGGCCGGCGAGACCATCGCCGCTTCCAGTAACGTGAACAAGATCGTCGCCACCGGCAGCGGTGACCTGACCCTGACCGTGGGCCATGGCGGCGACATCGAGCTTGAAGGTGTGAACGTGAACATCGCCGGTGATTTCACCGCGAACGTCTACAACGCCTCTTCGGCCGGCACCCACAATGCCAACATGAGCTTCGGCCGCATCGCGGCGGGCAGCGTCAATCTCAACGCGGGTACCAACGGCCATATCCACCTGGCTCCGGCCGTGACCGTGAATGGCGTGCTCAAGCCTTCTGTTAAAGCCACTGGCTCCATCACACTCGCTGCCAACACCATCGATGCCGGCAGCACCGGCGACCTCAATCTGCAGGCGGCGGGCGACATCTTCCTACATGGCCTGGTGAGCAACGCGGGCAACGTCACCATGCTCGCCAGCGGCGAGGGCATCCTCGACGTGGGCGGCATCAAGTCCGGCAAGAGCATCAAGCTCACCGCGAACGAGTTCGTCACCAGCAGCGGCGCGCCGCTGAGCATCAGCGCGGCCAGCAACCTCACCATCAAGGGTGCCATTGGTGCCGCCTCGGGCGGCGGCATGAGCGGCGCAGTGACGCTCACTGCCGGTAAGACCATCAGCCTGGACCATGGCATCTACAACAAGGGCACCGCCTCCAACGGCAATGACATCAGTATCACCGCCAAGCACCTTAACTACACGGGCGCCGGCAACCTCACGCTTTCCGCCGGCTACGGTCAGTTGATATTGGACGCGGCCATCGGCAGTGCCGGCGGCTTGGCAGGTTATGGCGTGAACCTCGTGGATCATGGCTACGGCCTGTATATCGAGGAATCCATCTACACGAGTAAGTTCATCCACGGGATCCAGTCGGGGGCTCACTTTGCCCCGGGCGGCGTCGGCGTGTTCATCGGCAACATGAGCAGCGGGGATATCACGCTGTCGGCGAAGAAAGACATCGACCTGGAAGGCAAGACTGTCCAGATCGGCGATGCCGCCCGCATCACGATCGTGGCGGACGACGGCAACGCCGCCACTCATACGGATACGCTCACCATCCACGCGAGCGGCAGTGGCAGCACCAACGGTGTCTACATCGCTGGCAACGACGCGGGTGCGTTGGCCACGACTGGCACCAAGACCGTCGACCATTCGATCGTCCTGGGCGCCGGTGATGACGTGAGTATCAGCGGCCGTACCGTGCAGATCGGCGGCGGCAGCGCCATCGCTGACGTTTCCGCAGGCGGCAAGTCGGCGGTGGTCAAGAACACCGTCAGCGTTAGTGCCGGTCGCGACATCAATCTTTCCGCCTCATTCGTCGCGGTGGAGGCAGGTTTCGCCGCCGGCGCCGTCGCAAGTGACAGCCAGGCCGTCGTTTCAGCGATGGCCGACGCCAGCGTCACCCTCACCGCGGCACGCGACGTGAACATCTCGGCTGCCAGCGCGCTGGTCGCCGGGAATGGCGCGGGCGCATACGTGCGGACCGACGCCGTCGGCCAGCAAGCCAAGTTGACGACCAACGCGAACGCGACCGTAACCGCCGGCCGTGACATCAACATCGGTGCCGTGGGTCTCACGGTCGCCGGCGGCGACAGTGTGGACAGCGGCATATCGGTGCTGGCGCAGGATTCCAGCGCCAAGGCCACCGTTACGGCCCACGCTGATGCATCTCTCACGGCGGGCAATGAGATCGCGCTCACCGGCACCCTCATCCGCGTGCGCAGCGGCGCGAATGCGGGCGGTGCGGCCCTGAGTTCCGGCAACACTAGCTGCAGCGGCAACTGCAACGTCACCTTCGTCAATTACGACCAGACCATCGTCAACGCTTCCCAGAAGAACGCTTCGGCGAGCCTCGCGGTATCGGCGAATGCCAGCCTCAAGGCCGGCGCCGGTGGCATCGTGCTCACCGATATCGCTTCCGGTGTCTACCTGTCAGGCGGCGATTCCGCTGCTGCAGGTATCGGCGTACTCGCCAGCAACTCTGCCGGTGGCGGCAAGGCCGTGGCGAACGTGCAGGCCCATGTGTCCCTGGTCACCACCGGCGCCATCTCCCTCAAGGGTGCCAACGTCGAGGTGCGTGGCGGCAACAATGTGGCCGGCAGCCAAGTGAGCCACTACAGCGGCAGCTTCCTGGGCAGCCCCACCTCCGGGAGCACGCTGGTGCAGGCGCGGGCGCAGGCGGCCCATGGCGGCAGCGCGAAGCTCAGTGCGGATGGTTCCGTGACCCTCAAGGCCGGCGGCAACATCACCGCGTCCGCCAGCAATACCCTCACGATCGACGGCGGCAGCAACGTGGCCTACGAGGCCTATGCCCAGGCCCAGAGCAGCGGCGCCGTCGCCAACATCGCAGGTGACGCTGGCGTCAGCCTGTCCGGCAACAACGTCAAGCTCCTCACCGGCGGACAGACCCTGTCCGTCACCGGCGGCGGAAACGCCGCTGAATCCGCCACCGCCCGGGCCTCCAGCCACGGCGTGGCGAAGCTGGCGGCCGATGCCACCGTCACCATCAATGCGGCGGGCAATTTCACCGCGAGCCTCACCGGCAGTGTCGATGGTGGTGCGCTGACTATCGAACCCGCTGGCGCGGCGGGGTACAGTGCCGATGCCCTGGCGTACCACGGCGGCACCGCGCTCATCGGCGCGGACAGCACCGTGAAGATCACCGCCGGCGGCGCCATGAACATCACCACCGGCCTCCGCACGGCCGCGAGTCACACCCTGGCTCTTAAGCTCGCTGGCAGCTACGCGGATTACAGTGCCAGCGCCTACGTGAGCGACGGCGGCAGCGCCGCGGTCACCGGCAAGGGCAACCTCATCCTGTCTGCGGGCGGTGCGGTCAGCATCACCACCAAGAACGGCACGGCATCCATCTGGACGTCTTCCGAGAACGGCTCAGGCGCGGTCGCGACCGCCTACGGCGCCGGCGCCACCGCCACCATCAATGCCCAGGGCGCAGTCTCCATCAGCGGGACCAACGTGACCTTGAGCGCAGGCAAGGACCTGAACGTGTTTGCCGATGAAGAAAACCTTGACGGTGCCGCCGCGAGCGCAGACAGCAAGGGCGTGGCGACCATCATCGGCAAGAGCAACATCACCATCGATGCCAGCGGCACCTTCAAGGCCAGCGCCGGCTCCGACCTCGCCATCTACGGTGGCAGCTACAACCTCTACCAGGCGGATGCCACTGCCAAGCATGGTGGCCAGGCGACCCTCGACGGCGATGCGTCCGTGAAGATCACTTCCGGATCGGCCACGACGCTGAAGGCCGGCGGAGACCTCAGCATCTACGGCGGCTCTTCCTACGTCGGGGCGTCCGGCGCGATAAGCGCCAGCCATGCGGGTGTCGCATCGGCTACCGCCAAGTCCAACGTGAGCCTGACCGCCGGCGGTGCGTTCACCGCCAGCGCCGGGGGCGACCTCTCGATCTATGCCGGCTATGAGTACAACGCTTATAACGCCAGCGAACTCGCGTTCCATCACGCCCAGGCGTCGCTCGTGGCCGATACCGGCATCAACATCAAGGCCGGCACGGTGACGTTGAAGGCGGCGGGCGACCTCGGCGTGCACGCGCAGAACTACTACGTGGCGTATTACAACATGGCCTCGGCCAGCGACTTCGGCCAAGCGACGGCTGCGGCCAATGGCGGTGTCAGGATAGCGGCGGCCACCAAGTTCAGCGCGACACTCACGGGCAGCGGCTCCAGCCACAACCTGGAGATCACCGGCGGCTCGGATGCGGCTTACAGCGCCAGTGCGTCCGCGAAGCACCATGGCGTCGCGAAGATATCCGCCGACGAGAGCACGGTGGTGAGCGTCGCCAGCGGCGGCATCACCATCAGCACCGGGGACCAGACCAAGGGCTATATCTCCATCGCCGGCTGGGACGCCAACGGCTACAACGCCACCGCCAAGGCCAGCCACGGCGGCTCTGCCGCGGTGACCGCCCTGGCTGGCGTGACCCTTAAAGCCAGTGGTGACGTGACCATCAAGAACACCGGTGCCAACGCCCGCGACCTGTCCATCTACGGCGGCTATGACGAGACTGCCTCGTATGCTTCCGCTTCCGCCAGCGGCTCGGGCGCCACGGCGATGATGAACGTGGACGCCTCGGTGAACATCAGCGGCAACAACGTGCTCCTGTCCACGGCCAAGTGGTTCGAGATCTACGGCGGCTACTCCTATAACGCCGAATATGCCACCGCCACCGCGGACAACAACGGTACTGCCACGCTGAACGCCGATGCCTCGGTGAACATCACTGCGGCCGGCAACTTCACCGTCGAGGGCAGCGGCGGCTCCATCTACGGCGGCTATGAGTACAACGGCTACAGTGCCGAAGCCAAGGCTGATCATGGCGGCAAGGCAGCATTGGATACCGATACCTCGGTGAACATCAGTGCCGGCGGCGCCGTGAAGGTGACGAGCACCGCCAGCGAGATATATATCTACGGCCAGGAGTACTACAACGGCGAAAGCGCCGGCGCGAGCGGCGATAACGGCGGCGCGGCCAGGTTCACCGCCAACGGCAGCGTGAACATCAAGGCGGGCACCACGTTCCTCGCGTCCGCGGGTACCACCCTGTCCATCTACGGCGGCTACTACGAGAACGGCTACAATGGCTACGCCGACGCCTATCACCAGGGCACGGCGAACGTGCTGGACGACAACTCGGTGAACATCACCGCGGGCGGCAACATCACCCTCAAGGCCAACAGCACCGGCGACCTGAACATCTACGCCGGCTACGAGTCCAACGGCTACAGCGCGGAAGCCTCGGCCAGCAACCAGGGCGTGGCCAACTTCAATGCCAAGGGCAGCGTGAACATCACCGCCGGCGGTGCGTTCACCGCCAAGGCGGGAGCCGGGCTCAGCATCTACGCCGCCGAGTATTACAACGGCTACAGCGGTGGCGCCAAGGCCAGCACCTCGGCCGTCGCCAAGTACACCGCGAACGGCAGTGTGAACATCAAGACCGGTGCGGGCTTCCTGGCTTCCGCAGGCAACGGCAACCTGTATATCTATGGCGGATATGAAGAGAACGGTTATGAAGGCTATGCGCAGGCGTACTACAGCGGTTCGGCGGGCGCTTTCAACGACGCCACGGTGAACATCGCTGCGGCCGGCGGCATCACGCTTAAGGCCGGTGGTACCGGGGACCTGTCCATCTACGGCGGATACGAGTCCAACGGCTACTACGGCAGCGCGTCTGGCACCAACCACGGCCTGGCGAACTTCGTCGCCAAGAGCGGCGTGAACATGACCGCCGGCGGCGCTTTCACCGCCACCGCGGCTGACGCGCTGTATATCTATGGTCAGGAGTACTACAACGGCTACAGCGCCGGCGCGACCGCCAACTACGGCGGTGTGGCCAAGTTCACCGCCAATGGCACCGTGAACATCAAGGCCGGTAGCACCTTCACGGCCTCCGCGGGCGGCGACCTGTCCATCTACGGCGGCTATTCCTACGCAGGCTACAACGGTTACGCCTCGGCGGATCACGCTGGCTCGGCCAGCGTGGTGGACGATGCCTCCGTGAACATCACCGCCGGCGGTGCCATGAAGCTGACCGCCACCGGCACCGGTGAGATAAACATCTACGGCGGCTACGAGTACAATGGTTATGCCGCTGCGGCCTCGGCGGATAACCTCGGCAAGGCGAATTTCACCACCAAAGCCAACGTCAACCTCACGGCCGGCGGCGCTTTCACCGCCACCGCCGCGGGCACGCTCGGCATCTGGGGTGAGTCGTACTACAACGCCTATAGTGCGTCGGCGCTCGCCTATCATGGGGGCACTGCGAACTTCACGGCGGACGCCTCGATCAAGATCACCGGCACGTCCATTGCGCTCACTGCGGGCGGCACGGGTCAGCTCTCGATCTTCGGCGGCTACGATTCCAACGCATACAGCGCCTTGATCTCGGCCAGCAGCGGCGTGGCGAACATGACCGCTCGTAACTCCGTGACCCTGAACGCCACCGCCGGCAACTTCACCGCGAAGGCGGGTGGTGATCTGTCCATCTACGGCTTCAGCTACGACAATGCCTCTGGCGCCAGTGTCTATGGCAAGCACGGCGGCCAGGGCACCCTGGTGGCGGACGGCAACGTCAACATCACCGC
>DATAHN010000115.1:0-16088 GCA_036263155.1 Gammaproteobacteria bacterium | reverse complement strand
CCGCTGAGCAACATCTACGAGAGCCGGCCCTCGACGCGGGTGAAGCACGCGCTCTACCTGCAGAACAAGGCCTACCTCGGCGGCCAGGTGCTGGACTTCTCCTACCGCTACGGCTGGGATGACTGGGGCATCAAGTCGAGCACCTACGAGCTGCGTTACCGCATCCCCTTCGGCGAGAGCTGGTACGCGATGCCGCACCTGCGCTGGTACCACCAGAGCCAGGCGGACTTCTACCACCGCGGCCTGCTCGACACCGACGTGGTTCCGCAGTACGTCAGCGCCGACTACCGGCTGGCGGAGTTCAGCGCGCGCACGGTGGGCATCGAGTTCGGCACCGCGACCTCGTGGGGCGGGCGCGCCAGCGTGCGCCTCGAGCATTACGTGCAGAGCGGCGGCTCGGATCCGCATGTGAACATCGGCGTGCAGCAGGCCTATGACCTCTTCCCCGAGCTCAAGGCGGACATTGTCCAGTTCAGCGTCTCCTTCTGAGACGCTGCCGCCCGGGCTCAGCCTGGAGCGGGATGGCGCGCTGTGGCGCGCCAGGTTCACCGCCATGGCCTGCCCCTGCGAGGCCCTCATCGACACCGACGATGCCACGGCGGCGCGGCGCGCCGCTGTGGCGGTGGCGACCGAGGCCTGGCGCATCGAGAGCAAGTTCAGCCGCTACCGGGATGACAACGTCGTCCACGCCATCAACCACTCGGAAGGCAAGCCTGTGGAGGTGGACGAGGAGACCGCGCGGCTGCTGGATTTCGCGGCCCATTGCCACGCCGTCAGCGGAGGCCTCTTCGACGTCACCTCCGGCGTGCTGCGGCGAGTGTGGAAGTTCGACGGCAGCGACCGGCTGGCGGATCCGGCGGCGGTGCGCGAGGTGCTCAAACTCGTGGGCTGGGACAAGGTGGAATGGCAGTCACCGCACCTGCGCCTTGAGCCCGGCATGGAGATCGACTTCGGCGGCATTGGCAAGGAGTACGCGGTGGACCGCGCCGCGGCGCTCGGCGCCGAGGCGGGCGGCGCGCCGCTCCTCGTCAACTTCGGCGGGGACATCTACGCCAGCGCGCCGCGCCGCGACGGCCAGCCCTGGGCCGTGGCCATCGAGACCGTATCCGGCGCCGGTGCGCCGCTGCTCAAGCTCAAGCGCGGCGGCGTCACCACGAGCGGCGACGCGCGCCGCTATCTCATCAAGGACGGCGTGCGCTACGGTCACATCCTGGACCCGCGCTCGGGCTGGCCCGTGAAAGACGCGCCGCGCTCCGTGACGGTGCTGGAAGCGAACTGCACCCAGGCGGGCCTGCTCTCCACGCTGGCGATCCTGCAGGGCAAAGGCGCCGAGAAGTTCCTGAAGAAGCAGGGCGTGGATCACTGGATAATGCGCTAAAAGCTGCTGCGCTCGGCGGAGCGTTGTTGGGCTTCGGACTCGCAGTCGGTCATGCACTCCAATGTGCACTCCCTCCTGCTTGCCTCGCCCGCCTAGCCCCGCCTTCGCTCGCGACGCTTTTAGCGAGTTCTTAAAGAAAAAAGGCCGCATCGATGCGGCCTTTTCTTTTGCTCGATCCTCAATGGATCAAGAGTTTTCATCCAAGAAGCTGCGCAGCTGCTCGCTGCGGGACGGGTGGCGCAGCTTGCGCAGCGCCTTCGCCTCGATCTGGCGGATGCGCTCGCGGGTCACGTCGAACTGCTTGCCCACCTCTTCCAGGGTATGGTCGGTGTTCATGTCGATGCCGAAGCGCATGCGCAGCACCTTGGCCTCGCGCGGCGTCAGGCTCGCCAGTACCGAGTGGGTGGCCTCGCGCAGGCCCTCGGCGGTCGCCGCGTCCACCGGGGAGGTGGCGTTGGCGTCCTCGATGAAGTCTCCCAGGTGGGAGTCCTCGTCGTCGCCGATGGGTGTCTCCATGGAGATCGGCTCCTTGGCGATCTTGAGCACCTTGCGGACCTTGTCCTCGGGCATCTCCATGCGCACGGCCAGCTCCTCCGGAGTGGCCTCGCGGCCCATCTCCTGCAGCATCTGGCGGCTGATGCGGTTCAGCTTGTTGATGGTCTCGATCATGTGCACCGGGATGCGGATGGTGCGCGCCTGGTCCGCGATGGAGCGGGTGATGGCCTGGCGGATCCACCAGGTGGCATAGGTCGAGAACTTGTAGCCGCGGCGGTACTCGAACTTGTCCACGGCCTTCATCAGGCCGATGTTGCCCTCCTGGATCAAGTCCAGGAACTGCAGGCCGCGGTTGGTGTACTTCTTGGCGATGGAGATCACGAGGCGCAGGTTCGCCTCCACCATCTCCTTCTTGGCGCGGCGGGCCTTGGCCTCGCCGATGGACATCTGGCGGTTGATCTCCTTCAGCGCCCCGATGGAGAGGTGGGTCTCCGCCTCCATGGCGCGCAGGCGGTTCTGCAGGCGCACCACGTCCTCGCGCTGCTTGCCGAGCGCGGAGGACCACTTGCGCTTGGACTTGATCTGCCGGTCCAGCCAGCGGGTGTTGGTCTCGTTGTCCGGGAAGCTCTTGATGAAGTCCTTGCGCGGCATGCCGGCCTTCTGCACGCACAGCATCATGATCTGGCGCTCGTGGGCGCGGATGGTCTCCACCAGACGGCGCAGGTTGCCGGTGAGGGTGTCGGTCATGCGCGGCGTGAGCTTGAGCCGCATCATGGTCTCGACGAGCTGCTTGCGCAGGCGGACCGTGGTCTTGTGGTCCACGCCGTTCTTGATGAGCGACTTCATGGCCTTGTCATGGGCCTTGCGCAGCTCGCTGAAGTGGCGGGCGGCTTCCTCAGGATCCGGACCGGTGTCGGCCGGGTTCTCGGCGTCGCCGTCGGCGGACTCTTCCTCTTCCTCGGCGCCGGGCTTGGCGCCCTTGGCAGCCTTGGCGGGCTTGCCCTTGGCGGCGGCCGGGGCCTCGACCTCGCCTTCCTCGTCCGCCTCGGCCTCGGCCACGGCTTCGCCGTCCACCGTCACCTCGGGGCTGGGCTGGGCCACGGCGATGTCGGCGTTGGGGTCGATGAAGCCGGCGATGATGTCCGTGAGCTTGGTGCGGCCTTCCGCGATGCCGGCGTACTCGGAGAGCAGCAGGGCGGTGGTGGCGGGGTAGGTGGCGACCGAGCCCAGCACCTGGTTCAGGCCTTCCTCGATGCGCTTGGCGATGCGGATCTCGCCCTCGCGGGTGAGCAGTTCCACGGTGCCCATCTCACGCATGTACATGCGCACCGGGTCCGTGGTGCGGCCGAACTCGGCGTCCAGCGCCAGGGCCGCGGCGGCCTCCTCGGCGGCCTCCTCGTCGTCATCGCCATTGGTGGGCGCGTTGTCCGCCAGCAGCAGCTGCTCGGCGTCCGGGGCCTCCTCGTGGACCGGGATGCCCATGTCGTTGATCATCGCGATGATCTCTTCGATCTGCTCCGGATCGACGATCTCGTTGGGCAGGTGGTCGTTCACCTCGGCATAGGTGAGGTAGCCCTGCTCCTTGCCCTTGGCAATGAGGATCTTGAGCTGCGACTGGCGGTCGTCGGTCTTCTGGTTCATGGTGTCTCTACGGGCTTGGAGGCCCCCGCCTTATGTCCACGGGCGGAAGCCGGAGTGAAACGCTCTAGTTTATCAGAAACCTGGGTTTTTTCCAGGTAAATCAATCGCTTTTGACGCTATCTGTACCCGGTTTCCGGCCCCTTTCCGCCAGCAAACGCGTCAATTCTGCGTTTTCGGCGCCATTCAGGGGCCGTTTACGGGATTCCGCGATGAGTTCGTCCAGCCGGGCCTGGGGGCCTGCCGCCCGGAACTGGGCCAGGTAAGCCAGGAACTGCTTGTCCAGGCCCTCCTCGGGCAGGGCCACGTCCGCCTGGGCCACCCGGTTCAGCTTGGCCCAGGCCTCGGGGTCCTCCCGCCAGTGCTCCAGGATCACCGCCTCATTCATATGGGGTCCGGACTGGGCGAAAACCAGTAATGACCGGAACAGATCCAGTTCCCGGTTACCCCCCAGGTCCTGGGGGTCCCCGGCCAGCATGGCCAGGGCGGGCTGGTGGAGGAGGCAGCCTATGGCCATCTCCACCGGAGAGAGCATGGACGGCCTGCCCGGGTGGCGGGCAGGGAGCCCGGCCGGCCTGTCGGCCGCGGTCCGTTGGGCGGGCGCCTGGTTAAGCATAGTCAACTTTCCGGGCTCCATATCGGCGAGCTTGCCCAGTTCCTTGCGCAACATCTCCTTGAACGCGCCGGCCGGCAGACGGTTGAAGTGCGGCGCAGCCAGGTGCAGCAGCCGGGCCCGGCCGTCCGGGGTCTTCATGTCCGTCTGGGTGCTCAGGCTGTCCAGGAGATAGGCAGAGAGGGGGATGGCCTCGCGTGCGATGCGCCGCTCGAACTCCTCCTGCCCCTCCTTGCGCACCAGGGTGTCCGGGTCCTCACCCTCCGGCAGGAACAGGAAGCGGATGGTGCGGCCGTCTTGTGCTTCCGGCAGCGCGTTCTCCAGGGCCCGCCAGGCGGCGGCGCGGCCAGCCCGGTCGCCGTCGAAGCAGAACACCACTTCCGGCGTCACGCGGAACAGTTTCTTCAGGTGATCGGCCGTGGTGGAGGTGCCGAGGGTCGCCACCGCGTAACGCACGCCGTACTGGGCCAGGGCCACCACGTCCATGTAGCCCTCCACCACCAGGAGGCGCGGGATGTTGCGCAGCGCCTGGCAGGCCTCATACAGGCCGTAGAGTTCGTGGCCCTTGTGGAAGAGCGGCGTCTCCGGCGAGTTCAGGTACTTGGGTTCCTCCTTCACGATCACGCGGCCGCCGAAGCCGATGATGCGTCCCGCCCGGTCGCGGATGGGGAACATGATCCGTTCGCGGAAGCGGTCGTGGAAGGGGTGCTCGCCCGCCTTCTCTATCAGCATGCCGGTCTCGAGCAGGCGCTTGCGCCGCTCGTCGGTGTCGCCCACGGCCTTCAGCAGGTTGTCCCAGCCGGCGGGGGCGAAGCCCATGCCGAAGTCACGGGCGATCTCGCCCGTGAGCCCGCGGCCCTTGAGGTAGTCGATGGCCACCTGGGAGTTCTTGAGCTGCTCCTTGTAGAAGCTCGCGGCCCTGTCCAGCACCTCGTAGAGGGGCGCCTTGGATACCCCCTGCACCTGGCTTTCCCCCTGTTCCACCGGCACTTCCATGCCCACCAGGGAAGCGAGTTCCTGCACCGCTTCCCGGAACTCCATGTGGTCGTATTCGATGAGGAAGGAGAGGGCGGTGCCGTGGGCACCGCAGCCGAAGCAGTGGTAGAACTGCTTCACCGGGCTCACGTAGAAGGACGGGCTCTTCTCGTTATGGAACGGGCAGCAGGCGGCGAACTCGCGGCCCTGCTTCTTCAGAGGCACGCGCTTGTCGATGAGCTCGACGATGTCGACTCTGCCGAGCAGCTCTTCTATGAACTGTTGGGGGATGCGAGCCATGGGGTCCCGATGAGACGTGGACTATCAGAGGATAGTCCACGTCTGGGGAATCAGCCGCCCAACTTCGCTTTGATCTTGGCGGAGACGGCGCTCATGTCCGCCTTGCCGGCGACCTTGGGCTTCAGGATGCCCATGACCTTGCCCATGTCCTTCACGGAAGCCGCGCCGGACTCGGCCACGGCGGCGGCCACCAGCTGGTCCAGCTCGGCATCCGAGAGCTGTGCCGGCAGGTAAGCCTGGATGATCTTGATCTCGGCCTCTTCCTTGGCCACGAGGTCCGGACGGTTGCCCTGGGTGAACTGGGCTACGGACTCGCGGCGCTGCTTCAGCATCTTCTCCAGGATCGACAGCACCTGGGCGTCGTCCAGCACGATGCGCTCGTCCACTTCCTTCTGCTTGAGGGCGGCGAGGATCAGGCGGATCACGCCGAGGCGGTCCTTGGCGCCGGACTTCATGGACTCCTTCATATCGTTCGTGATCTGTTCTTTGAGGGCCATGGTGTCGTCCTTATGCGCAGTGCTGGAAAAAGAAACGGCGCTTTCTTTCGGAAGCGCCGCTCTCGAATCGAAACTTGAAGCCGGGATCAATAGAGACGCGTGCGGCGGGCGGACTCGCGCGACAGCTTCTTCATGTGGCGCTTCACGGCTGCGGCCTGCTTGCGCTTGCGCTCCTGGGTCGGCTTTTCGTAGAACTCACGGCGGCGCAGCTCGGTCATCACGCCGGCCTTCTCACAGGCGCGCTTGAAGCGGCGCAGGGCGGCGTCGAAATGCTCGTTTTCCTTGACACGTACGCTGGGCATTCGCGGGTCCTTGAAAAGTAGGGTTTTCAGGGGCTTAGGGCCCCGGCAAAGGGGCGGAATTGTACTGTCCGGCGTGTAGAATTGCAAAGCCCGCCCACCCGAAGACCCCTCTGGCCCCATGCGAGTCCTTGGCATAGAAACCTCCTGCGACGAGACCGGTGTGGCCGTGTACGACACGTCCCGGGGCCTTCTGGCCCATGCCCTTTACAGCCAGATCAAGCTGCACCGGGAATACGGCGGGGTGGTGCCGGAACTGGCCTCCCGGGACCATGTGCAAAAGCTCCTGCCCATGGTCCAGAAGGTGGTGGCGG
This sequence comes from Gammaproteobacteria bacterium, assembly GCA_036263155.1. Taxonomy (GTDB): domain Bacteria; phylum Pseudomonadota; class Gammaproteobacteria; order Natronospirales; family REEB76; genus DASUBN01. Next base: position 9,579 of record DATAHN010000115.1, on the reverse strand, counting down.
AGGCGGGTGGCCCCGAGACCCTGGATGGGGTGGTCTATACCGCCGGCCCGGGCCTGGTGGGAGCGCTCCTGGTGGGCGCCTGCCTGGGGCGGTCCCTGGCCTTCGCCTGGGGGGTGCCGGCCCTGGGGGTCCACCATATGGAAGGCCACCTCCTGGCGCCCATGCTGGAGGACCCGAAACCCGATTTCCCCTTCATCGCCCTCCTGGTGTCCGGAGGCCACAGCCTGCTGGTGGAGGTGGAGGGCGTAGGCCGCTACCGGACCTTGGGCGAGTCCATCGACGATGCCGCCGGCGAGGCTTTCGACAAGGTGGCCAAGCTCCTCAAGCTCCCCTATCCCGGCGGTCCTGCCCTGGCGAAGTTGGCGGAACAGGGGCGCCCCGGCAAATACGACCTGCCGCGGCCCATGACCGACCGGCCCGGCCTCGACATGAGCTTCAGCGGTCTCAAGACCGCGGTGCTCGTACTGCTGAAATCCCTGCCGGACGATGAACAGACGAAAGCCGACGTGGCGCGCGCTTTCGAGGACGCGGTGGTGGATACCTTAAGCATCAAGTGCGAGCGCGCGCTCAAGCAGACCGGCCAGCGGCGTCTCGTGGTGGCGGGCGGCGTGGGCGCCAACAAGCGCCTGCGCGCGCGCCTGAAGGAGATGACGGCGAAGCTGGGGGGCGAGGTGTACTACCCGCGCCCGGAGTTCTGCACCGACAACGGCGCCATGATCGCCTACGCCGGCGCGCTCAGGCTCGCCTCCGGCGCGCCTGTGAGTAACCCAGTGACCGCGCGCTGGCCCCTCGATTCCCTGGCTGCGCCCCAATAGAGTAGCGACATGGACATCGTCTTCATCCGCGACCTCAAGGTGGACACCCTCGTCGGCATCTACGACTGGGAGCGGCGCCTGCGCCAGCACGTGATCCTCGACCTCGACATGGGCACCGACATCGCCAAGGCGGCGAAGACCGATCACATCGACGACACCCTGGACTACAAGGCCGTATCCAAGCGCGTGATGCAGTTCGTGCGCGAGTCCGAGTTCCAGCTCGTCGAGACCCTGGCGGAGAAAGTGGCCGGCATCGTGATGCAGGAGTTCGGCGTGAAGTGGGTGAAGGTCACGCTGCACAAGCCGGGTGCCGTGAGCGGCACGAAATCAGTAGGGATCATCATCGAGCGTGGGACAAGCGCTTGACCCAGGTCTACGTCGGCATCGGCAGCAACGTGCAGCCGGAACAGCATGTGGCCAAGGCGGTGGAACTGATGCGCGCCCGCTTCGGCCGGGTCAGCCTCTCGCCCATCTACAGGAACAAGGCTGTAGGCTTCGAGGGAGATGACTTCCTCAACGCCGTGGCCGGCTTCGAGACCGGACTCCCGGTGGCGGAGCTCAAGACCGCCCTGGACAACGTCGAGGTCCTCTGCGGCCGCGAGCGGGGTGCCGCGCGCTTCGCCCCCCGCACCCTCGACCTGGACCTCCTGCTCTACGGCGACCGGGTGGACGAGGCGGAGCGGCTGCCGCGCAAGGAGATATTGAAGTACGCCTTCGTGCTCAAACCCCTGGCGGACATCGCCGGGAGCCTGCGTCACCCCGTCACCGGCCGGACCTTCGCCGAGCATTGGACCGCGTTCCAGGGCGAGGGAGGCACCTTGGAGGCCCAGGACCTGTAGGTGGCCTGAGATTTGGGCCGGCCCCAAGCGCCGGTTATGAAGGTAAAATGGCCGCTTTCCACAGTCTGATGCGGTCCCGGCACGATGCCAGGCCCTGAGCGCGGAACCATGGACAAGATACGCTTCAACTATCCCCATGCCACCGGCCGCGAGCTCGAGGCCATCCGCGACGCCATCGAGAAGGGCCACCTTTCCGGCAACGGCCCCTACGGAAAGAAGTGCCAGGCCTGGCTCGAACAGAGCATCGGCAGCCCCAAGGCGCTGCTCACCCATTCCTGCACCGCGGCGCTCGAGATGGCCGCGATCCTCGCCGACCTCGGTCCCGGCGACGAAGTCATCATGCCGTCCTACACCTTCGTCTCCACCGCCAACGCGGTGGTACTGCGCGGCGCCACGCCGGTGTTCGTGGACATCCGCCCCGACACCCTGAACCTGGACGAGCGGCTCATCGAGTCCGCCATCACTCCGCGCACCAAGGCCATCTTCGTGGTGCACTACGCGGGCGTGGCCTGCAACATGGAAGTCATCGACGCCGTCGCCAGGAAGCACAACCTGCTGGTGTTGGCCGACTCCGCCCAAGCCATCCATTCCACATACAAGGGCAAGCCGCTGGCCGGCTATGGCGCGCTCTCCGCGCTCAGCTTCCATGAGACCAAGAACGTCATCTCCGGCGAGGGCGGCGCGCTCCTGGTCAACGACCCGCGCTTCGCGGAGCGTGCCGAGATCATCTGGGAGAAGGGTACCAACCGCTCCAAGTTCTTCCGCGGCCAGGTGGACAAGTACACCTGGGTGGATGTGGGGTCATCGTTCCTGCCGAGCGAGCTCATCGCAGCCTTCCTGTGGCCGCAGCTGGAGGACTTGAAGCCCATCACCGCGCGCCGCATGCAGATCTGGGAGCAATACCATCAGGCGCTCAAGCCCTTGCGCGACGCGGGCCGCATCCAGGGGCCGACCATCCCCGCGGACTGCGAGCACAACGCCCACATGTACTACATCCTCGCTGGCAGTCACGCCGAACAGGAGCAGATCCTGGAGCACCTGAAATCCAAGGGCGTGATGGCGGTGTTCCACTACATCCCGCTGCACAGCGCACCTGCCGGCAAGCGTTTCGGCCGCACCCACGGCGGCGAGCTCAAGGTCACCGACGACCTCTACGCGCGCCTGATCCGCCTGCCCCTGTGGCCGGACATGACCGAGGCCGACATCGCGCGGGTCACCGGCGCGGTGCAGGAAGCGCTGGCGCTCCCGGCGCAGCGCCGGGCCGCCACCTGAGATGGCTGCCGCGCCCCGCACCCGCAAGGCCATCCTGCCGCATACCGCGCCGGTGGCGCTCTCCGTGGTGGTGCCGGTATACATGAATCGCGGCGGGATCGAGGAGTTCTTCCGCCGCGTGAAGCCGGTGCTGGAGGGCGTGACCCGGCACTGGGAGATCATCATGGTGGATGACGGCAGCACCGACGGCAGCTACACGGTGCTGCAGAAGCTGCGAGCGAGCGAGCCGCGCGTGAAGCTCATCCAGTTCGGCCACAACCACGGGCAGCACCATGCGGTGCTGTGCGGGCTGCAGCACAGCCGCGGCGACGCGGTCATCACCCTCGACGACGACCTGCAGAACCCGCCGGAGGAGATCCCGCGGTTCCTGGCGGCGCTGGGCGAGGGCCACCACATCGTCATCGGCCGCATCGCCGAGAAGAAGAAGCACGGCTGGTTCCGCAACCTGGGCAGCCGCTCGGTCCAGGCCATGACCAACATGATCCTGGGCAAGCCGAAGCATCTCAAGTTCTCCAGCTACCGAGCCTTCTCGCGCGAGGCGGTGGATTCCATTGCGGCTTACAAGGGCGTGCATCCCTACCTGCCGGCGCTGATCCTGGGCTCGGTACCCACCGAATCGATCGTCAACATCGACGTGCGCCACGACCCGCGCCATCACGGCAGGAGCACTTACACCCTGCGTAAGCTGGTCAAGCTGGCCTCGTACCTGCTCATCAACCACTCCTTCATCCCGCTGCGCCTCATGATCTACTGGGGCGTGCTGGTGAGCCTGGCGAGCTTGGCCTTCGCGGTGTACGTGATCCTGCGCGAAGTGCTCGGCCACCATACCGGCGTGCTGGGCTGGCCGTCGCTGGCGGTGCTGATCTCGTTTTTCTCCGGCAACATCCTGTTGGCGCTCGGCGTGCTGGGCGAGTACATCGGGCGCCTGGTGCAGGAATCCGCCACCAACCTGCAGTTCTACATCTTCCGCAAGGAACTCTGACCCATGGGCGCGGAGCGGGGAAAACCGGCGCCGCGCCGGCTCGCCGGTAAGGCGCTGCGGGTGCTGGTGAGCCTCGCGATGGTGGGCGGCATCTTCTACCTGGCGCGCAAGTACGACGTGGCGGGCGCGTTGAGGGACACCGATCCCTTGTTCATCGCGCTCGGTATCGCGAGCTACCTGGGCGGCCAGCTGGTAGCGGCGGCGCGCTGGCACCGGCTCCTGCACAAGAGTGGCTTTAGGCCGCCGTTCCTCGCCGTGCTGCGGGCCAACACCATCGGCATGTACAGCAGCAACTTCCTGCCCGGTGTCGCGGGCGGCGACCTGGTGCGGCCCCTGGCGCTGTACGGCGCCGCTTCCGCCCACAAGCCGCAGCTCTACGCCAGCGTGGTGTTCGAGCGGCTCTGCGGCATCGCCTCGATCGTGGTGCTGGCCACCGTGGGCGGCGCCTGGCTGGGGATGAACCGCGGCGACTGGCGCTATCTCATGGTGGCTGGCGTGATCCTGGCGGCGGTCCTGGCGGCGTTGTGGCTGGTGCACTTGGCGCGTCACGCGCGCCTCAAGGGCGGATCGCGCATCGTGCGCCTGCTCCACGCGCTCAAGGAAGGCAGCGACCACCTGATGCGCTACGCGCTCGCACCCGGCACGGTGCTCATGGTGCTGGCCTACAGCGTGCTGTTCCAGATGGGCTACATCCTCATGTTCTGGTGCTTCCTCATGAGCCTGGGAGCCCATGCCTCGCTGTTCTCGGTGGTGCTGGCGGCGCCGCTCGCCTGGCTCGCATCCATGACGCCCATATCACTGAACGGCCTGGGCGTGCGCGAAGGCACGCTCATCGTGGTCCTGATGCAGCTCGGCGTGCCGCGCGCGGCGGTCACCGGCGCGGCGCTCCTCGGCCTGGTGCCGCTGTTCCTGGTCTCGGCCCTGGGCGCGCTCTGGTCCCTAAAGGCTTTCAGCCGCTTCGGCGCGCGCGCGGAGGATTGACGTGGCGAACATCTTCGCGCTCAGCGACTTCCGGGCGTTCACGGGCCGCCGCCTCGGGGCGGTCATCCTGCTGACCGCCATCGCGCTGTGCACCGCCGGCGTGCTGTGCTACGTGCACTACATGGACTTCAACAGCATCACGCGTGACGAGTGGAAGTTCCTGCAGGTGCTGCGGCACTGGTACGCGGGGCAGTTGAGCCTGGCGGACATCTGGGATACCAACGCCGCCGGATCGGAGCACCGCACCCCGGCGTTCAAGCTCTACCTCATCGCCAACGCGGCTTGGTTCGGACTGGACGTCCGGCTCGGCTGCTACCTTGGCGTGCTCGCCCTGGGGCTGATGGCGCTCTGGCTGTACCGTCACTTCGTCCGCTGCGGCGGCTCCGCGCCGACGGTCTTCGATCATCTCGCGTTCCTGCCCGTCGCATTGACGGTGTTCAGCTTCGCGCAGACGCATTTCTACACCTACGACCTGCTCGCGGTGTTCGCCATCGTGGGCACGTTCTGGTTCACCGCGCTTTGGGTGGCGATGGACACCAGGTTGCGCTCTCCGCAACCGTGGTGGCGCTACGCCGCACTGGCCGCAGGTCTGGTGCTGGCATTGGTGCTGTTCGGGGCAGGCAAGGGGCCGGCCATCGTCCTCGCCACCGCGGTGATGGCACTGCTGCTCGCCGCCCAAGCCGACGGTGGGAAGGCCGCCCGGCTGCGGATGGTGGCCTGGGTCGGCGCTGCGCTATTGGTCGCGGAGCTCATCTACTGGTACGGCGGCGCGGGCAGCATGAGCCCCGGCATGCTGGGCGGCTTCATCAGGAAGATTTCCGCCGAACCGCTCGGCGCCCTGCGCTATGTGCTGCATGCCTTGGGCGCCAGCGTCGTGGTCAACAGGGGGTTGAGCGCCGCGGTATTGGAAGCGGCCGGCCTGTCCGTGCTGGCGCTCAGCGCGCTGGCGCTCTACCTTTACCTGCGAGGCCGCCTGTATCGCCGCAGCCTGGTGCCGCTCGCCATGGCCTTGTTCGTCGCCGGCTACATCGGCGAGCTCGTCATCGCCCGCTTCGGGCGGGGCACCGAGAACGGCGGAGCGCCCCGCTACGTGTTCACGAACCACCTGCTGTTCGTGGCCTGCCTTTTCGTGCTGGCGATGTGGCTGCGGGAGCTGCATGCCGCAGGCCGGCGGCGGATGGCCGCGGGTCTGTTGGTGCTGCTCACGCTAGGCGTGGCCTCGCTGGAGGGCTACAACCTCGCGACGGAGCTCGGCGGCATGGGCGCGCAACGGCACTCGCAGGAGAGGGCGATCTCGATAGCGCGGGCGCGCCTGGCGGGCGCCCATATGGCCTATCCCCGCTGGTATTGCCCCAACCAGGCGGCCTGCGACCAGGGAGTCAAGCTCCTCGCGGAGCACCGGCTCAGCTTCTTCCATGAGCAGCAGGACAAGCAGCGCTCGCGCCGTCACAAGCCTTAGTTCATCTGGTCGTCGTCTTCCTGGTCATCGTCCGCGTCGTCGTTCCCCTGGTTCTTGTCCGCATCCTTGGCCACTATCTTGGGCAGCGGCGTGGTCGAGGTGGGACCGGCGATGTGCACCTCGAAGAGGTTGAGATGGTAGTCGTGCATGACCTGGTGCCCCGCGAGGGCCAGCGAGTAGTGCTCCACGAAGTATTGCTGCAGGTTCTCGAGGCGATGCACGGTCGCGAAGATGTAGATCGACTGGCCCTGCCGCAAGGCGTCCACCAGGGAGCGGGTGCCGGTGTAGCGCTCCAGGTTGTCCAGGGCATAGGGCGCGAGCTGCATGGAGCCCAGTGCGTACAGGTGCGGATCGCAAGGCGGTCCACGATCGTCGGGGTGGTAGAGGTACCGGTACGGGAACGCGCGCATCCCCCAGACCACCAGCAATCTCTGCTGCGAGACCTGGCAGATCTCCCGGGTGAACCTCGCAGTCGTGTTCACCCTGGTTTTGAAGGCATGCATCCCCATCGGGATGATGAGGATCAACAGGCCGACGAAACCAAGTAGGTGCATGCGCCAGCGGGTCTCTGGGCCGAAGGCCATGAACGACAGGACCAGTATCGCCGCCAGCGGGGGGATGTAGACGCGCGTCACACCGGCCCTTCCCAGCAAGCAGAGCATGGACATGCTCAGCAGGAAGAGGACGAATGCCGCCGCGGTCCGGGGGTCCCGCCGGAAGTTCAGCAGCACCAGCAGCGGGATCAGCCAGAACAGGTCGCCGAACTGGGGTTTCCCGAAGTTGCGCAGCAGCGGGGCGTACTTGCGGGCGTTCAGGTCGAAGCGCTCCTGCCATGGCACGCCGGAGAGGAGCGCGGAGTACGTCGCGCCGTCGAAGACACGGGTGTCCTGGTAGAACCACTGCTGGATCAGCTGGATATCATTCTTGCTGACCTTGGACCCCTGCAGGCTCTCGGGGTGCACCATGAAGTACTTTCCGGCCTTGTAGTCCGTGAACAGCACCCGCGCCGGGTTGATGTCGCGGAACGCCTTCCACTCCTCAGATGAGTAATACGCCTTGTTCGCAAGGTAGGCGGACGACGACAGCACGAGCATCGCTATGGCGAATGCCGCGGTGCGCCTGAAGCGCGCGCCCGAGAAGGTGCCCCGCGTGGGCAGCCGCCAGCGGGCCGGCAGCAGCAGCGGCCACGCGATGCCCAGGACGAGGATGGACTCCGTCATGCGCACGATGCTCGCCAGGAACAGCAGCATGCCCGCGACGAACAGCGGCACCAAGGAGGCGGAGTCGCGCCAGGCCATCCAGATGGCCAGGCCCGCGACGGCGAGATACCCCGCCACGATCGTGAACTGGGGGGCGACGAGCACCGGGGCATACATCAGCAGCAGCACCACGGCGCCCAACCAGGGCGAGGCGCGCATCCGCTGCAGGCTGGCGGCGATCGCCAGGAACGAGGCGAGCAGGAGGCCGTAGGTGGCGAGGCCATAGCCGGTGATGCCGCCCACGCCCGGCAGGTGCATCACTATCCAGCCCCAGACGACGTTCGAGAACACCAGGCCTGCGGAGGGATGGGCGGCGATGCCGATGCCTTGCGAGATCATGGCCATCCCGATGTCGTCGTTGGTGGCCCAGGTCTTGTTGGACGTGAGCGTCTCGACGAGCAGCAGGATGAACGCCAGCGCATAGGGCAGGCGGGTGCCGTGGAACCATGCCTTGAAACGGGGACTGTTGAGCGCCGCCGCCGCGCCGATGAACGCCCGCGACCAGCTGGAAGGGAATAGGATCAAATTGGCATACCCCGGTTGCCGTCGAGGAGGGCTCGGCGGACGGCCATTTTAGCGGAGTAGGTCCAGCCGGTTCACCAGCCGATGCTGCGACCGCCGTCCACGGCGAGTATCTGCCCTGTGACGTAATCCGCGTCCCGCACCAGGTAGATGATTGCCCCGGCCACGTCTTCCGGCGAGCCCTTGCGCTTCAGTGCCGTGGCTTCGAGGATGGACTTCTTGGTAGCTGCATCCATGGGCGTCTCGGGCCACAGCACCGGCCCGGGGGCCACCCCATTGACCCGCACCTCAGGCCCCAGCTCCTTCGCGAGCGAGAGCGTGAGCATCACCAGGCCCGCCTTGGCGGCGCAGTACACCGTGTGTTCCCGCAACGGCCGGTAGGCGTGGATGTCGATCATGTTCACGATGCAGCCGTGGTTCTTCTTCAGGTGCGGCGCCGCGGCCTGGGCCAGGAACAGCGGCGCCTTCAGGTTGCTGCCCATGAGGTCGTCCCAATCGTCTTCGCCGATGCTGCCGATGGGCGTGGGCCGGAAGCTGGAGGCGTTGTTCACCAGCACGTCCAGGCCTTCCCACTGCAGCGCCGCCTTCACCAGCGACTCCAGTCCCTGGGTGTTGGCGAGATCGGCCTGGGCGGTGGCGGCGGAATCGCGGCGGATGCCGTTCAGCTCCTTCGCGAGCGCCGCCGCTTCGGCTTCGGACCTGTTGTAGTGCAGCAGCAGGTTCATGCCCTCCGCGTGCAGCGCGCGCGCCGTCGCGGCGCCCAGGCGTTTGGCGGCGCCGGTCACGAGCGCGGTGCGGCCGGCGAGCTTTGAGGTATTCTTCATGAGCATCATTAAAGCAGAAATCCTTGCTGCCCATCACCCAGAACTACGCCGACCTGCCGCTGCCCACCCCCGAGGCGCTGGCCCATAGCGCGCGACTCGCAGAGCACATCCGCACCGCCATCGGTGCGGCGGGCGGACTCATCCCCTTCAGCCGCTACATGGAACTCGCCCTCTACGCGCCGGGTCTCGGCTACTACAGCGCCGGCGCCCGCAAGTTCGGCGCCGCCGGCGACTTCATCACCGCGCCCGAGCTGTCACCGCTCTTCTCCCGTTGTCTCGCGCGCCAGTGCGCCGAGGTGCTGGGCGGGATGACGGGAGGTTCCATCCTGGAACTGGGTGCGGGCTCCGGCGTCATGGCGGCGGACATGCTCCTGGAGTTGCAGGCGCTCGGTGCGCTCCCGGAGGAATATCTCATCCTGGAGGTGAGCGCTGAACTGAAGGAGCGCCAGCACGCGACGCTGGCAGCGAAGGCGCCGGCACTGGTTTCGAAGGTACGCTGGCTGGAGATGCTGCCCGAGCGGTTCACCGGCGTCATCGTCGGCAACGAAGTGCTGGACGCACTGCCGGTGGAACGCTTCCGGCGCGCCGCCGTAGGTTATGAGGAATACTGCGTGCGCTGCGAAGGC